>JBDHQQ010000153.1:0-5769 GCA_039807145.1 Pseudoxanthomonas sp. | reverse complement strand
GCCGTCATCCCAGCGAACGCCGGGATCCACGTTGCCGTTGTCTTGCCGGGGAACGGCAAGAGCAAAATGGATGACCCGCCATTCGGCGGTTGAAGGCCCGGCTTCCGCCGGAATGACGATTCCCCCCACTTATGGTTTGAAAATTACCAATGGGCATAGAAATCGAACGCAAGTTCCTGGTCACCGGCGACGGCTGGCGCGCCGCCGCGCACGGGGTCGTGGCGATGGCGCAGGGCTACCTGAACGACATCGACGCGGTCGAGTCGGGTGCGCAGCGCGCTTCGGTGCGGGTGCGGATCGAAGGCGACGAGGCGCACCTGAACCTGAAATCGCGCGAACTGGGCCACACCCGCCAGGAATTCGACTACCTCATCCCGGTCGCCGACGCGCGCGCCCTGCTGGCGCTGTGCACGGGCGGGCTGATCGACAAGCGCCGGCATTACGTGGATCACGCCGGGCACCTGTGGGAAGTCGATGAATTCCTCGGCGACAACGCCGGGCTGGTGGTGGCGGAAATCGAGCTGGACAGCGCCGACGAGGCCTTCGAATTGCCCGCCTGGGCCGGCCGGCAGGTGACCGACAGCCCACGCTATTACAATCTGGCCCTGGCCTCGCGCCCGTACTCGCAATGGCGCGAGGACGAGCGCAACGCCGAAGACATTCCCTGAAGGAACCCGCATGTTGTTGATTGGTGTTTCCGGCCACGAACTTGCCCAGCACGAACGCGACTGGCTGCAGCACGACGCCGTCGCCGGCGTGGTGCTGTTCGGGCGCAACTTCGCCTCGAAGCAGCAGGTCGGCGAACTGTCGGCGGCGATCCGCGCCGCCGCGCCGCGTCCGCAGCTGATCTGCGTGGACCAAGAAGGCGGCCGCGTGCAGCGTTTCCGCGAGGGCTACAGCCAGCTGCCGCCGCTGCAGGTCTTCGAAACGGCGTACGCACGGGATCCGCAGCGCGCGCTGGCGCTGGCCGAGGAGCACGCCTGGCTGATGGCCAGCGAAGTCCGCGCCAGCGGTGTCGATCTCAGCTTCGCCCCGGTGGTCGACCTGGCCCGCGGCAACCGCGCCATCGGCGACCGCGCCTTCGCCGCCGATCCGCAGGTCGTGGCCGAATTCACCCGCGCCTACGTGCGCGGCATGCACGGCGCGGGCATGGCGGCGACGCTGAAGCATTTCCCCGGCCACGGTACGGTGCTGGAAGACACCCACCACGACGATGCCATCGACCCGCGCCCGCTGCAGGCGCTGCGCGACGAAGACCTGGTGCCGTTCGCCGCCGGCATCGACGCCGGCGCGGACGCGGTGATGATGGCGCACGTGGTCTATCCGCAGGTGGCGCCGGAACCGGCCGGCTATTCGCCGCGCTGGATCGGCGAGATCCTGCGCGGAGACCGTACCGATGGCGGCATGGGTTTCCGCGGCGTGGTCTTCTCGGACGACATCAGCATGGCCGCGGCGCATTCCGCCGGCGGCATCCGCGCGCGCGTCCACGCCCACCTGGACGCCGGCTGCGACGTGGTGCTGGTTTGCCACCCGGAAGCGGTGGAGGAATCGCTGGCCGCGGTCGAGGACCGTCGCCTGAATACCGCCGCGCTGCTGGGCCTGATCGGCCGCGGTGCGCTGGGCTGGGGCGGCCTGCTGGCCGACGCCCGTTACGATGCGGCGCAAGCGTCGCTGGCTGCCGCAAGGGAAAACACCGCCTGATGAATCCAACCAACGAATATCCGCTGAAGGACGCGCTGCGCGGCGCGGAACTGGTCATCGATCGTGCCCGCATCGACGCCGCGATCGCCGCGATGGCCGGACGCATCGCCGCCGACTACGCCGGCGAGGTGCCGGTCTACCTGACCATCATGCACGGCGCGCTGCCGTTCGCCGGGCAACTGGCGCTGGAACTGGGCGGGCACGGCATCGACCTGACCTTCGACTACCTGCACGCCACCCGTTATCGCGGCGAAACCAGTGGCGGCGAACTGGTGTGGAAGCACCGCCCGGCCACCGCGCTGTACGGCCGCCGCGTGCTGCTGGTCGACGATATCCTCGACGAAGGCCATACCTTGCTGGCGGTGAAGCAATGGTGCCTGGAGCAGGGCGCCACCGACGTGCGCATCGCCGCGCTGGCGACCAAGGCGCATGCGCGCGTGGTCGAGGGCATCGCCGCCGACTACGCGGGACTGGAAGTGCCGGACCGCTACGTGTTCGGCTTCGGCATGGACTACCACGAGCAGGGGCGCAACCTGCCGGGGATTTACGCGTTGAAGTAATAACCGTTCGTCATTCCCACCTGTGCGGGAATGATGAGCAAAAGCGATCGGCTTCCCGCTGATTCCCGACTCCGACTCCCGATTTCTCCCATGACCCATTCCATCAGCCTCGCCGTCATCGGTGGTACCGGCGTCTACAAGCTGGCGCAGCTCGACGACGTGGAATCCCGTGAAGTCGAAACCCGCTTCGGCGCGCCGTCCGGGCCGGTGCGCATCGGCAGGCTGCTGGGGCAGAGGGTGGCCTTCCTCGCCCGCCATGGCGAGGGCCATTCGGTGCCGCCGCACCGGGTCAACTACCGCGCCAACCTGGCCGCGCTGAAGGAAGTCGGCGCGACCCGCGTACTGGCGCTGAATACCGTCGGCGGCATCACCGAACGCTTCGGCCCGCGCGTGCTGGCCTGTCCGGACCAGCTGATCGACTACACCTGGGGCCGTATCTCGACGATCTGCGAGGAACCGGGCAGCGAGGTGCTGCACGTCGATTTCGGCGAGCCCTACACGCCATTGCTGCGGCGCAAGCTGCTGGCCGCCGCGCGCGTCACCGGCGCCAGGGTGGTCGATGGCGGTTGCTACGGCGCGACCCAGGGCCCGCGGCTGGAAACCCGCGCCGAAATCGCCCGCATGCGCCGCGACGGCTGCGACCTGGTCGGCATGACCGGCATGCCCGAGGCCGGGCTGGCGCGCGAACTGGGCCTGGATTACGCCTGCCTGGCGATCGTCGCCAACTGGGCCGCCGGATGCGGCGACGGCGAGGAAATCACCCTGGCCGAAGTGCTGGCCAACGTGGATGCGGCCTCGGCCGGCTTGCCGGAACTGATCGCGGAAATGGCGCGCGGGTGATTGTCAACGCGCGTCGGGCTTTGCATACTCCGCCGGCGGCTCGCCGCGCCACCACCACCCATTCGAAGGAAGCAGCACACTCATGCCGTACGGTACCGTGAAATGGTTCAACGATGCCAAGGGCTTCGGCTTCATCGCGCCGGAAGACGGCAGCGCCGACGTCTTTGCACATTTCTCCGCGATCAATTCCAAGGGCTTCCGCAGCCTGCAGGAAGGACAGCGGGTCAGCTACGAAGTCACCCAGGGGCCGAAGGGCGCCCAGGCTTCGAACATCACCCCGGTCGACTGATCAGGGCTGCGCTGCACGAAAACCCCGCTTTGGCGGGGTTTTTTGTGGCGCATCAGTCGATCAGCCAGTGCGCGAACCGCTGCCAGGCTTCGGTCTGCGCCAGCGCCAGGCGCAGGGGCCAGGACAGGAGCACGAGCAGGCCGCCGCTGACGAAGGCCGGATGCAGGCGCCGGCTGCGCAGCGTATCCCATGCGATGCAGGCCAGCACCAGCGCGCAAGTGCTCAGGAAGTAGGCCGCGATGCCCGCCTGCCGCCATGCATCGACCGGGATGCGTGAAATCGCCGCGGTCAGCAGGCCGACGCAGGACAGCAGCATCAGCCGCTTGTGCCAGTCGCTGCGCTTGCGCAAGTACAGGCCGGCGCCGGTCAGGCAGGCGAAGACGAACATGTCGCCCAGCGGCACGACCAGGAAAATCGGCGGCGGCGGGGCGCCGGGCGGAATGCGGCCGAGGTGCCCGGCGGCGATCGCGGTGGCGATGCCCAGCACCAATACGGTTGCCGCGAGCAGGGTGCCGAACGCCCCCAGCCTGCGGTGCGCCGCGATGCGTCCCGAGCCCGCCAGCCATGCCTGGACGAAGAACAGCAGGAACCAGCACGTCATCACCATGCCGTGAATAGCGACCAGGGCCGTCATCGGCGAGGGGTCGAAAACCGCTTTCAGGTAGAAGCTGCGGGCGAAGCCGGCGAATACGACGGCGATGGCGAGCGCGGCAGCCCACAGGTAGAGCGGGCGTTCGGCGCGATGTCGGGAGGCAGGAACGGTCATGCCGGGAGTCCTCTCGTGGCGGACCTACCGGTGCCTACGGGGAAGATGCGATTCGCCGGCCACCGTGAGGAGGCGTTCCCGCACGGGCCAGTGCAGAATGCCCGGAAGGGAGGATGTCGCCATGGTCGATTTGCCGCCATTCGAGACCCATCGCATCGACAACCAGCCGCCGCCGTTCGAGCCGCGCGATCTGTGGGCCGATGACATCGCGCTGCGCGATGCGGTGCAGGGCGAGGGTGCCGGCGCGTTCGCAACGCGCATCGCCGCGTATGCCGCCTTGGCCGGCGACGAGTTGTACCGGATCGGCTTCGATGCCAACCGCGACAGGCCGCGGCTGAAGACCCACGACGGTTACGGTCATCGCATCGACGCGGTCGAATTCCATCCGGCCTACCACCGCCTGATGGAAGCCGCGAAGACGCATGGCGTCGCCGGGCTTTCCTGGCACGATACGCAGGCCGGCAGCCACGTTGCCCGCGCCGCGCTGTGCTACCTGCACAACCAGGCCGAGGCGGGCACCAGTTGCCCACTGACCATGACCCATGCCGCGACGCCGGTGTTGCGCCGGGAACCGGCATTGCGCGAATGGGCCGACAAGGCCGCCGCGCCGGTGTACGACCCGCGCGACGTCGCGATCGGCGAAAAGACCGGCATCACCGTCGGCATGGGCATGACCGAGAAGCAGGGCGGCTCCGACGTGCGCAGCAACGCGACCATGGCGACGCCGCTGGCGAACGACGGCGCGTATTCGCTGGTCGGGCACAAGTGGTTCTTCTCCGCGCCGATGAGCGACGGCTGGCTGGTGCTGGCGCAGGCGCCGGGCGGACTGAGCTGTTTCCTGATGCCGCGCCGATTGCCCGATGGCACGAAGAACGCGTTCCGACTGCTGCGGCTGAAGGACAAGCTGGGCGACTGGTCGAACGCCTCGTCGGAAGTCGAGTTCACCGGCGCATGGGCGCGGCGCATCGGCGACGAGGGCCGCGGCGTGGCCATGATCATCGAAATGGTGATGCTGACGCGACTGGACTGCATGCTGGGCTCGGCGGCGACGGTGCGCATGGCCACGGCGCAGGCGATCCACCATGCGCGCCACCGCCGCGCCTTCGGCAAGCGGCTGGTGGAGCACGCGCTGATGCGCAACGTGCTGGCCGACCTGGCCCTGGAATCGGAAGCCGCCACCGCGCTGTCCCTGCGCGTGGCCGGCGCGGTCGATCGCGCGCCGCGCGACGCCGGCGAAGCGGCGTTCGTCCGCGTCGCCACCGCCATCGGCAAGTACTGGGTCTGCCGGCGTGCGCCGGCCGTGGTCAACGAGGCGCAGGAATGTCTCGGCGGCAATGGCTACGTCGAGGAATCGCTGCTGCCGCGGCTGTACCGGCAGGCGCCGCTGAATTCGATCTGGGAAGGCAGCGGCAACATCCAGTGCCTGGACGTGCTGCGCGCGCTGTCGCGCGAAACGGAAGCCGCGGAGGCGCTGCGCACGCGGTTCGACGCCGCTCGCGGGGTCGAGCCGGCCTACGACCGGGCCGTCGATGCGATCACGGCCGCCATCGCATCGACGGCCATCGACGAAACCTCCGCGCGCCACTGGGTCGAGCGGATCGCACTGGTCCTGC
>JBDHQQ010000152.1:0-5782 GCA_039807145.1 Pseudoxanthomonas sp. | reverse complement strand
TGTCGCTGGCCATCGAGGTCGCCGCGCTGGGTTCGGACGCGGTGGCCACGATGGTGTTCGACGAAGTCGATTCGGGCATCGGCGGCGCGGTCGCCGAGATCGTCGGGCAGAAGCTGCGCGCACTGGGCGCACAGCGCCAGGTGCTGTGCGTGACCCACCTGCCGCAGGTCGCCGCGCAGGGCCACGCGCACTACCGGGTCAGCAAGGCGCCGATCGAAGGCATGACCCAGAGCGCGGTCGAAGCGCTGGCGCCGAAGCAGCGCGAAGAGGAACTGGCGCGGATGCTCGGCGGCGTGGAAGTCAGCAAGGAAGCGCGCGCCGCGGCCAAGCGGCTGCTGGCCGACGCGGGCTGATTTTGCCGTGGGAGCGCCCCGCAAGGGGCGTGCCGGTTATTCGCCTCCGGTCGCGCGCGCCTGCGGCGCGCTCCTGCCGAAGCCTCAGCGCTTCTTGCGCACGTACAGCACCAGCGCATGCTCCTCGATCTCGTAGCCGTGCTGCGCGGCGACCCTGCGCTGCAGTTCCTCGATCTCGTCGCTGTGGAATTCGATCACCTTGCCGGTATCGACGTCGACCATGTGGTCGTGGTGCTCGCCGCGGTCCAGTTCGTACACCGCCTGGCCGCCCTCGAAGTTGTGCTTCAGCACCAGGCCCGCGGCCTCGAACTGGGTCAGCACCCGGTACACCGTGGCCAGGCCGATCTCGTCACCGTGCTCGAGCAGGCTGCGGTAGATGTCCTCGGCGGTCATGTGCCGGGGCTTGCTGCGATCCAGCAGGTCGAGGATGCGCATCCGTGGATGCGTGACCTTCAGCCCCGCCTTGCGAAGTTCCTGTGATTCCATCGTCTGCTCCGTTCATTGCCGGTTTAGCGCCAGCTGCCTGCGACGGGTTGCGGCGATGGCCGGGAGTGTATCATCGCGGGGTCTTTTTACCCCCTGACGTCCCGCATGCATCCGACCCTGCGCAACGCCCTGCTGGTTTCCGCCGTCGCCCTCGCCACCGCCGGCTGCGGCATCCTGTACCGGCAGCCGATCTACCAGGGCAACCTGATCGAAAAGAGCGCGGTCGACCAGCTCGCCGCCGGCCAGAGCAAGCAGCAGGTACTGTCGCTGCTGGGCACGCCGTCCATCGCCGACCCGTTCCACGCGCAGCGCTGGGACTACACGGCCAGCGAGCGGGTCAAGCGCGTCGGCGCCACCGAAGTGAAGAACCTGACCCTGTACTTCGACAACGACTCGCTGGTGAAGTGGGAAGGCGAATACTTCCCCGAACAGGACCTGGAACTGGCGCAGAACGCCAACCGCCGCTTCGGCGGCAACCTGGCCAAGGACAAGGACAAGAAGAAGCGCGGCCAGTAACCGCCCTTCTCAACTTCCAGGCTTCCGCGCGCGCCGCCGGCGCGCTTCCTTCGGGTCCAGCAGCAGCGGACGCAGCAGTTCCACCCGGTCTCCGTCGCGCAACGGCGTCTCCGGCGTGGCCGCCACGCCGAAGACCGCATGGCCGGCGATGGCATCGGCTCCCGGCAACCCTGCCGCCGCCACGGCGTCGGCCACGCAGGCGCCCTCGGGCAGCTCGACCGTCGCGGCTTGGAACCGTCCCGGCCACGCCTGGACCACCTCGACCTTCATTCGCGCCCGGCGTCGGCGACGCGTACGAAGTCGTCGACCATGCGATCGGCCAGGCTCTGGAAGCCCAGCGCGAACGCCGGCCCCAGCAAACGGCTGGCCGGCTCGAATTCCAGGGTCAGCGTGACCTTGCACGCCGATTCGTCCAGCGCGTGGAAATCCCACTGCCCGTGCAGCTTGCGGAACGGGCCGTCGCGCAGCTCCATGCCGATGCGGTGCGGCCGTTCCAGCCGGTTCTCGGTGGTGAACCAGGTGCGCAGCGAACCCAGGCCCAGGTCCAGCCGCGCGACCAGCCGTTCTTCCGACGCCTCGATCAGTTCGGCGCGCTCGCACCAGTCGAAACGGCGCGGATACGCGGCCACGTCGTTGACCAGGTCGAACATGCGCGCGGCGGAGTGTTCGACCAGGGCGCTGCGACGGATGGATTGCATGCGGAATTCTTGCCGTTTACCGGGTTGTCGGCTTCCGGGAGCGCATGCGGGCTATGCGACAATGCCCGCATGGCCAGGAAGTCGGACAAGGATAAAACAAACGGCACCGGGACGATCGCGCTGAACAAGCGCGCGCGCCACGATTACCACCTCGAACAGCGCTACGAGGCGGGCATGGCGCTGCAGGGCTGGGAGCTGAAGGCCATCCGCGCCGGCCGCGCCAACATCGACGAAAGCTACGCCGTGGTGCGCAAGGGCGAGATCTTCCTGTTCGGTTCGCAAATCACCCCGTTGATCCAGGCCTCGACCCATGTCGTCGCCGACGACCGCCGCACCCGCAAGCTGCTGCTGCACAAGCGCGAGATCGACACCCTGATCGGCAAGGTCGAACGCGACGGCTACACGCTGATCCCCACCGCGCTGTACTGGAAGGGCAACAAGGTCAAGGCCGAACTGGCGCTGGCCAAGGGCAAGCAGGCCCACGACAAGCGCGAGGCCAGCAAGGAGCGCGACTGGCAGCGCGAGAAGCAGCGGGCCATGCGCCGCCACAACCGCGACGCCTGAGTTCAGGTCGAGCCCAGCATCCGCATCAGGTTCGGCAGGCCCCTGCCCTGCATGTAGTCGTCGCGGCCCAGGTCGGTGCAGTTGTCCAGCACGATGCGCTTGACCCGGTCGGGAAAACCGATGAATTCGCGCCGCGCCGACAGGAAGCTGGCGACCAGCCCCGACACGTGCGGCGCGGCCATGCTGGTGCCGCTCATCTCGACCATCCACGTTTCCGGCTTGCCCATGGTGAAGCCATGGTGGGCGGAAACGATCTTCTCGCCCGGCGCGACCACGTCGGGCTTGTGCCTGCCGTCCGCGGTCGGCCCGCGCGAGGAGAAATACGACACGCCGTAGTTGTGCGGGCTGCTCTTGTGCACCGAACCCACCGCGATGGCGTCCTCCAGGTTCGCCGGGTCGCCGATGCTCAGGTCCATGTTGGTCGGATAGGCCTCGCCGTCGCCCTGCACCAGGTAGGCCAGCCCCTCGTTGCCGGCCGCGACCACCACCACCACGCCCTGCCGCCACAGCCGGCGCAGCTCGTTGCACAGCGGGGTGAAGCCGCAGCCGTAGCTTTCCGCATCGAAGCTGCTGCCCAGGCTCAGGTTGACGCCGTGGATAACCAGTTCGCCGGCCTTGTCGTTGATCTCGGCAACCTGTTGCACCGCCTTGATGACCCACGAATCGCGGCCTTCGCCGTCGTCGTTAAGCACCTTGAAGCCGTACAGCCGCGCCTCCGGCGCGATGCCCGAGAACATCACCTGCTCCGGCGTGCCGTCCGCCCCCGGCAGCGGCGCGCTGCATCCGCCTGCGATGATCCCGGCCACGTGGGTGCCGTGGCCGTCGCCGTCGAGCCGGCCGAACGCAGCGCCATCGGCGCGGGTCAGCTGCTTCGGCTTGCCGCGGCGCGTGCAGTCCCACTGCGCCGCGACCAGATCCTTCTTGCCGTCCTCGTAGAAATGCGGGTGGTCGGCGCAGATGCCGGTATCCAACACCGCCCAGCCGATGCGCTGGCCGCCGGCGCGATAGGCGTTCTGCGCGGCATCGGCCTGCACCGTGCTGCGCGACTGGTTCAGCAGCGCGCGCTTGCCCGCGTCGCGCCACAATCGCTTGAAGCTGTACTGGCGATAGTCGTTGCGCAGCGATTCGATCTCGAACCGGGTCAGCTTCGCCGACACGAAGCGCTGCAGGCCGTCCTCCAGGCAAATCGCGTCGTCCAGCGTCTCGCCGGACAGGCCGGTGCTGTCGCCGGCCATCTTGCGGATCTTCGCCAGCAGCGCCGTGCGCGAGGCTTCCACGTCCTGGTCGCCCTGGCGCAACTTGTCCATTTCAATCAGCGTCTCGTGGCGGAAATCGGCATCGCGCGATTCGAGCTGGTCGGACAGGTCCTTGATCAGCACGGTGTTGGACACCGGCTGGTCAAAGCCCGGCCCCACCGCCTGCCGCACCCGCGCGCGCAGCTCCGGGTTGGACAGGTAGCCAGAGGCCGCATGCGGCGTGCGCGGGCTTTCCAGGTTGGCGCCGGACTTCCACACGTTGCTGAAGCGCGTGTCGTTCTTCTTGATGTCGATGTCGTCGCGCAGGTCGCCGTCCAACGCCACCGGGTCGGAGCGGTCGGCCACGTTGTGCCAGTGGCGCACGCAGGCCGGAAACGGCAACTTCTTTTTCTTCAGCTGCTTCTTGAACATGCTGCGCACCGCGAACAGCCCCAGCGGCGAACCGATGGTGACGAACAGGGCCACGTCGCAGACCTTCGGGTCCATCTTGCGCAGCACTTCATAGGCGATCATCGAACCTTGGCTGTGGGCGACCACCACGAACGGCCCGCCGCCCGCCAGCAGGCGCTCGCGCAGGCTGCGCTCCATTTCCTCGCGTCGCGCCGGGACGAAGAAGAAGTCGTGCACGTCCTGCAGCAGCGCCGCCGACACCAGTCGCAGCAGCGCCGCGTTGACCTCGTCGATCAGCCCCTTCTTGCGCGCGCCCTCGGGCACCGGCTTGTCGGCACCCATTTCCTTCAGGATGTCGCGCAGCAGCTGCTCTTCTTCCCGCGACTGGGCGATCTCCCCGGCCAGCTCGTGCAGTTCCTTGCGCGGGGCGCGCACGCCCATCGCGGCGATGATGCGCTGTTCGGACTGGCTGACCGCCGGCCCCTGGTCGCGGTCGTTGATGGTGCCCGGCTCGGGCGTCGGGTAGCGCTGGCGGTCCACCCAGTAGGCCATGCGCGTGCGCTCGCCCATGTTGCGTCCGAACAGGGCCATGTCCCATTGCGCACGCAGCACTTCGGCCGGCGGCTTGTTGCCGATGCCGTGGATGTAGGCGACGGTCTTCGCCTCGCCCTGCGCCATCGCCATGAAATCGTTCGCGGCCTCCGCCGCCATCTTCGCCGGCCGGGCCGGCGCGCGCTTGCGCGGCGGCGATTTCGGCGCGCCGGCTTTCGCGGCCTTGGGCTTGGCCTTCTTCGCCGCAGTCTTCTTCGGGGCGGTTTTCTTCGCCGCGGTCTTGCGGGTCGGGCGGGCCTTCGGGGTTCCCTGCTTCTTCGTCGCCATGGCTGATTCCTTCCCTTGCCTTTCCTTGCGAACGCGGACGCGGCGCTCCATCGGACAGGGCCGACCCGCGTGAAGCCAAGTTAACCCCTGCCGGATGCCCGACTTGTGACGCCGGTCACCGGCCCCTACACTGGCCGGGTCGGCAACGACGACGCTTCCTGGGGCTGCACTGGCTTCGACGGGGGTTGCGAAATTGCCTGGCGCATGCCGAGGGGGCAGCTTTCCTCGTAAATCCAGCGGCAAACTCATAGTTGCCAACGACGACAACTACGCTCTCGCCGCTTAAGGCGTAAGCCCCGAACCCACTTGTGCCCGTGCTCGTGGATGTAGGGTCACTATCACGGGAACCAGCCGCGGCGGCCGCCTGTCTGCCATGGTTGAACTCACAGGCTGGTCCCCGGATGCGCTTTGCGTGCCGTGCTGTCCGGGGACGAGACTCAACGGAACGCTAAGCATGTAGTGCCGGGGATGGAGTGCCTTCGGACGCGGGTTCGACTCCCGCCAGCTCCACCAAATAACGTTCCAAGCAGTTCCAAGGAATACCAAGAAACCCCGCAAATTGCGGGGTTTCTTGTTTATTCTGCTCCAATGCCTGCCAAGGGGTTCCAGTTGAATCCACGGTAGATTGGGGGTAGCTTCA
>JBDHQQ010000016.1:0-27931 GCA_039807145.1 Pseudoxanthomonas sp. | reverse complement strand
GTCGGACGCGCGCTTTTTCGCCAGCAGCATGTCCATCAGTCCGCGGGTTTCGCCGGCGTCGTCGATGGTCAACTGCACCAGCCGGCGGGTATCCGGATGGATGGTCGATTCGCGCAGCTGGGACGGGTTCATCTCGCCCAGGCCCTTGAAGCGGGTCACGTTGACCGCGCCCTTGATCTTCTCGCGCCCGATCTTCTCCAGCAGCAGGCGCTTCTCTTCCTCGTCCAGCGCGTAGAACACCTGCTTGCCCACGTCCACGCGGAACAGCGGCGGCATCGCCACGAACACGTGGCCGGCATCGACCAGCGCGGGGAAGTGGCGCAGGAACAGTGCGGAAAGCAGGGTCGCGATGTGCAGGCCGTCGGAATCGGCGTCGGCCAGGATCACGATCTTGCCGTAGCGCAGCCCGGAGATATCGTCCTTGCCCGGATCGCAGCCGATGGCCACGGCCAGGTCGTGTACTTCGTTCGACGCGAGCACGCCGCCGGAAGCGACCTCCCAAGTATTGAGGATCTTGCCGCGCAGCGGCAGGATCGCCTGGAAGTCCTTGTCGCGTGCCTGCTTGGCGCTGCCGCCGGCCGAGTCGCCTTCGACCAGGAACAGTTCGGTGCGCGACAGGTCCTGCGAAATGCAGTCGGCCAGCTTGCCGGGCAGGGCCGGGCCCTGCGTCACCTTCTTGCGCACGATCTGCTTTTCGGTCTTCAGGCGCGCGGCGGCGCGCTCGATCGCGAGCTGCGCGATCTTCTCGCCGAAATCGACGTGCTGGTTCAGCCACAGGCTGAAGGCATCGTGCGCGGCGCCCTCGATGAAGCCCGCGGCCTGTCGCGAACTCAGCCGCTCCTTGGTCTGGCCGCTGAACTGCGGGTCGGTCATCTTCAACGACAGCACGAAGGCGACCCGGTCCCACACGTCTTCCGGCGCCAGCTTGACCCCGCGCGGCAGCAGGTTGCGGAAGTCGCAGAACTCGCGCAGCGCGTCGGTCAGGCCGCTGCGCAGGCCGTTGACGTGGGTACCGTGCTGGGCGGTCGGGATCAGATTGACGTAGCTTTCCTGCACCAGCTCGCCTTCCGGTACCCAGGCCACGGCCCAGTCGACCATCTCGGTGTCTTTCTTCAGCTGGCCGACGAACAGGTCCGGCGGCAGCAGTTCGCGCCCGGCCAGTTCGCCCTTCAGATAGTCGCGCAGGCCGTCCTCGTAGTGCCAGGAGTCGCGCTCGCCGCTGGCTTCATCGAACAGCTTGACGGTCAGCCCGGGGCATAGCACCGCCTTGGCGCGCAGCAGGTGGCGCAACGCGCGCACGTTGAACTTCGGCGTGTCGAAGTACTTCGGGTCGGGCCAGAAGCGCAGGCGCGTGCCGGTGTTCTTCCTGCCGACCGTACCGACGGTTTCCAACTTCGACGCGGCGTCGCCGTCGCGGAATTCCATCCGGTGCTCGTTGCCTTCGCGCTTGATGAACAGCTCGACCTTCTTCGACAGCGCATTGACCACGCTGACGCCGACGCCGTGCAGGCCGCCGCTGAAGGTGTAGTTGCGGTTGCTGAACTTGCCGCCGGCGTGCAGCCGGGTCAGGATCAGTTCGACGCCGGGAATCTTCTCTTCCGGATGCATGTCCACCGGCATGCCGCGGCCGTCGTCGGACACCTCGCAGCTGCCGTCCTTGAACAGCGTCACCTCGATTTCGCCGGCATGGCCCGCCAGGGCTTCGTCCACCGCGTTGTCGACGACTTCCTGGGCGAGGTGGTTGGGCCGCGACGTGTCGGTGTACATGCCCGGGCGGCGCTTGACCGGGTCGAGGCCGGAGAGGACTTCGATGTCTGCGGCGTTGTAGCGGGTGTTCATGGACAACAGGCGGTTCCGGGCGAGGCAATCCGTGGAAGTTTGCGGCCTGAACGGGGTTTTTGCACGTTCAGCCCGCACTGGGCGGGGTTGCGCTATGGTCCGCAACTGGTTCCACCGCGCGGAGAAACCGCCATGACCACGTTCGCCCGCAACCTGATGATCGCCGCCGCCATCGCATTGACCGGTGGCGTGGCGTTCGCCTTCGCCCAGTCCGGCGGCGACGCCCAGCAGAAAAAGGACCAGCCGCCGCCGCAGGACGCCCGTACCGAGGCCGAAAAGCGCGCGGAACGCCGGGCCGCCAACGAAAAGATCGCCGCCGACCGGGCCAAGACCCAACAGGGCGACAAGCGCGCCGGCAAGGAAGAGGAAGAGGAAAAAAAGAAGCCCTGACCGGCATTACGCCGATGCTAGCCTTCGGAAACGCCAGGACGCCCCGCCAGCCGGGGCGTCCTGCTGTCCGGGCCGGCTTTGTCCACGGGCGTCCGAGCCGGTAAACTACGGCTTTCCGGAGCCCCTCCCATGACTCCCCTCATATTCGTCACCGGCGGCGTGGTGTCCTCGCTTGGCAAGGGCATCGCCGCCGCTTCGCTTGCGTCCATCCTCGAAGCGCGTGGCCTGAAGGTCACGATGATGAAGCTGGACCCGTACATCAACGTCGATCCGGGCACGATGAGCCCGTTCCAGCACGGCGAGGTGTACGTCACCGACGACGGCGCCGAGACCGATCTGGACCTGGGCCACTACGAGCGCTTCGTGCGCACGCGCCTGAGCCGCAAGAATTCGGTCACCACCGGGCGCATCTACGAGAACGTGATCCGCAAGGAGCGCCGCGGCGACTACCTCGGCGCCACCGTGCAGGTGATCCCGCACATCACCGACGAGATCCGCCGCTGCATCGACGAGGCCACCGCCGGCTTCGACGTGGCGCTGGTCGAGATCGGCGGCACCGTCGGCGACATCGAATCGCTGCCGTTCCTCGAGGCGATCCGCCAGATCCGCACCGAGCGCGGCGCCGAGCAGGCGATGTTCATGCACCTGACCCTGGTGCCGTTCATCGCCGCGGCCGGCGAGCTGAAGACCAAGCCGACCCAGCACTCGGTCAAGGAACTGCGCTCCATCGGCATCCAGCCGGACGTGCTGCTGTGCCGTTCCGAACAGCCGATCCCGGACGGCGAGCGCCGCAAGATCGCGCTGTTCACCAACGTCTCCGAGCGCGCGGTCATCAGCGTCCAGGACGTGGACGTGCTGTACAAGATCCCGCTGGGCCTGCACGAACAGGGCCTGGACCAGATCGTCGTCGACCAGCTGAAGCTGCCGGCGAAGCCCGATGCCGACCTTTCCGAGTGGGAAGCGGCGGTGGACGCCACGCTCAACCCGCTGGACGAAGTGACCATCGCCGTGGTCGGCAAGTACGTCGACCACCAGGACGCGTACAAGTCGGTCGGCGAGGCGCTGAAGCACGGCGGCCTGCGCCAGCGCACCCGGGTCAACCTGAAGTGGCTGGAATCGCAGGATGTCGAGGGCGACATCGGCGTGTTGCAAGGCGTCGACGGCATCCTCGTGCCGGGCGGCTTCGGCGATCGCGGCTTCGAGGGCAAGGTGCTGACCGCGCAGTACGCGCGCGAACACGGCGTGCCGTACTTCGGCATCTGCTACGGCATGCAGGCGGCGGTGGTCGATTACGCGCGCCACGTCGCCGGGCTGGAAGGCGCCAACAGCACCGAGAACGACAAGCAGTCGCCGCATCCGGTGATCGGCCTGATCACCGAATGGCGCACCGCCAGCGGCGACATCGAGAAGCGCGACGAGAAGTCCGACCTGGGCGGCAGCATGCGCCTTGGGCTGCAGGAGCAGCGCCTGAAGCCGGGCACGCTGGCGCGCGATCTGTACGGCAAGGACATCGTCGCCGAGCGCCATCGCCACCGCTACGAGTTCAACAACCGCTACCGCACCCAGCTGGAAGACGCCGGCCTGGTCATTTCGGCCAAGTCGATGGACGACCTGCTGGTGGAGATGGTGGAACTGCCGCGCACGGTGCATCCCTGGTTCCTGGCCTGCCAGGCGCATCCGGAGTTTCTGTCCACACCGCGCGACGGCCACCCGCTGTTCGTAGGCTTCATCCGCGCAGCGCGCGAGAAGAAGGCCGGCGGCAAGCTGCTGAAGGAAGCACGTGCATGAAACTCTGCGGATTCGAAGTCGGCCTCGACCAGCCGCTGTTCCTGATCGCCGGCCCCTGCGTGATCGAGTCGCTGCAGTTGCAGGTCGACACCGCCGGCACGCTGAAGGAAATCACCGGCAAGCTGGGGATGAACTTCATCTTCAAGTCCAGCTTCGACAAGGCCAACCGCACCTCGGGCACCAGCTTCCGCGGCCCGGGCATGGAAGAAGGACTGAAGGTGCTTGACGAGGTGAAGAAGCAGGTTGGGGTGCCGGTGCTGACCGACGTGCACGAATACACGCCGATGGACGAAGTCGCGGCGGTGGTCGATGTGCTGCAGACGCCGGCGTTCCTGGTGCGGCAGACCGACTTCATCAGGAAGGTCTGCTCGGCCGGCAGGCCGGTCAACATCAAGAAGGGCCAGTTCCTGTCGCCGTGGGACATGAAGCCGGTGGTGGAGAAGGCCAAGTCCACCGGCAACCACGACATCATGGTCTGCGAGCGCGGCGCATCGTTCGGCTACAACAACCTGGTTTCCGACATGCGCTCGCTCAGCGTGATGCGCGACACCGGCTGCCCGGTGGTGTTCGACGCGACCCATTCGGTGCAGTTGCCGGGCGGGCAGGGCACCAGCTCCGGCGGTCAGCGCGAGTTCGTGCCGGTGCTTGCGCGCGCCGCGGTCGCGGTGGGCGTTGCGGGCCTGTTCGCCGAAACGCATCCCGATCCGTCCAAGGCGCTTTCCGACGGTCCGAATGCGTGGCCGCTGGGCAAGATGGAAGCGCTGCTGGAGACGCTGCTGGCGCTGGATTCGATTACCAAGAAGAGCGGGTTCCTGGAGAGCACGCTCTGATGGACGAATGTGTCGGTTTAAATGCGAGGAAGGGCGCATGACGCGATGGAACTGGCCAATCGCGCTGGTGCTTCCGCTGATGGTCGTGGCTTTCCAGTCGGATGCGTGCGTCGTGGAAACACCATGGGTCAGCCCTTCCTTGAGTGAGCTTGCTGGGACTTCGGAGATTGTCGCCATCGTCCACGTCGAGCGGGTCGAGTCTTTGGATGAGCAGGATGCCGCCTTCGTGGATCGCGTGCTGGACGGCCAGTTGCTGGACACTCCCGTCATCTTGCCCGCACCTTCGGCGCACTTCTCCACACTTCGGGTTCTGAAAGGTAAGCTGCCTGCTGGCTCCCAAATCCGAAGCGGCGCCACCAATTGTGAAATTGTCCTGGTGGAAGGCCGGGACTATGTCTTGTTCGCGATGCAACCTGCAGCGCCGGATGATGACCGGATCGTGCCGATGATGGGTACATTCGAGCTAGGCAAGACCGAATACGACATGGCCAAGCTGGCCGAAGTGGAACTTTCCCTCACTCCCTCCAATTGATTTGTCCATGACCGCCATCGCCAACATCCACGCTCGCGAAATCCTCGATTCCCGCGGCAATCCCACCCTTGAAGCCGAAGTGACCCTTGCCGACGGTTCGTTCGGCCGCGCCGCGGTGCCGTCCGGCGCTTCGACCGGCACCAAGGAAGCCGTGGAGCTGCGCGACGGCGACAAGACCCGCTACCTGGGCAAGGGCGTGCAGGACGCCGTGGCCAACGTCAACGGCCCCATCGCGACCGCGCTGAAGGGCTTCGCCGCCGCCGACCAGGAAGGACTGGACCGCCGCCTGATCGACCTGGACGGCACCGAGAACAAGGGCCGCCTCGGCGCGAACGCGCTGCTTGGCGTGTCGCTGGCCAACGCCCATGCGGCGGCCGCGTCGCGCAAGCTGCCGCTGTGGCGCCACCTGGCCGACGCCAGTGAGCATCCGGCCGGCTGGCAGCCGACCCTGCCGGTGCCGATGATGAACATCATCAACGGCGGCGCGCACGCCGACAACAACGTCGATTTCCAGGAGTTCATGGTGCTGCCGGTCGGCGCAGCCTCGTTCTCCGAAGCGCTGCGCGCGGGCACCGAGATCTTCCACGCGCTGAAGTCGGTGCTGAAGGGCCACGGCCTGAGCACGGCGGTCGGCGACGAAGGCGGCTTCGCCCCGGATTTCCGCAGCAACGTCGAAGCGCTGGACACCATCCTCGAAGCCATCGGCAGGGCCGGCTACACCGCCGGCGAAGACGTGCTGCTGGGCCTGGACGTCGCCTCCAGCGAATTCCACGAGAACGGCAAGTACAACCTGGTCGGCGAGAACAAGCGCCTGACCAGCGAGCAGTTCGTCGACTTCCTCGCCGACTGGGCTGCGCAATACCCGATCGTCACCATCGAGGACGGCATGGCCGAAGACGACTGGGCCGGCTGGAAGCTGCTGACCGATCGCATCGGCGGCAAGGTGCAACTGGTTGGCGACGATCTGTTCGTCACCAACCCGAAGATATTCAAGGAAGGCATCGAATCGGGCACCGCCAACGCGATCCTGATCAAGGTCAACCAGATCGGCACGCTGACCGAGACGCTGGAAGCCATCGCCATGGCCGACCACGCCGGCTATGCGGCTATCGTCTCGCACCGTTCCGGCGAGACCGAGGACACCACCATCGCCGACATCGCCGTGGCCACCACCGCGACCCAGATCAAGACCGGCTCGCTGTGCCGCAGCGACCGCGTGGCCAAGTACAACCAGCTGCTGCGCATCGAGGAACAACTGGGCGGCGCGGCGCGCTACGCCGGCCGCGACGCCTTCGTCTCGCTGAAGCGCTGAGCGTGCGCGTGGCGCGTCCGTTGCTGCTGTTGGCGTTGCTGGGGCTGCTGGCTTTCCTGCAGTACCACTTCTGGTTCGGACGCGGCAGCTCGGGCGAAGTGGTCGCGCTGGAAAAGCAGGTGGATGGGCAGAAGCGCGCCAACGACGGCCTGCGCGACCGCAACGCCGAACTGGCCGCCGAAGTCGAGGACCTCAAGTCCGGCGAGGCGGCGGCCGAGGAGCGTGCGCGCAACGAGCTGGGCATGATCAAGCCGGGCGAGAAGTTCTACCGCGTGGTCGAACCGCACGGCGCGCCGCAGCCGGTCGATGACAACGGCGACACGCCGCCCGCTGCCGTGCCCGAGGAGCAGGCGCCCTGATGCGCGGCCTGTGGGCCGTGGTGCCGGCGGCGGGGCGCGGCACGCGTTTCGGCGGCGAGGTGCCCAAGCAGTACCTCGAAGTCGAAGGTCGCCCGCTGATCGCCTACACCTTGGCCGCGCTGGCCGCGCATCCGGCGGTGGAAGGCGTGGTCGTGGCGATCGGCGAGCACGACGCCGACTGGCCGGGCTGGGACGAATTCGCTGGCAAGCCGGTCCGGACCTGCACCGGCGGCGCCAGCCGCGCCGCGTCGGTGCTGGCGGGTCTGGAGGCGCTGCCCGAAAGCGTGCGCGCCGACGACTTCGTGCTGGTGCACGACGCAGCGCGACCGAACCTCGGCCTGCACGACCTATCGCAACTGCTGGAACGCGGTCGCAACGATCCGGTCGGCGCGATCCTGGCCGCGCCGGTGCGCGACACGCTGAAGCGTGCGGGCGACGACGGTGGCATCGATGCCACCGAGCCGCGCGAACGCCTGTGGCGCGCGCTGACCCCGCAACTGTTCCGCCGCCTGCAACTGTCGAAGGCGATGCAGGAAGCGGCCCAGGCCGGCATCGATGTCACCGACGAAGCGATGGCGCTGGAGCGCCAGGGCCTGCGCCCGTTGCTGATCGAAGGCAGCGAGGAAAACTTCAAGGTCACCACGCCGGCCGATCTGGCCCGGTTCGAATTCATCCTTTCCCGGCGTTCCCTGTAGGAGCGCTCTCGAGCGCGACCTGGCCTTCCCGGGGAAACCCGGTCGCGCTCGAGAGCGCTCCTACCAGTTAGGATATCCGCATGACCATCGACTACCGCATCGGCCAGGGTTTCGACGTGCATGCCTTCGGCGAGGGCGATCACGTGATGCTGGGCGGCGTGCGCGTCGCGCACGACCGCGGCGTACTGGCGCACAGCGACGGCGACGTGGTGCTGCACGCGCTGTGCGACGCGATGCTCGGCGCGCTGGCGCTGGGCGACATTGGCGTGCATTTCCCGCCGTCCGATCCGCAGTGGAAGGGCGCCGACAGCCGCGCCTTCGTCCGCCGTTGCAACGAACTGATCGGCGAGCGCGGCTGGAAGGTCGGCAATGCCGACGTCACCGTGGTCTGCGAACGGCCGAAGGTCGGCCCGCACGCGCTGGCGATGCGCGAGTTGATCTCAACCGATCTCGGCATTGGTCTTGACAACGTAAGCGTGAAGGCGACGACCAGCGAGAAGCTCGGGTTCACCGGCCGTGGCGAGGGTATCGCCGCGCAGGCGGTTGTGTTGCTGGTGCGGGAATGATTCGCCGTTCCCTTCTCCCTTCGGGAGAAGGTGGCGCGCAGCGCCGGATGAGGGTTCGGCGGAGTAGAGGCCTTTCTATTCCAAAGATGGAACAACATGCGTTGATTCGTGCGCGTGGCAAGACAATCGCGAGTTCGGAGCGATGTCGTTTCGCCGAACCCTCACCCCAACCTCTCCCGGAGTGAGAGGGGCTTGAAAGGCTGATCCGACAACAGAATGACTGACCCTTCTACATTGCCCCGTGCTTTCGGTGATGCCGTCCTTGCAGCGCAAATCCGCGCCGTACCGGAAGACTTCTTCGTCGAAGAACTGCCCGCGTTCGACCCAGCGGGCGAGGGCGAACACCTGCTGCTGACCGTCGAGAAATGCGGTCTCAACACCGCTTTCGTCGCGAAGGAACTGGCGCGCTGGGCCGGCATTGCCGAAATGGGCATCGGCTACGCCGGCCTGAAGGATCGCCATGCGGTTACCCGGCAGCGCTTCAGCGTGCACCTGCCGAAGAAAGTCGCGCCGCCGCTGGAAACCCTGCAGGTTGAAGGGCTGAAGGTTCTCGAATCGACCTGGCACAACCGCAAGCTGCCGCGCGGTGCGTTGGCCGGCAACCGTTTCGTGCTGGCGCTGCGCGACGTCGAAGGCGATCATGAGGCCATCGATGCGCGGCTGGCCGAAATCGCCGCGCGCGGCGTGCCCAACTGGTTCGGCGAGCAGCGCTTCGGCCATGGCGGCGGCAACATCGCCAAGGCCCTGGCGATGTTCGGCGGCCGGTGGATCAGGCGCGACGAGCGCTCGATTCTGCTGTCGGCCGCACGCTCGGACCTGTTCAACCGCGTGCTGGCGGCGCGCGTCGGCGATGGCTGTTGGGACCGGCCGCTCGACGGCGAAGTCTGGATGCTCGACGGCAGTCGCAGCGTGTTCGGCCCCGAGCCATGGAACGACGCACTCGCACGGCGACTGGCGAATTTCGATATCCATCCCAGCGGCCCGTTGTGGGGCGCGGGTGAACTGCGCAGCACTGATGCATGCACGCGGGTCGAGATGGCGGCGCTGTCCGACGACGTGGCGTTGCGCCTGCGCGCGGGACTGGAAGCCGCCGGGCCAAAGCAGGAACGCCGCGCGCTGCGGCTGAAAGTCGCGGGATTGGCATGGGAATGGCCCGATGCGGCGACACTGCAATTGTCGTTCTCGCTTCCGCCGGGGACCTATGCCACCGCGGTGCTGCACGAACTCGGAACCTGCGAATCGTCCGGCCGCGGTTTGTAGAGCCGGATTCATCCGGCTGCTCCTGGCTCCGTCAGCAAAAGCCGCCGGATGAATCCGGCTCTGCAAATCCCTGCGACGGGGTTCACCGCGCCAGCAACACCAGCACCGCGCCGGTGCCGCCCTGTGCGGGCGGAGCGGAATGGAAGGCCAGCACGTCGGCGCGCTGGCGCAGCAGGCGGTCGGTGACGTTCTTAATCACGGGTGCGCCGTCGTCGGACTGCCGACCCTTGCCATGGACGATGCGCACGCAGCCGTGGCCGTGCGTGTGTGCATCGGCGAGGAATTCGCGCAGCAGCGTAGCGGCCTGCGCGGCGGTGGCGCCGTGCAGGTCCAGTTCGTCCTGCACCGCGAACTGGCCGCGCCGCAGGCGCTGCAGCAATCGCGGCGGCACGTGGTCGCGGCGATGGCTCAGCACGTCGCCGGCCTGCAGCAGGGCCAGGTCGTCCAGGCCGCGTTGGAACTCGCTTCGCGCGTCTTCCTCGTCGCGCAGGGTCATGCGCGCGAACGGTCGCGGCTTCGGCTTCGCGGGTGCGGCGGGCGCTACCGGCAGTGGCTTGACCGGACCGACGGCGGCGCGGAACAGCGCCGAAGGGTCTTCGTCGCCGGCATCGTCCGGATCGTGGCCGCGTCGTTCGCCCATGCCGGCAGGTTAACCCATCGATGCGGCAAGCCGTCGCCGGCTTCCGGTATCATGGACCCGCACCGGAACCATCCTTGCGGAAGCGCTTTTGAAGATACTGGTCAGCAACGACGACGGCGTGGATGCCCCCGGCATCCGCATCCTGGCCGAAGGCCTGCGTGCCGCCGGCCACCACGTGCAGGTGGTGGCGCCCGACCGCGACCGCTCCGGCGCCAGCAATTCGCTGACCCTCGACCTGCCGATCCGGACCAAGCGGCTGGACGAGCACACCATCCGCGTCAACGGCACGCCCACCGACTGCGTGCACCTGGCGCTGACCGGAATGCTGGACGACGAACCGGACATCGTGGTTTCCGGGATCAACAATTCGGCCAACCTCGGCGACGACGTGATCTATTCCGGCACCGTGTCTGCGGCGATGGAAGGACGCTTCCTCGGCCTGCCGGCGGTGGCGATGTCGCTGGCCAGCGCCGACCACCAGCCGAAGCATTACGACACCGCCGCGCGCGCCGCGGTGGAGATCGTCGCGCGGCTGAAGGCCGATCCGCTGCCTGCCGACACCATCCTCAACGTCAACGTGCCCGACCTGCCGTGGAGCGAAGTGCGCGGCTTCGAGGTATCGCGGCTGGGCAATCGCCATCGTTCCGAGAACTGCCTGCCGCAGTCCGATCCGCGCGGTGGCACCGTGTACTGGATCGGCCCGGCCGGTCCCGAGCAGGATGCAGGCCCCGGCACCGACTTCCACGCCGTGCGCACCGGCTACATTTCGATCACCCCGATCCAGGTCGACCTGACCCGCTACCAGGCGCTGGAGAAGGTCGCCGGCTGGGTCGGCGGCCTGAGCGCGGCGCTGGGGGTGTCGGAATGATTTCGAAGCTGCGGCTGCAGCCAGAAGCCGTGGGCTTGGGCATGACCTCGCAGCGCGTGCGCGACCGCCTAGTGCAGCGCCTGCGCGACAACGGCATCGGCAACGAGAACGTGCTCAACGCGATCCGCACCGTGCCGCGCCACCTGTTCATCGACGAGGCCCTGGCTTCGCGCGCCTACGAGAACACCGCGCTGCCGATCGGCCATGGCCAGACCATCTCGCAGCCGTGGGTGGTGGCGCGGATGACCGAGGCGCTGCTGCACAACATGCCGAAGAAGGTGCTGGAGGTCGGAACAGGCTCCGGCTACCAGGCGGCGGTGCTGGCCGCGCTGGGCATGGAGGTGTACACGGTGGAACGCATCGGCGACCTGCTGCGGCAGGCGCGCAAGCGCTTCCGCCAGCTCGGGCTGAACGTGCGCAGCAAGCACGACGACGGCCGCATCGGCTGGCCCGAGCACGCGCCGTTCGACGCGATCATCGTCACCGCCGCCGCGCCGGCCCTGGTCGACGGGCTGATCGGGCAGCTCGCGGTCGGCGCCAGCCTGGTCGCGCCGGTCGGCGGCGCGTCCTCGCAGTCGCTGCTCAAGCTGACCCGCCGCGCCGACGGTGGCGTCGACGAGGTCGAACTGGCCGCGGTCACCTTCGTTCCCCTGTTGTCCGGAACCCTCGACTGATGAAGCTGTTCGGGCCGCTGTACGAACGCGCGATCGGCTGGGCGAAGCACCCGCGCGCGCCGACTTTGCTGACGGTTCTGAGCTTCTTCGAGGCGATCATCTTCCCGGTGATGCCCGAGGTGATGCTGGCGCCGATGGCGCTGGCGCAGCCGAAGCGCGGCTTCTGGTTCGCCACGTTGAGCCTGGCCGGATCGATGGTCGGCGCGATGGTCGGCTATTTCCTCGGCCACTACGCGTTCGAAGCGCTGAAGCCGCTGTTCGCCGCGCTGGGCATGCTGCCGGCCATCGAGTCCGGCATCGTCACCGTGCAGGCGAAGATGGTTGAATCGCCATGGGCGGTGTTCGCGTTCCTGGTGCTGGGCGGCTTCATGCCGATCCCGATGAAGGTGTTCACGTGGGCTTCGGGTATCGTCGGCGTGCCCATGCTGCAATACGTGCCGAGCATGCTGATCGGTCGCGCCAAGCGCGTGTACCTGCTGGCGCTGGCGATCCGCCTGGGCGGCGAGAAGGCGGGCGCGATGCTGCGGCGCTGGATCGAGCCGCTCGGCTGGGTGGCGACGGCGCTGGTGCTGGGGGCGATCGGCTGGCTGGTGTGGAAGGCGAAGTTCGCGCATTGACGCGCGCAACCACTGACGGATAGGCGAATGACGAGAAACCTGCGCATCTTGGTACTGGCCATCGCGGCGCTTGGCTTGTGCGCATGCAGCAGTACCGTGGTGCGCACGTCGTCGCGCTCCTCCGTGTCGGCGCCGGCCGTTTCGCAGCCCAAGTATGGCGCCACCACCGTGGTGCAGAAGGGCGACAACCTGTACCGGATCGCGGTCGGCAACGGCATCACGCCGCTGGACCTGGCGCTGTGGAACGGCATCGCGCCGCCTTACACCATCTATCCGGGCCAGCGCCTGCGCCTGTATCCGCAGGACCGGGGCGCGGCGCCGCAGCCGACGCGGACGGCCACGACCACCACGAAGGTCCGCCCATCCACGCCGAACCCCGCCCCGTCATCTGCGGCATCGACCCGCCCAGCCACGCCCGCGCCTTCGCCTCCGCCGACGGACGGGATCAACTGGCGCTGGCCGGCCGATGGCGGCGTGGTCGGTGCCTACGCCGCCGGCAACGCGACGAAGCAGGGCATCGACATCGCCGGCAAGGAAGGCCAGCCGGTGCGCGCGGCGGCCGATGGCGTGGTGGTGTATTCGGGCGCGGGGCTGGTCGGCTACGGCGAGCTGGTCATCGTGAAGCACAGCGAGACGTGGCTGTCGGCCTACGGCCACAACCGCCGCCGATTGGTCAACGAGGGGCAGAACGTGAAGGCGGGCCAGCAGATCGCCGAGATGGGCCACAGCGGCGCCGCGCGCGACATGCTGCACTTCGAGATCCGCTACAACGGCAAGCCGGTGGATCCGCAGGAATATCTGCCGAAGCGCTAGGCCGTCCGTTTCCGGAAAAGAAACGCCGGCTTGATGCCGGCGTTTTCCATCGACGAGGAAGCAGCCGGTCAAGGCCTGATCTGCGTTTCCTCATGCCGCCACGACCACGTGCGCTTCTTGCCGTCGCAGTCGGCGGCGTCGTAGATGCGGCCCATGCTTTCGGCCAGGTCGAAGGCCAGTTGCTGCGCACGCGGCTCGCTGGCGACCGGCGTGGCCTTGCCCAGGTTCCCGGCCACGCGCTCGGCGTCCTTGCACAGGCTCTTGTTCATGCGCTTGCGGATCTTCTTCCGCTGGTCGTTACCGACCGAGAAGAATTCGTTGAAATCGCCTACATCGTCGTAGACCTGGCAGGCCTGGATCACGCTCTGTCCCCAGTACGGGAACTGGAAGGCCTGGCCGATGGTCATGCCGGTGACGCCCTTGCAGGCGGCCTTCACGCCGGCGGCGTTGTAGTTGCCCTCGCCGACGTTGGCGGCGATGTTTGCGGTGAAATCTGCCCAGTTCTTCCAGCCGGCCGCTTCGCGCTCGGGATTGGCGGCGAGCGCCGACAGGGGCACGCCCACGGCCAAGGTGCAGCACAGCGCGATCGCAGCGATGCGGTGGTTCATCAAGATTCTCCCCAGGGTCCGCAGCGGAAGTCGCGGCGGTGGCGGAACTCTAGGGCCGTGAGGGGATGCGTTGCAATCGTCCGGTGCGGGGGGCGAATCTCCCCGCCACGCTCAAGCAAGCGCAGGCCGGGCTCAAGTTCGCCACCGGGAATTCATCGCAGCGTGCCGGTGGGCCAGGGCCCACCCTGCGGTCATGGCGAAAGCAGGAAACCCGCCGCCACGCGCCTTCCCTCGCCAGCCAGCACGCTGTAGGTGCGCGCGGCGGCGGCGTTGGTCATCACCTCGATGCCGATGCCGCGGGTCAGGCATGCGGCCATCGCGGCGGCGGGGGGGAACACCTGCTTGTCGCCGGTGCCCAGCACCACCAGTTCCGGACCCAGCGCCAGCAGCGGCGCCAGGTCTTCGGCCTGCAGCGGCTCCCCGGCGCGCACCGGCCAGTCTTCGACCAGTTGCGACGGCGTCAGGATGAAGCTGGCGGTCAACACCCGGTCGTTGACCCGCGCGCTGCGGCCGTCGGCGCTGCGCAGGGCGAAGGCGTAGTCTGGGCGCTCGTGGTTCAGTTGCATTGAAATGTTCAGAAAACTTCGGTCGTCATCCCAGCGCAAGCTGGGATCCATTGTGCTGTTGCATTTGACTTGAAAAACGAAAGCAAAAGCAAAATTGATTCCGGCTTTCGCCGGAATGACGACAATGGCTCAACCCCGCGGCAACACGATCTGCCGCTTGTCCCTGGCGGGACGGTACAGGATGGCCACGTGGCCGATGCGCTGGACCAGCGCGGCGCCGGTCTGGCCGACGATGTCGCCGACCATCGCGTCGCGGGCTTCCCGATCTTCCGCAGCCACCTTCACCTTGACCAGTTCGTGGCGTTCCAGCACTTCGTCCAGTTCGGCCAGGAAGGCCGGGGTGACGCCCTTGCCGCCGGTCTGCAGCAGGGCCTTCAGGTCGTGCGCCTGGCCGCGCAGGAAACGGTTCTGGGCGTTGGTCAGGACGACTGGCATGCGGAAAACGGGTGGCGACGGGGGTTCAGGGTATCATGCGGCCGGATCCCAGACGCCCTCACTCCAGCCCTCTCCCGCCAGCGGGAGAAGGGGCGAAAAAGCATGGCCACCCGCAGCAAAAGCAGCCAACGCTGGCTCAAGGAGCATTTTTCCGACCCCTACGTGAAGAAGGCGCAGGCGGAAGGGATGCGTTCGCGCGCGGCCTACAAGCTGGAGGAGCTGCTGGCCCGCGACCGGCTGCTGAAACCGGGCATGGTCGTGGTGGACTTGGGCGCGGCCCCCGGCGGCTGGTCGCAGTTCGTCCGCCAGGCCCTGGGCGACGGCGGCCGGGTGGTGGCGATGGACATCCTGGAGATGCCGCCGTTGGCCGGGGTGGAGTTCCTTCATGGGGACTTCAGGGAAAACAGCGTGTTATCGCAACTGGAAGCGATGCTGGGCGCGCAGCCGGTGGACCTTGTGCTGTCGGATATGGCCCCCAATAAGAGTGGCATGGACGCGGTGGACCAGCCGCGGGCGATGCACCTGGCCGAACTGGCGATGGAATTCGCCGACGGCCACCTGAAGCCCGGTGGCGCGTTCCTGATCAAGCTGTTCCAGGGCGTCGGTTTCGACGACTACGTCCGGGAACTGCGCCGGCGCTACGAGCGCGTGGCGATCCGCAAGCCGGACGCCTCGCGCAAGCGGTCGCCGGAGGTGTACGCGCTGGGCCAGGGCAAACGGCACAGGCCGGCATGAATCAATTGAAGTAAGGTGGACGGCAGGAAACGATGAGGATGAACGACTTGGCCAAGAATCTGCTGCTGTGGGTGGTCGTCGCCGTCGTGCTGATGGTGGTGTTCCAGAGCTTTTCGCCGCGCATGGGCGCTGCGGCGACGCAGCAGGCCGCCTACTCGCAGTTCCTCGACCAGATCGACAACGGCTCGGTGCAGGAAGTCAGCTTCAGCGGCGACGGCCGCGCCGACGTCACCAAGATCACCTATCGCCTGTCCAACGGCGAGCAGGCCACGGTGCTGGGTCCCTACGACCGCGACCTGGTCAACGTGCTGCGCAACAAGCGCGTGTCGATCAAGCAGGAAGCCCCGTCCAGCGGCATCTCGCTGGGTTCGATCCTGATGACCTTCCTGCCGGTGCTGCTGATCATCGGCTTCTGGCTGTTCATGATGCGGCAGATGCAAGGCGGCGGTGGCGGCGCCAAGGGCGCCATGTCGTTCGGCAAGTCGCGCGCCAAGCTGCAGGGCGAGGACCAGGTGAAGGTGACCTTCGCCGACGTCGCCGGCTGCGACGAGGCCAAGGAGGAAGTCGGCGAACTGGTCGAATTCCTGCGCGACCCGTCCAAGTTCCAGAAGCTCGGCGGCAAGATCCCGCGCGGCGTGCTGATGGTCGGCCCGCCGGGCACCGGCAAGACCCTGCTGGCCAAGGCCATCGCCGGCGAGGCCAAGGTGCCGTTCTTCAGCATTTCCGGTTCCGATTTCGTCGAGATGTTCGTCGGCGTCGGCGCCAGCCGCGTGCGCGACATGTTCGAGCAGGCGAAGAAGCACGCGCCGTGCATCATCTTCATCGACGAGATCGACGCGGTCGGCCGCCATCGCGGCGCCGGCCTCGGCGGCGGCCACGACGAGCGCGAGCAGACCTTGAACCAGCTGCTGGTCGAGATGGACGGTTTCGAGGGCGGCGAAGGCGTGATCGTGATCGCCGCGACCAACCGCCCCGACGTGCTCGACCCGGCGCTGCTGCGTCCGGGCCGCTTCGACCGCCAGGTCGTGGTCGGCCTGCCCGACGTGAAGGGCCGCGAGCAGATCCTGCGCGTGCACATGCGCAAGCTGCCGCTGGCCGACGACGTCGAGCCGATGGTGGTTGCGCGCGGCACGCCGGGCTTCAGCGGCGCCGACTTGGCCAACCTGTGCAACGAGGCGGCGCTGTTCGCCGCGCGCGGCAACGAGAAGGAAGTGCGCATGGAGCACTTCGACCGCGCCCGCGACAAGATCCTGATGGGCACCGAGCGTCGCTCGATGGCGATGAGCGAGGAAGAGAAGCGCAATACCGCCTACCACGAGGCCGGCCACGCCATCGTCGGCCGCGTCGTGCCCGAGCACGACCCGGTGTACAAGGTCACCATCATCCCGCGCGGCCGTGCGCTGGGCGTGACCATGTACCTGCCGGAAGGCGACAAGTATTCGCTGAGCCGCACCGGCATCGAATCGCAGCTGTGTTCGCTGTACGGCGGTCGCGTGGCCGAGGAACTGATCTTCGGCGCCGACAAGGTCACCACCGGCGCGTCCAACGACATCGAACGCGCGACCAAGATGGCGCGCAACATGGTCACCAAGTGGGGCCTGTCCGAACTCGGCCCGATCACCTTCGGCGAGGAGGAAGACGAGGTGTTCCTCGGCCGTTCGGTGACCCAGCACAAGAACGTGTCCAACGAGACTGCCAGCCGCATCGACGCGGTGGTGCGCAGCATCCTGGACAAGGCCTACGAGCGCACCACGAAGATCCTGACCGAGAACCTGGACAAGCTGCACACGATGGCCGAGGCCCTGCTGCAGTACGAGACCATCGATGCGGTGCAGATCGACGCGATCATGGAAGGCCGCGACGTGCCGCCGCCGACCGGCTGGGACAAGCCGGGCAAGGGAGAAGACAAGGGCGATCCGCGCCCGCTGCCGCCGATCGGCGGGCCGGCGGCGCAGACCTGAGGGTCCGTGCATCTCCATAATGAAGAAAACGGCGCCAGGAAATCGGCGCCGTTTCTTTTTGGCCCGTCATTCCCGCGCAGGCGGGAATCGCGCTTTTTTAATTGCTGCTCGTCAATGCAGGAAGCACGAGCGAAGAGCGATTCCCGCCTGCGCGGGAATTGACGACAAAAGCGTTAAGCTTCTGCTGGTTTCCAGCTTCCGATGTTTGGTCCTGCCATGTTCGACATAACCCCGCAACTCGACTGCGCCGGCCGCATCGTCAAGCTCGACGTGCCGCGGGTCATGGGCATCGTCAACGTCACCCCGGATTCGTTTTCGGACGGCGGCGCGCACGCGACCGCCGATGCCGCGGTTGCGCATGGCCTGCGGCTGGCGGAAGCGGGTGCGGACATCCTCGACATCGGCGGCGAATCGACCCGGCCAGGGGCCGATGAGGTGCCGATCGAAGAGGAGCTGCGGCGGGTGATCCCGGTGATCGAGCGGCTGGCCAGGGAAACCGCGCTGCCGATCGGCATCGACACCAGCAAGCCCGAAGTGATGCGCGCGGCTATTGCCGCCGGTGCGGGCATGATCAACGACGTCTATGCGCTGCGCCGCGAGGGCGCGCTGGACGCGGCGGCCGGACTCGGCGTGCCGGTGGTGCTGATGCACATGCTGGGCGAACCACGCACGATGCAGGACGATCCGCGTTACGACGACGTGGTCGCCGACGTGCACCGCTTCCTCGCCGAGCGCATCTTCGCCGCCGAGATGTCCGGCATCGCGAAGAAGAACATCGTCGTCGATCCCGGCTTCGGTTTCGGCAAGAGCACCGTGCACAATCTGGCGCTGCTGGCGCAGTTGCAGCGATTCACCGAACTCGGCGTGCCGGTGCTGGCGGGGATATCGCGCAAGAAGACCATCGGCGAGTTGACCGGGCGTTCGGCGCCCGCAGAGCGCGTCGCAGGCTCGGTCGCCGCGCACCTGATCGCCGCGCAGCACGGCGCGAAGATCGTCCGCGTGCACGACGTGGCCGCCACGGTCGATGCGCTGAAGGTGTGGAACGCGGTCGCCGCGGTGCCGGCGCCGCGCAAGGATGAAGCGAAGCCGGCTATCCGCTGGCCGGACGACGAATAAGCATCGGAAGTCAAGGATTCCGGCTGGTCATTTTCTCGCCATATCGGCGGAAAGCCGCGCCGCGCCAGCGTCTGCGAGAGCTCTCCACACGGCTGTCCCCAATCTTGTCCACAGCGTTTGTGGACAGTTGAAACTGGCTGGTCAAAAAACCGCCAAGCTCGGGTAACGGTTTGTCGCGGAAGGGCGGTCCGGAGTTATCAACAGGCTTGCCCCAACGGTTCTCCACAGTGGCTGTGGAAATCGTCGCGGCGCCTGCGCGACCCTACAATGCCCGCATGTCCGTCGATAGCCGTCCGCTCGCCGTTGCCCTGATGGGCCCGACCGCGTCGGGCAAGTCCGCGCTGGCGCTGGAATGGGCGCAGCGGCTGGGCGGCGAAATCGTCAGTGTCGATTCGGCGCTGGTCTATCGTGGGCTGGACATCGGCGCGGCCAAGCCGAGCGCGGAAGAGCAGGCGCGGGTACCGCACCACCTGATCGACCTGCGCGAACCATGGCAGCCGTATTCCGCCGCCGAATTCGCCGCCGATGCGCGCATCGCGCTGGACGACATCGCCGCGCGCGGCCGGCTGCCGATCCTGGCCGGCGGCACGGGTCTGTATTTCCATGCGTTGCTGCGCGGCCTGTCGCCGATGCCGGAAGCCGATGCCGGCGTCCGCGCGGAAATCGCGGCGCGCGCCGAATCGCTCGGTTGGCCGGCGCTGCACGCCGAACTCGGCGGGATCGATCCCGACGCAGCGTCGCGAATCAAGCCGACCGACCCGCAGCGCATCCAGCGCGCGCTGGAAGTGTTCCGGCTCAGCGGCAGACCGATCAGCGCCTGGCAACGCGAGACGGTGCGCGCGCGCTTTCCGTTCCGCGTGCTGACCCTGGTGCTGGCTCCGGCCGACCGCGCGGTACTGCATTCGCGCATCGAGCGGCGCTTCGACGCGATGCTGGCCAACGGCTTCCTCGACGAAGTGCAGTGGTTGCGCGCGCTGCCGGAACTGCGGGCGCATCCGGCGCCACTGGACCTGCCTGCGATTCGCGCGGTCGGTTACCGACAGGCGTGGGAGCACCTGGATGGCGCGATCGACGCAGCGGAATTCCGCAGCCGCGCGATCTTCGCCACCCGCCAGTTGGCCAAGCGGCAGCTGACCTGGCTGCGCGGCGAACTGGCTGCGCGCTGGTTCGATCCGCAGGCCGACCGCGGGAAGCTGGAGCAGGCGCTGGACCTGTTCCTGCGGCCTGCCGGGGCGCGGGCGGCTGGTCAAACGCCGGCAGTTGTGTAACATCCGCGTCGGGGGCCGGGGGAAGCCGGAGGCCGCCGCTCGATAACAACAACAGCCCGAATCATGGGCGGGAGCTACGGACATGACCAAGGGGCAGTCCTTGCAGGACCCTTTCCTGAATGCATTGCGTCGCGAGCGGGTGCCGGTATCGGTGTACCTGGTCAACGGCATCAAGCTGCAGGGCACGATCGAATCGTTCGACCAGTTCGTGGTGCTGTTGCGCAACACCGTCAGCCAGATGGTGTACAAGCACGCGATTTCCACCGTGGTGCCGGCGCGCAACGTACGCATGGGCGGCGCGGGCGGCGGCGTGGTGCAGGCCGACGAAGTCGATACGGAAGAAAGCGAATAGCCGCGCCGGTCAGGCCCAGCCGACCTGCACCAGCAGGTCGCGGACCAGCTGCACCAGGTTGCCGGAGATCAGGCCGAACGTCGCCGCGGTGATCGCGCCGACCAGCCACGCCAGCAGCATCAGCGCACCGTCGCGTTCCAGCAGGGCGAACACGAACAGCAGCAGCAGCGCGCCGAACAGGTAGTTGGTGAACGGGATCGGCAGCGCCAGCAGCAGGCCCAGCACCAGCAGCAACAGTCCGGTGACCGCGCTGGCCAGGCGGTGGTCCAGTACCCATTCCAGGCGCGGGCGCAGCAGCCATTCGACCCAGCGCAGCGGCCGGGCGAGGATCCTGCCGAAGCGGACGACCGACTTGCGCTGCGGGCCACGCTCGGCCAGCCAGCGCGGCAGCCACGGCCGGCGCAGGCCCAGCAGCAGCTGCAGGCCGACCAGCATCACCAGCGGGCCGCTGAGTCCGCCGGCCACGCCCGGAATCGGGATGAAGGATGGCAGCACGGCGACGAACAGCAGCATGCCGAACGCACTCTGGCGCAGTCCGGTCATCAGTTCGCCAAGGCGCAGGCGCTGCTCGGGGTCGCCGACGCCCAGCGCGTCCAGCACCGCGCGGGTGCCGGCGCGATGCGGCGATCCGGATCCCGCTCCCGGCGGGTCAGCCGGCGTCCGCGTGGTCATCGTCGTCCGGCGTTTTCTGCAGCAGCAGTTTGTCCACCCGCGCGCCGTCCAGGTCGACCACCTCGATGCGCCAGCCGGCCCAGTCGAACGATTCGCCGACATGCGGAATGCGGCCGAAACGCTCGATGACCATGCCGGCCAGGGTGTTGTAGTCGTCTTCGTCGCCGGGCAGGGCCACACCGCCCAGCAATTCGCGCAGGTCGTCGTTGGGCAAGGAACCATCGACCAGCAGCGAGCCGTCGTCGCGGGTCACCACCAGCGCGTCGTCCTCGGTGTTCTCGGCGGCCTGCAGCCGGCCGACCACCGCGCCCATCAGGTCGCTCAGGGTGACCAGGCCCTGGATCTCGCCGTATTCGTCCACCACCAGCGCCAGCGATTGCTGCTCCTCGCGCAGGATTTCCAGCAGTTTCATCGCGTGGGTGGATTCGGCGACGAACAGCGGCTCGCGCAGGTGGTCGAGCAGGCCGGCTTCGGCGTTGCCGCCGATGCGGTCGAGCAGCGACTTGACTTCGAGCAGACCGACCACGTCCTGGTCGTTGCCGCGATAGACCGGATAGCGCGAATACTGTTCCTCGCGCATCACCGCCAGGTTCTCGGCGTCCCCGGCCGCAGCGTCGAGCCATGCGATGCGGGTGCGCGGGGTCATCAGGCTGTCGGCGGTGCGGTCGCCCAGGCGCAGCACACGGTTGACCATGTTGCGTTCGTCGGCGTCGATCACGCCCTGCTCGTGGCTTTCGCTGACCAGCAGGCGGATTTCTTCCTCGGTGACCGAGTCGCGCGCGTCGTCACGGATGCCGAGCATGCGCAATACCGCGCGGTTGATCGCGCCCAGCACGAATACCACCGGCCGCGCGATGCGCGACAGCCAGTCCAGGGGAATGGCCACCGCGGCGGCGATGTTTTCGGCGTTGGTCAGGGCCAGGCGCTTGGGGATCAGTTCGCCGAAGATCACCGAACCGGCGGTGATCAGGGTCACCGCGGTGCCGATGCCGATGGGATGGGCGAATTCGCGCGCGCCCGGCCACACGCCGGCCAGCCAACTCGCGATCATTTCGCCGATGGCATCGCCGCCGAACACGCCGGCGAGGATGCCGATCAAGGTGATGCCGATCTGCACCGTCGACAGCAGGTTGTCGGGATGCTCGGCCAGCGCCAGCGCCACCTGCGCGCCGCGGCTTTCCTGCGCCATCTGCTTCAGGCGCAGCTTGCGCGAGGTCATCAACGCCATCTCCGACAGGGCGAAGAAACCGTTGAGCAGGATCAGGAAGACGACGATCAGCAGTTCAAGCACGGCCGCGGCTCCGTTTCCCGGGCGGGACCGGGAGGAAGCCGCCCGCGACCGAAGCGCGGCGGGGGCGGGGAAGGAGCGGGTGCGGAGGGTCGTCGTCCATAGGTGCGCGTGGGGCGCGGGGGCAGTCTAGCAAACCGGGTGGAGCGCAAGGCAATGGTGGGCCTGGGCAGACAAATCAAGCGTTTGCGACGGCCGTGCCGGCCTCCCCTGTCGCCGGCAGTCACGGAACGGTCATAATTCACACCTTCGAGCCGCTCCCTCCCGGGCGGCGGGGTGCCCGAATGTTTTCCCTGCAGACCATCTTCGGCTCCGGCCAACAGTTCTATGCCCTGCTCGACGAGGCGGCGGCGGCGGCCCATGACAGCGCCAAGGCACTGCACGCGATGATGAAGGAGGCGGACCGGCAGCCGGCGCTGGACGCGTTCAAGCTGGCGCGCCTGCGCGAGCGCACCGCGGCCGACAAGATCAGCCAGGCGTTGGTGGACAGCTACATCACCCCGATCGAGCGCGAGGACATCGAGGCGCTGGGTTCGGCCCTGCACAAGATTCCCAAGCAGATCGAGAAGTTCGCCGACCGCTACGCGCTGGCGACCCAACACCTGGCGCACATCGACTTCGCCCCGCGCGCGGCGATGCTGGAACAGGCCGCTTCGGTGGTGGTGCAGATGGTGGACGAGCTGGAGCGGATGAACCTGGACCGGATGACCGCGCTGAACGAGAAGCTGCGCTCGATCGAGAACGAGGCCGACCGCCTGATGCTGGAGCTCTACCGCGAGATCTATTCCGGCAAGCTCGACAGCCTGCAGATGTTCCTGCTGAAGGAGTTCTTCGAAATCCTGGAAAAGGCCATCGACCGCTGCCGCGAGGCCGGCGTGGTGGCCTACCAGATCGTGCTGAAGAACAGCTGACGGGGCCGGAGCGATGCTGACGCTCGTCCTCGTGGTGGTGGCCGCCGCGCTCGTATTCGAGTTCATCAACGGCTTCCACGACACCGCCAACTCCATCGCCGCCTCGGTGGCGACCAAGGTGCTGACCCCCGGCCAGGCGGTCAGCGTGGCGGCGGTGATGAACCTGATCGGCGCGCTGACCGGCACGGCGGTAGCGGCCACCATCGCCACCGGCATCGTCAATACCGAAGTGGTGGAAGCCAGTTCGCAGCTGGTGCTGTGCGCGCTGCTGGGCGCCATCGTCTGGAACCTGGTGACCTGGTGGTTCGGCCTGCCGTCGTCGTCGTCGCACGCGCTGATCGGCGGACTGTGCGGCGCCGCGCTGTCGGCGTCGCAAAACGACTGGAATGCGCTGATCTGGGTGCAGAGCGCCGCCGACTGGACCAAGAGCAAGGGCCTGGTGTGGAAGGTGCTGGTGCCGATGGTGACTTCGCCGGTGGTCGGGTTCCTGCTGGGATTGACCCTGATGGTGCTGCTGTGGGCGCTGATCTCGGGGATGGAGCGCGCCGGAGGGGTGCTGAAACGGATGGCGCGGCCGCGTTGGATCAACGCGGTGTTCGGCAAGCTGCAGATCGCCTCGGCCGCCTACATGGGCTATGCGCACGGCCACAACGACGCGCAGAAGACCATGGGTGTGATCGCGTTGACCCTGGTGGGCGCGGAAGCCTCCGGTGCGCTGCGCGACCTGCCGGGCTGGCTGTCCTTCATGCATCCCGAGCGCACGGCCGGCAACGACGTCGCCACCTGGATCGTGGTGGCCTGCGCGCTGGTGATGGCTGCCGGCACCGCTTCTGGCGGCTGGCGCATCATCAAGACGCTGGGCCACAAGATGGTCAAGCTGCACCCGCTGGACGGCTTCGCCGTCGATACCAGCTCGGCCACCGTGCTGATGACCGCGGCCCATTTCGGCATGCCGGTCTCGACCACGCACACGGTATCGACCGCGATCATGGGCGTGGGCTTCGCCAAGAACCCGCGCCGCCTCAAGCTGGGCACCATCGAACGCATCGTCTGGGCGTGGATCCTGACCATCCCCGCGTCCGGCGGCGTCGCGTGGCTGCTGTGGCGGGGCATGCAGGCGCTGGGCTGGACGTAAGCGATTTCCTTCTCCCGGGGAGGGTAGGGAGAAGCGCTATCCTGCTTCCATGGGCGACAAGAGCAACGTCGAACGCATCCTTGCCGCGGTTCGCGCCATTCCGCGCGGACAGGTGGCCGGGTACGGCGAAGTCGCGCGGCGCGCGGGCCTGCCCGGCCGCGCACGGCTGGCGGCGCGGGTGCTCAGCGAGAACGACGATCCGAAACTGCCATGGCATCGCGTGCTGCGCTCCGACGGCAGCATCGCTTTCCCCGAGGGTTCGCGCGGTTATCGCGAACAGAGCCAGCGCCTGCGTGCCGAAGGCGTGAGCGTGGTGAAGGGTCGAGTGCGCGGGGTGAAGGCCGCGCCCAGCGTCGAGGAGCTGATCTGGGGGCCGGAAGACTGAGCGGCCCCGGCGCCGGTTTATGATGCGCGTCGTTTGCCGCCGAGATCCGCGATGTTCCCTCCGCTGACACCCGCCGTCCGTGCCCTGCTGATCGCCAACGTGGCGGTCTTCCTGCTGCAGAACCTGCTGGGCGACGGTTTCACGGACTGGATGGTGCTGTGGCCGCTGGGCGCCGGCGGATTCATGCCCTGGCAGTTGCTGACCGCGGGTTTCGCGCACGCCACCCTGGGACACATCTTCTTCAACATGTTCGCCCTGTGGATGTTCGGCTCGTCGCTGGAGATGGTCTGGGGCCAGCGCCGCTTCCTGACTTACTACTTCGTCTGCCTGCTGGGCGCGAACGTGCTGCAATTGCTGGTATCGACCTGGCTGCTGTCGCAAGGCGAGTTGTCCACCGCGCTGGGCGCTTCGGGTGCGGTGTTCGGGTTGCTGCTGGCCTACGGCATGGTCTTCCCGAACAACCGGATGATCGTGTTCCCGATTCCGATGGAAATCCGCGCGCGCAATCTGGTGATCGTCTACGGCGCGCTGGAACTGCTGCTGGCGTACACCGGCTGGCAGCCGGGCGTGGCGCACTTCGTGCACCTAGGCGGCATGCTGTTCGGCTGGCTGCTGATCCGCTACTGGCGCGGGCAGCCGCCGTTCGGCAAGCGTCGGCCACCCGGGCCGCGGATCGTGCGCTAAGCGCCAATGCGGCGCGCCGTGGCCTTGTAGAGCCGAATTCATTCGGCTGCTTTTCGATCCTTCGCGATGCAGGCAAGAGCAGCCGAATGAATTCGGCCGTACAAGGCGTGGGTTACGGCAGGTTCCCGCAGGCGGAAGGAAGGGGGCGTCGCGCGATCAACGCCAGATCTTCACCTGTTCGTCTTCCTTGCGCTGCATCGCGTTGCCGCCCTTGCAGGCGAACGCGCCGGCGAAGCCGGGCTGGTTGGCCAGCGGGCCGTTGGTGCGCCACTGGCCCGGCGCGTAGAGCGACGTGCTGGCGCGCAGGGTGGCGTCGGTCGGCGACAGGCTCTGCGCCCACAGATGGGCCCAGCCTTCGTAGAACGCCTTCTGCTGCACGGCGACCGGGCCGGGCTGCGCGGCGTCGAAGGCCGCGGCGGCCAGTTCCACGCCGGCCAGGTCGGCCATGTTCTCGTCCGCGGTCTGGCGACCGTTGACCTTCACGTCCTTCAGCACCGGCCACGCATAGCCGTCGTATTGCGCGGCCAATTTGCCGGAAATAGACGACCATGCCGCGACGTCGGCCGGGGTCCACCAGTCGCGCAGTTCGCCCTTGGCGTCGACCATGCGGCCCTTGTTGTCGAAGCCGCGGCTCAGCTCGTGGCCGACCAGCGCGCCGAAACCGCCGTACTGCGAGGCGACGTCGCCGGCGGCGTCGAACACCGGCGACTGCAGCACCGCGGCGGTCACGATCAGGCGGTTCTGCGCCAGGTCGTAGGCCAGCGCCGGCTGCTGCGGCAGCACGTCCCAGCGGCGGTCGGCGTTGCCCTTGCCGATGCGCTTCATCTCCTCGCGGTGGTGCCAGGTGGAGGCGATCAGCAGGTTGCTGCCGAAGCTGTTGCGGCCCATCGGCTGCACGCTGTAGTCGAGGTCGCGGCGCGGCGTGCCGATTTCGATCTTCAGCTTGCCGAGCTTCTTCTTCGCTTCGTCGCGGGTTTCCGGCGCCAGCCACGCGTTGCGCCCGACGGACGCTTCCAGTGCGTCGCGCACGTTCTTGGCGATGGCCTCGGCCTGCGCCTTGGCGGAAGCGGGCAGGTAGCGCGCGGCGTATTCCTTGCCCAGCATCGGGCCGGCGGCGGTGTTGATCGCATCCAGCACCTGCTGCCAGCGCGGCGAGGGTGCGGTCTGTCCACGCAGCACGCGGCCGCGGAATTCGAACTCGGCATCGCGGAACGACTTAGCCAGGTACGGGGCCATGGCGTCGCCGACGCGCCAGCGCAGGTAGGCCTTCCACTGCTCGGGCTTCAGCGACTTGACCAGCGCGTCGAGCTGCCTGACGTAGGCCGGGTTGGGCAAGGAAATCGTGTCGTCCTTGACGCCCTGGACCTTGAGGAAGGCGTCCAGCTGCAGGTTGCGGTACTGCTTGCCGAGGTCCTTGATCGCGACCGGTGCGTAGGCGGCGCGGAAGTTGCGCAACTGCGTCAGCGGGGCGGACGCCTGGGCCAGGCGCGTTTCCAGGTCGATGACCGTGGCCGACTCGGCGTCGAGCTTGTCCTTTGCCGTGCCGGTCAGGGCGAGGATCTGCTGCACGTAGGCGCGGTAGCGGCCGAGCAGTTCGCGGGTTTCGGTGTCGGTGCGGGTGTAGTAGGCCGGATCGGGCAGGCCCAGGCCGCCCTGCATCAGATAGCCGATGTGGCGCTCCAGGTCGTTCAGGTCGACGTCTGCGCTGAAATTGAACGCGACCGGGATGCCGACCTGGTGCAGCGCGGCGATGGTCGCGGCGATGTCGGCGGGTTTCTTGATGGCGTTGATGCGGCCCAGCAGGCCGGCGATCGGCTTCGAACCGTCCGCTTCCACTGCGGCCTCGTCCAGCCCGCTGGCCCAGAAGTTGCCGAGCAGCGTCTGCACCTCGTTCTGCGGCGCGTTCATCGCCGCGTCCAGCAGTTCGCGCTGCTGCGCCTGCGCGCGAGCGCTCAGTTCGCCCAGCGCGGTGACGCTGGCCTGTTCGGCCGGCGTGGCGTGGCCGTCCAGCCAAGCCTTGTTGGCATGGGTGTAGAAGTCGCTGCAGGCGGTCACCGCGGGAGCTGCCGCCTGCTTGCCCTTGACGGGCTTCTTTTTCGCCGCACCCGCGTCGGCGGCGGCGAAGGCGGCCAGCACGGCGACGGACAGCAGGGCGAGCTTGAGCGGGGCGGGGCGCGAATGCGGCATCGGGCGGTTTCCGGCTTGAAAGTCCGCCGGATTCTAGCAGCCGGATCGTGTGTGGCCCGTCGTTTCCAAGGCTTTGCGTCGATTGCGCGAACGCGGTCAAGAAATGCGAAGGCCCGGACAAGCCGGGCCTTCGCTGCGACACGCTGACGGACGCCTGCGCTTACCAGATCACCACCTGGCTGTCGCCGTCGCGGACCATCGCGTCGCCGGCCTTGCACTGGAACGCGGCGGCGAACGCGGGCAGGTTGCTCGGCGCACCGATGGCGCGGAAGGTGGCCGGGGCGTGCGGGTCGGTCTTCAGGCGCACGGCCAGGTTTTCCGGGGTGTACTTGGTGCGCCACACCGTGGCCCAGTTCAGGAAGAAGCGCTGGTCGCGGGTCAGGCCGTCGGTCTTCGGGTCTTCCTTGCCGGCGGTCGCGGCCTTCATCGCGTCGTAGGCCGTGGC
>JBDHQQ010000151.1:0-5849 GCA_039807145.1 Pseudoxanthomonas sp. | reverse complement strand
CGAACAGAACGGCAGGCCGCCCAGCGGACCGGCGGCGATGAAGGTCTTCAGCAGGTGGATCGAGGAGATGCCGATGATCGCCATGGCCAGCTTCACCTTCAGCACGCTGGCGTTGACGTGGCTGAGCCACTCGGGCTGGTCCGGATGGTTCTCCAGCCGCAGGCGCGAGACGAAGGTCTCGTAGCCGCCCACGATCACCATCATCAGCAGGTTCGAGATCATCACCACGTCGATCAGGCCCAGCACGATCAGCATGATGTCCTGCTCGCCCAATCGCGGGGTGTCGTGGATCAGGTGCCACAGTTCCTTGCCGAACAGGACCACGTACATGCCCTGGGCGACGATCAGGCCCAGGTACAGCGGCAATTGCAGCCAGCGCGAGCTGAAGATCAGGGCCGGCAGCGGGCCGAGGCGTTGCGGTCTCGAATCGGTCATGGAATCGCTCGTGGAAAGCCGCGCGTGCGGAACGGGGCGTGCAGGTTAACGGCCGCGGCGCGGGCTGCCAAGCGCGCTGTGCGGCATCACGCCGGCGCCGGCCCGGTCGAACGGCGCAGTTGCAAGGTGTACGGCACGTCGACGATGGCGCCACTGCCCGGGCTGCGGATTTCCTTCAGCAGTTCGAGCCCGGCAAGCCGGCCCATGTCGCGGGTCGGCTGCCGCACGGTGGTCAGCGACGGATAGACCTGGCGCGCGATGGGCACGTCGTCGAAGCCGCACACCGAAACGTCCCGCGGCACCGACAGGCCGCGCTCGCAGATCGCGCAGATCGCACCGGCGGCCATGTCGTCGTTGGCGGCGAAGATCGCCGTCGGCGGCGTCTCCAGATCGAGCAGGCGGTTGGCCGCGGCGTGGCCGGATTCGTAGGAAAACCGGCCTTCGACCACCAGCGCCGGGTCGTAGCGCAGACCGGCTCGCTGCAGGCCTTCGCGGTAGCCGGCCAGGCGCCAACCGCTGGCGCCGTGCGCTGGATGGCCCTGGATGTGGCCGATGCGGCGGTGCCCCAGCGAAACGAGGTGGGAGATCATCGCGCAGACCGCGTGGTGTTCGTCCACGATCACGCCGATGCGGCGGTTGGCCTCCCTGGCCGAAACGCTGGCGAACGGCACGTCCAGCTCGCGCAACCGCTTCAGCAGCGCGGCATCGTCGGTGATCGGCGGCGTCAGCACCACGCCGTCGATCTGCGACTGCGCGACCAGCGATTCGACCTTGGAGACGATGTCGCCCGCGTCGTACACCAGCGGTGCCAGCATCAGGTTGTAGTGCTGCGACTGGCAGGCGTCGAGCAGCCCCAGCTCCACTTCCATCAGGTAGTTGCTCGACGGGTTGTCGAACAGCATCGCGACCAGGTACGAACGCCGCCCGGCCAACGCGCGCGCGGAATGGTGCGGGCGGTAGCGCAGCCGTCCGACCGCAGCCTCGACCCGATCGCGCGTGGTCTTGGAAACGTTCGGCTCGTTGTTCAGCACGCGGGACACGGTCTTCATCGACACGCCCGCCGCTTCCGCGACATCCTCGATCCGCACCCGCATCGATCCCGGCCCGTTGTCTGCCCGGCCCGATTCTGCCAGATGCCCGCGGTCGCGGCAGCACGGCCGCGACGCAGCGTTGCACCGCCGTTGCGCGGCGCAACGCCCGCGTGGGCCTAGACTGCACGCAACTCCCTTCACGGATGCGCGCCATGATCGACCTGTACTACTGGCCCACGCCGAACGGCCACAAGATCACCCTGTTCCTCGAAGAGGCCGGGCTGGACTATTCGCTCAAGCCGGTCGACATCGGCAAGGGCGACCAGTTCAAACCGGAATTCCTGGCGTTCTCGCCCAACAACAAGATGCCGGCGATCATCGACCGCGCGCCCGCCGACGGTGGCGATCCGGTCGGCGTGTTCGAATCGGGCGCAATCCTGCTGTACCTGGCCGACAAGACCGGTCAGTTCATTCCCCGCGACCCGCGCGGGCGCGTGCAGGCGCTGGAATGGCTGTTCTGGCAGATGGGCGGGCTGGGCCCGATGACCGGCCAGTACGGCCATTTCCACGTCTATGCGCCCGAGGACATCGCCTACGCGAAGGACCGCTACCGCAACGAGGTCCTGCGCCTGCTCGGTGTGCTGGACCGGCGGCTGCAGGACCGCGAATTCATCGCCGGCGACGAATACGGCATCGCCGACATGGCCAGCTATCCGTGGATCAATCCGTACACGAAGGCGCCGCTGGACCTGGCACCGTTCGCCAACGTGCGCCGCTGGCACGCCGCCATCGCCGCGCGCCCGACCACGCAGCGCGCCTATGCGCTGGCGAAGCAGGTCAACCCGGACGCCGGCAAGCCGATGAGCGAGGAAGAGAAGAAGATCCTGTTCGGGCAGCGGTGAGAGGCAGGCTTTTGCCTTTGCTTCTCCCGCCTTTGAACCCCGTCCGCAGCGACGGAGACGGCGGGTAAACCCCGCAGTGGCGGCGCACAGGGATGTGCGTCGTTTCCGGAGCCGCGGGATGCGTCTTACGAAAATTCCCGCCGCCTTCGCGAAACACTTTTGCGTTGTAGAGCCGAGCATGCTCGGCTGCTTCCTGGCGGATCGCATGCAGAGCAGATACAAAGCAAAAGCAACGGCAAGATGAATACCGGATTTTGCCGGGATGACGAGCAGCAAAAGCAGCCAAGCAAGCTCGACTCTACAAAACGGCACTTGCCACGACATCGAAACGGAAACAAAGCCGGCTTCGGTTCACCCCATCCCAACCCTTCCCCCGTCAAGAGGGAAGGGCTTTCAAGGATTATTCCACCGGCTTCAGCTCGAACTGCGCCGGCGGCTCCACGCCCTGCAGGTTGCGCACGAAATAATCCCAGCGCCGGCGCATCACGTAGTTGCCGTCCTTGCCGAAGCCATGCCGCGCGTGCGGCAGCATCAGCAGGTCGAAATCCTTGTTCGCCTTCATCAGCGCATCGACGACTTGCAGGGTGCTCTGCGGCGGCACGTTGTCGTCCATCATGCCGTGGATCAGGAACAGCTTGCCCTTCAGGTTCTTCGCCAGCGAGGCGTTGTCCTGGCCGGTGTAGTTGGTCTTGCCGTCGTCCCGCTTCTCCAGCAGGCCGTGGTAGCGCTCGGCCCAGTCGTCTTCGTAGGTCAGGTTGTCGTGGTTGCCGGATTCGGCGATGCCGACCTTGAAGAAATCCGGATACCGGAACATCGCCGCCGCGGTGGCGTTGCCGCCGCCGGAATGGCCCCAGATGCCCAGCCGGGAGATGTCGAACCACGGATGGCGCGCCGCCAGTTCCTTCAGCGCGGCGACCTGGTCCGGCAGGGTATTGTCGGCCATGTTGCCGTACCACGCGTCCTGGAACGACTTGCTGCGCAGCGGCGTGCCCATGCCGTCGATGGCGACGACGACGAAGCCCAGTTCCGCCAGCGCCTGGTGGTCGCCGTGCGCCGGCGCGAAGCTGCGCGAACGCACCGAACCGACCTGCGGGCCCGGATAGATGTACAGCACCACCGGGTATTTCTTCGACGCGTCGAAGTTGGACGGCTTGAACATCTGCCCGTACAGGTCGGTCTTGCCGTCACGCGCCTTGACCACGATGGTTGCCGGCGCCACCCAGCCGGCGGCCTTCAGCCGGGTCAGGTCGGCGCGGGCGAGTTCGGCGACCTGCCTGCCGTCGGCGTCGCGCAGCAGCGTCACCGGCGCGGTGGAGATCGTCGAACGCACGTCGACGAAATGGCGGGCGTCTTCCGCGACGGTGACGACATGGTTGGCGTCCTCCGGCGTCAGCAGCTGTGCATCGCCGCCGTCGAGGCCGGTCCTGTAGTAGTGGACGAAGTACGGGTCGCGGCCCGACTCGCGGCCCACGCCGAGGAAGAACACGCGGCGGCCGGCCGGATCGAGGCGCACGATCCGGGTGACGTTCCAGTCGCCCGAGGTGATCTGCCGCTTTTCCTTGCCGGTGGCCAGGTCGTGCAGGTACAGGTGGCCCCAGTCGGATTTCTGGCTGAACCAGATGAACTCGCCGCTTTCCGGCAGGTAGCGCCAGTTGACCGAAGCCAGCGCGGGCGCGCTCTGGTACTGCGTGGCGACGGTTTCGGTGTACACGTCGCGGACCGTGCCGGTGGCGGCGTCGGCCACGCGCAGGGTCGCGGACTTGTGGCCGCGGTCGGTGCTGACGAACGCGAGCGTGTTGCCGTCCTTCGCCCACTGCACGTCTTCCCAGCCACCATCGCAGACCAGGTCGTCGCTGCAGGTGGAGCGGTGCTGGTCCGGCGGCATCTGCAGGCGCACCAGCTTCGGCGCGTCGCCGGACAGGTCGACGATCACGCGCTCGATCAGGGTGACGTTTTCGTCGCCGGCGAACGGATATTTCCACTGCTCGACCTTCGGCGCGCCGACGTTGGTGCCGACCAGGGTCATGGTGCTGGTCTTGCGCTGGTCCTGTTGGAAGGTGGCGATCTTCCTCGAATCCGGCGACCACACGACGATGGCCTTGTCGCTGTGCTTCCAGCCCGGGTTGTCGGTGGCGTAGCCGTAGTCGGTGGCGCCGTCGGTGGTCAGCTGCGTTTCCGCGCCGCTGGCGACGTCGCGCAGCCACAGGTTCCAGCCGCGGACGAAGGCCTCGGACTTGCCGTCCGGGGACGGCGCGCCGGGTTCGCCCTTCTTTTTCTTCGCCAGGGCCGTGCAACGCTTGTCGTCGCAGCGGTAATCGTCGCCGCGTGCGGTGACGACCAGTCCGCCATCGGCGCCGCGCTTCAGCGCAGTCACCGGCAATTTCGCCGCATCGACCGGCTTGCCGTTCGGATCGCGCTTGCGGATCGCCTCGGCCAGCTTGCCGGCGTCGAACGCCGGCACGGCCTTGCCGGCGGACAGGTCGAAGCGCAGGAAATGGTCGCCCCTGGCGTCGTGCAGCGCGTAGACAACGCTGCCGTCATTGAGCCAGGCGACGTTGCGCACCGCACCGTCGACCAGCGGGGTGGCGCGGTCGGCCAGCATCTTCGCCGCGCGCTCGTAGTCGGCCACGCCCACCTGTGCCATCGCCGATCCCGCCACGCCGGCCATCAGCGCCGCCCCCAGCCACCGCCGCATCCGCTTCGCATCGCTCATCGTCCCCGGTTCCTCGCACGCGCCGCGCAGGCGCAATCCGGCGATGCTAGCGCGGCGGCAGCGGGCCCGGCACCTGCCGAAAGTTGGCGACGGCCGCGCCGGTCACGGCGACGGCGGCACCCAGATCGCGACGCCGGCGGCCTTCTTCTGCTGGGTCGGGATGCCGACGCTCAGTCCACCGGCGGTGTGGCGGCCGAAGCTGCCCGCGCCGACCGACATGCCCACCGGCGACTGGCCGGAAGCGCCGACGCCGACCAGCACGATGCCATTGGCGCCCAGCTTCGCGGCCTCGGCCTTAAGCCGCGCCACCGCCGCGTCGGTCTGGCCCTGGGTGCCGAAGCCGACCGCGCTGGTCGCTTCCAGCTGGGCGATTTCGACCGAGCCCGGCGGCGGCGTGGAATAGACCTGCACCTGCGCCGGATCGATCGGCGGACGGGCCTGGCCCAGCATCACCTTCGAGGCGCTGGCGCAACCGGCCAGCGTGGCCACGGCGAACAAGCCCAAAGCGACGAGACGGAGTTTCATGTCGTTCTCCCCGGGCGACGGCCCGATCCGGCCACAGATGTTCCACCGCAGCGACTGAATCCTCGCATACCCGCGCCGGGCGGAGGCGGGCGGGCCGCGCGGTATCATTCGCGCTTGGCTTCCCGACCGTTCCAACGATGAGCGTTTCCCCCGACCTGCCGGCCGCATGGCCGCGCCTGGCGGTCGAACTGGCCGCCCCGGCCAGTCTGGCCGCGCAGCTGGCGCGGCCGGAAACGCTGGCGG
>JBDHQQ010000150.1:0-5940 GCA_039807145.1 Pseudoxanthomonas sp. | reverse complement strand
CGTGTTCGGTGTTCAGGTCCTTCAGATCGCGACCGAACCAGAACTCGGACGCGGCCGACACGCCGTGGATGGCCTGCTTGCCGCGCTGGCCCCAGTACACCTGGTTGAAGTAGGCCTCGAGGATGGTGCGCTTGTCGTAGCGCGCATCCAGGATCAGCGCGTAGAGGATTTCGTTGAACTTGCGCGTGGCCGTCTGTTCCTTGCCGATGCCCAGCAGGCCGCTGCGCGCCAGCTGCTGTGTCAGCGTGCTGGCGCCCTGGCGCGATTCGCCGCCGGAGCGTGCGGCGACCCACAACGCGCGCGCGATGCCGCTGAAATCGATGCCGATATGGCTGCTGAAGTCGCGGTCCTCGACCGCCTGCAGGCCGGTGACCAGCAGCTCCGGCACGTCCTGCAACTGCACCAGGCGGCGTTCCTCCTGCTTCTGCCCGTACAGCGTGGCGATGCGCGCCGGGTCCAGTCGCGTACCGCGCACGGAAGCGTTGCGGCCCAGGTCCCGGAGCCCGCGCACGCGACCATCCCCCAGGCTCACCTGCACCCGCCGCGGCGCCACGCGACCGTCCACGTCGATGTAGCCGCGGCTAGAGATGGTGAAGCGCCCGCCTTCCTGCGCGTAGGTGCCGGGCGTCTTGCCGGCGCCGTCGTCGCGGTATGAAGCCGCGTCCAGTTCGGTCTTCAGCGTGCGCGCGTCCATCGCCAGCCCGGGCGACAATTGCAGCGGCCGCGCATAGACCCGGGTCGGCACCTGCCACTGCAGCGCGCCGAACCGCACGCTGACCTGGTGGTTCAGGTACAGCGTGTACGGAATCAGGAAGCCCAGGCCCAGCGCCAGCGCGACCAGGGCCCAGCCCAGCAGGCGGCTGCTCCACGCAGGCGCTTCCGCGCCGTCATCGTCGTCGTAGTCGTCGGTTTCGTCGTAATCGGAACGGGCCACGGGCATGCGACAGGAAGGATTCGCGCGAGTCTAGCGCAGTCCGCGACGGGCGCGCAGGCAGCCGCTCACCCGTAAGGAGCCGGCCCCATACGGCCGCGCATCCCATCCAGCAGACCGCGGCACATCGCCCGCAGGTTGCGCTCGCGCGGCGCGACCAGCAGCGACATCCGCGCCAGCTTGCCGAACAGTCGAGGCACGTCCTGCGCGATCCATTTCAGCGGCGTTTCCCGCCGCCGGTACAGCAGCACCCGGTTGCGCATCATGTAGTACAGCCGTACCGGACCGTGCACGAACACGCCCCCGCGCACCCAGCGCGACGGACGCACGGCGTCGCCGATGGCATGCCCCATCCGCGCGTCGCACACGCCGAACAGGCGATAACCAGCCGCGCGCGCGCGGAACGACCATTCCAGGTCGACGTTGTCGATGAACAGCGATTCGTCCATGCCGCCGACCTGCGCGAGCGCCTCCAGCGGAATCAGCGACCCCGAGCTGATCAGGAAATCGCATTCGACGCATTCGCCCGGTCCGCCGACGAGTTTGCGGTTGAACGGAAACCCGATCCGCACGAACGGCGCCGCCACCCCGGTGCGCGTGTCCACGAACTGCGGTCCGACGGCCGCGACTTCCGCGTCGCGCCCCAGTTCGATCAGCGCGTCGTGCAATTCCCCCACCATGCCCTCGGCCGCGATGCTGTCCTGGTCGAGGATCAGCACGTGGGTGAACCCGTGTTCGCGCGCATGCTCGATGCCGCGATTGATCGCCGCGGCAAGGCCGATGTTCGCCTCGCTGCGAATCACCACAACGTCCCGCAGCCCGTTCGCGAATCGATCGAATTCCCCGCCGGCGGTGGCGTTGTCGAACAGCAGCAATCCCTCGACCTGCCCGCGCACGGCATCGATGCAGGCCTGCAGGCGCAGCAGGTCCGGACGATAGGTCACCACCACCACGCAGATGCCACGCGCGCCTGGGGTTCCGCTGCCGGGCAAGGTTTCCATGCCGCCGGTCCTCAGCCCAGGTCCAGCAAGTCGCTGACGATGGAGCGCAGGCCGGACGAATAGCGCCGATAGCGCCCGGCACGCATTTCCCGCGCGATCATCGGCCAGCGCGCGAAGGCATTGCGCGGAAGTTCGGCGCGGAACCGTGCATGCGCGATCCGCTCACGCACCTGTGCTGTCTTTTCGGCAGGCGGGGCCAGGTCTGCATCACCTAGCCTGCCCAATGCCCGTTCCAACCGGTCGGCCACCAATGCCATGAATTCCCGCTTCGGCATGCCGCTGCCCAGCAGCTTCTCGCGCCGGGTGCGGCGGCGCGCGCCGATCTGGTTGCCGCCATGCTGGCGGTAGTCGATGGACGCCCAGGCCAGGCAATCGACCTGCATCTGCACGCAGGCGCCCATCGCCAGCCACTCGTCGTGCACCCATCCCTCCGGCACCGGGAGCAGCGCGTCCAGCAGGGTGCGGCGCAGCGCCGCCGTTGCGCCGGTGACGGTATTCCGCCGCAGCAGGACATCGAACGCATCACCCGCATGCTCGGCGGCGATCTCGGCCGGTGTGATCTCCAGTGCTTCGAACAGACCCAGGCCGAGGTCGCCGCCCGCCGCGTCCACCAGCCGGGCGTCGGTGTGCAGCAGCCCGAGCTGCGGCCGGCGTTCGAACTCGCCGGCCATGCGCCGGATTTTTTCCGCATGCCAGACGTCGTCCTGGTCGCACAGGAACACCAGGTCGCCGTCCGTGGCCTGCAGCGCCTGCTCGAAATTGCGCACGTAGCCGAGGTTGTCCGCGTTGCGCCGCAAATCCACGCCGATGCCATGCGAACGCGCCTGCGCCACAAAGGCTTCGAGCAATGCCCAGGTGCCGTCGGCGGACACGTCGTCGCGGATCACGATCCGGTCTGGCAGCCGCTCCTGTCGCAGCAGGCTGTCGAGTTGCTGCGGCAGATACTTTTCGCCGTTGTAGGTGCACAGGGCAACGCAGATGCGCATGGCTAGCGATGCCCCGCTTCGGTTTCGGGCGCCTGCCACATCTTCGCATCCGGCCGGAACGGCCGTGGCGAAACGCCCAGCACGGAAACCGCCTGGTCATTGTCGGCGATCAAGTCCTGGTCGAGACGCGACAAAGGACCGCGCGACGCGGGCCACAGCGTGCGCACCAGCGCCTGCGCGGGGCGGCCCAGCGGCAGCGCCAGCGTCGCGCGCGGCAGGCTGTCGCGGACGCGGCAGAACATGGTTTCGGCGCTGATCCGTTCGCCGCCGCCGAATTCGAACGTCCCGCCCTGCGCTTCCGGCACGGCCAGCGCGCGCACGACCGCCTGCGCCAGGTCGTCGGCATGCACCGGCTGGCGCAGCCCGCGCGCGGCGGGAATCGGGAACACGCGCCAGCGCAGCGCGCGACGTGCCAGCGGGGTCAGGCTCTTGTCCATGCCCACGCCGTAGATCAGCGTCGGGCGCAGCAGCGTCCAGCCGATGCCGAGGCGCTCGCACTGACGGGCGACTTCGTCTTCGCCTTGGCGCAACCGGCGGGCGACTTCGACTTCGTCGGCGACCACCGAATTGCGCTTGGTCAGCGCGCTCATCGAACTGGTCGCGACCAACCGCGGCGCCGGCGCAGCCGCCTGCACCGCCAGCCATTCAGCCAGGGCCAGCAAGGGACCGAAACTGATGATGGCGTCGTAGCGCTCCGCTGCGGGCATGCGGTCGGGCAACCGGCCCTGCTGCCACTGGATGCGGGATGTATCGGCGCGCGCCCGGCGGCTCAGTGCGACGACCTCGTGGCCGGCGTCGATCAGGCGCGGCAACAGGCAATGGCCGATCTGGCTGCTTGCGCCGATTACGAATACCGCCATCCTGACCGCGCCGTTGCCGTGGAAGCCGGACGGCATGATAGCGCGGACTATTGCGGCGACCGGACGCTGGCCACGCGGTCCTGCAGCTGCGCCAGGCCCGGCGCGCGCGCGTCCAGCGCCCGCGCCTGCCGCAGCGCTTCCTGCGCGTAGGCCACGTCGCCGCTGCCGAGGCGTTCGTCGCCGACCGAAATCCAGCGCTGCGCGAGGCGACGGCGCGCTTCGGCAAGATTCGAATCGTCTGGCTTCAGAGCCTGCCATGCGTCGTAGCAGGCGTGCGCGCCGCGCGGGCGGTTGCCGCGCAGTTCGTCTTCGAAACAGCCACGCACGGCCGGCAGCAGGCGGTGCGCGGCGGCAGCGACCACCGGGTCGGCCGGGGCCAGCGCCTGTGCGGCGCGCAGCTTGTCGTAGGCGCTGTCGCCGGGCGGCGCGATCCAGTCGCCGCGCGCTTCGGCGCGGGCCATGTCGGCCAGCAGAACCTGCACGCGCCGATGGTCCTGCGGCGACGCGGCGGCGGCCGCGCGCTGGCCGTGGCTCTTCTGCGTGCGCTGCAGGTATGCCGCGGCTTCCCGCACTTCGGCGGACTGCGGGGCCAGTTCGCGCGCCGCCGCCAGCGCGGCTTCGGCTTGGTCGAAATCGAAATCTCCGGCCAGCCGCCGCGATTGCCTCGCGTAGGCCTGCGCAACCTGTTCGATGCCACGCGCCGCCGCGGCGGACTGGCGGGCGTCGCCCGCGGCAAGCGACTGGACTTCCCGGTAGCCGTCCAGCGCCAGCGCCAGGCGCTGGCGGCGCAGGTCGGCATCGGCACGCTGGCGCCGGCGTTCGACGGCGCGCGACAGCAATGCCTGCGCCTCGGGCAGATCGACATGGCCGGGGTCGTAGCCCTGCGCGGCGACGATCAGCGCCGCGCCGCGCGCCAGTTCGCCGCCGGCAAGCGCCTGCCGAGCCTGCTGCAGCAGGTCGGACAGCGCGTCCTCCCGCCCTTCCAGCGCCTCGGTGCGGTTCGGTTGCAGCGCCAGCACGCGCCGGTACAGCGGCAGCGCGGCGCTGTCGTCGCCGTCGAGCCGGTACGCGGCGCGTGCGGTTTCCGCCTGTTGCAGCAACTGCGCGATGCCGGCGCCGGCAGATTCGCGTTCGCGCAATGCGTTGGCGACGGCTTCGGTTTCCGCGCGCGGCGCCTGCAGTTCGTGCGCCAGCGCCAGGACCTGGCGGGCCCGCGTGAAATCGCCGGCTTCGGTCGCGGCGCGGGCCTGGCCAAGCGCCGCGTTCGCCACCCGCGCCAGGCCGGCGCGGGCTTCGCTGCGGTCGCCGTCCAGCGCCTGCGCGGCCTGGTACTTCTGCCGTGCGCCATCGAGATGGCCGGCGCGCAGCGCCGCATCGCCCTCGTCCAGCAACGCCTGCACGTTGGAGCCGGCCCAAAGCCGGTTCGACAGCGGCTGGCGCAGCAGCACCAGCGCGAGCACCAGCGCCACGGCGATGCCCGCAATCCAGCGCCAGCGCGCGCGACTGCGCCATGCGGGAACGGACCGGCGCTGCTGCGGGCGGAATTCGACCTGCCGCCAGTCCGTCGTCGGTTCGATGCGCTCGTCGGCGTCATGGGAAGGATCGCACGTCACCACGACAGCATAGTGCGCGCGCGCTGCGTCAGCCTGAACGCCGCGCTTCCTCCACGCCGGGCAGCGCGTCCAGCTTGCCCAGCAGGGTGGACAGCTGGCCGTAGTCGCTGACCTTCAGCCGCAGACGCAGGCGGATGCGCCCGCTGTCGCGCAGCGCCTCGCTGTGGATGTCCAGCACGTGCGCGTCTTCCTGCGCGATCAGGTTGGTCACGTCCTTCAACAGCCACTTGCGGTCGATGGCCAGCACCTGCACGTCGGCCTCGTAGCCGCCGCCGGCCACGCCCCATTCCACCTGCAGCACGCGCTGCGGATGCATAGCGGCCAGGCGGCGGAACGAAACGCAGTCGGCGCGATGCACGCTGACCCCGCGCCCGCGGGTCAGGTAACCGGCGATCGGTTCGCCGGCGACCGGCTGGCAGCACTTCGCCAGTTGCACCAGCAGGTTGCCGACGCCCTGCACGGTGAAGCGCGACTTCGCCGCCGCCGGCGCGCGGCGCGGCGGGCGCGGCGGGCGTGGCATCGTCGGCGCGGGCGCGGCGACCAGTTGCG
>JBDHQQ010000015.1:0-28659 GCA_039807145.1 Pseudoxanthomonas sp. | reverse complement strand
CGCATGTCCCTGCTCCAACTCCAGCGCGTCGACTACGGCGTCGGCGGCCCGCTGCTGCTCGAAAACGTCGACCTGTCCATCGAAACCGGCGAGCGCGTCTGCATCGTCGGCCGCAACGGCGCGGGCAAGTCCACGCTGATGCGGCTGATCGCCGGCGAATTGAAACCCGACGACGGCGAAGTGCGCGTGCAGAGCGGCACCGTGATCGCGCGCATGGCCCAGGAAGTGCCGCACGGCACCCAGGGCAGCGTGTTCGACGTGGTCGCGCAGGGGCTGGGCGAACTGGGCGAACTGCTGGCCCGCTACCACCACGCGCTGGCCGAGGGCGACATGGCCGCGCTGGGCACGGCACAGGCGCAGATCGAAGCGCGCCACGGCTGGGACCTCGACCGCCGCATCCAGCAGGTGATCGACCGGCTGGAACTGCCGGGCGACGCCGATTTCGCCGCGCTGTCCGGCGGCATGAAGCGGCGCGTGCTGCTGGGCCAGGCGCTGGCGCGCAAGCCCGAAATCCTGCTGCTGGACGAACCGACCAACCATCTCGACATCGAGGCGATCGACTGGCTGGAAGGCTTCCTCAAGTCGTTCGCCGGCAGCCTGGTGTTCGTCACCCACGACCGCAGCTTCCTGCGCGCGCTGGCCACGCGCATCGTCGAGATCGACCGCGGCCGGCTGACGTCGTGGCCAGGCGACTACGACAACTACCTGCGCCGCCGCGAGGAACGCCTGCACGCCGAGGCGATGGAGAACGAACGCTTCGACAAGCTGCTGGCGCAGGAGGAAGTCTGGATCCGCCAGGGCATCAAGGCGCGGCGCACCCGCAACGAAGGCCGGGTCACCGCGCTGAAGGCGCTGCGCCGCGAGCGCGCACAGCGCCGCGACCTGGCCGGCAACGTGAAGATGGAAGCCGCCGCCGCGCAGGCGTCGGGGCGCAAGGTGGTCGAAGCGACGCGCCTGGCGCAGCGCTTCGGCGAACGCGTGCTGCTGGACGACGTTTCCACCACGATCATGCGCGGCGACCGGGTCGGCATCATCGGTCCGAACGGCTCGGGCAAATCGACCCTGCTGAAGATCCTGCTGGGCGAACTGAAGCCGGATGCCGGTGAGGTCAAGCTGGGTACCGGCCTGCAGGTCGCCTACTTCGACCAGCACCGCAGCCAGCTGGACGAATCGCGCAACGCGCTGGAGAACGTCGCCGGCGGCCGCGACTTCGTCGAGATCAACGGCAGCCGCAAGCACGTGATCGGCTACCTGCAGGACTTCCTGTTTTCGCCAGAACGGGCGCGCGCGCCGATCACCCGCCTGTCCGGCGGCGAGCGCAACCGGCTGCTGCTGGCGCGGCTGTTCGCGCAGCCGTCCAACCTGCTGGTGATGGACGAGCCGACCAACGACCTGGACGTGGAAACCCTTGAATTGCTGGAAGAGCTGCTGCTGGACTACACCGGCACGCTGCTGCTGGTCAGCCACGACCGCGATTTCCTCGACAACGTGGTCACCAGCACGCTGGCGCTGGAAGGCGGCGGCCGGCTGGGCGAATACGTCGGCGGCTATTCCGACTGGCTGCGGCAGCGGCCGGAAAAGCGAATCCCCCTCAATCCCCCTTTTGCGCTTTCAACAGCCGAACGGCTGGTCAAGGGGGAAGCAAAAGCGACTTCCTCGGATGCGGCGGGCGCCGTTGCTTCGCTCCCCTTGCAAAAGGGGGCCACGGAGGATTCGCTTTCCGCGAAGAGGAAACTCAGCTACAAGGACGCGCGCGAACTGGAACAGCTGCCGTCGCGGATCGAATCGCTGGAAACCGAAATCGCCGCGCGCAGCGAAGCGATGAACGACCCGGCGTTCTTCCAGCAGGATGGCGCGGCGATCGTCGCCGCCAACGAAGTGCTGGCCGCACTGCAGGCCGAGCTCGATGCCGCTTACGCGCGCTGGAGCGAACTGGACGGCTGAGCGGCTCCCGCCTTGTAGAGCCGGATTCATCCGGCTGCTTTTTGCGCATCCTCTCGAAGAACAGCCGGATGAATCCGGCTCCACGACGTGATGCGGCGCGATGCTCACCCCGTGTTCTGCACGCCCTGCGACACGCCGTTGACGCTGGCCACCAGCGCGCGCAGCAACGCGTCGTCCTCGCGGTCGCTTTCGCGCCAGCGCGCCAGCAGGTCGGCCTGCATCACGCTGATCGGGTCGATGTACGGGTTGCGCAGGCGGATCGACAGCGCCAGGCGCTGGTCGTTCTGCAGCAGCCAGTCGTCGCCGTTCAGCGCCAGCACCCAGTCGCGGGTCAGCGCATGTTCGCGTTCGATCCGCGGGAAGAATTCCCCGTGCAGCGGCCCGGCCAGGCGCGAGAACATTTCGGCGATGCCCATGTCGCCCTTCGCCAGCACCATCGAGATGTCGTCGAGGAAGGTGCGGAAGAACGGCCAGTCGCGCGCCATCTCGCGCAGCGTGGCTTCGTGGCCGGCATCGACCGCCGCCTGCAGGCCGCTGCCGACGCCGTACCAGCCCGGGATCACCGCACGCGCCTGGGTCCACGCGAACACCCACGGGATCGCACGCAGGTTCGCCAGCGCCGCATCCTGGCCCAGCCGGCGCGACGGCCGCGAGCCCAGGGTCATGCGTTCGATCACGTCGATCGGCGTCGCACCCCGGAAGTAATCCATGAAGCCCGGCGCGCCGACGAAATCGCGATAGGCGCGGCTGCTGGCTTCGGCGATCCGGTCCATGACGCCGCGCCACTTCGCTTCGCGCGACTCCACCGGACGCGGGCGGATGCTCGACACCAGCACCGCACCAGCGGCCTGTTCCAGCGAACGCAGGGCCAGCGCGCGGATGCCGTACTTGCGATGGATCACCTCGCCCTGCTCGGTCACGCGCAGGCGCCCGTCCACGCTGCCGCGCGGCGAGGCATCGACCGCGCGCGTGGTCTTGCCGCCGCCGCGGCTGATCGAACCGCCGCGGCCGTGGAAGAAGGTCAGCCGGATGCCCAGTGCGTTCGCCGCCTCCAGCAGTTCCACCTGGCCGCGCTGCAGGCCCCAGCGCGAGGCGGCGATGCCGCCGTCCTTGCCGCTGTCGGAATAGCCCAGCATCACCATCTGCACGTTGCCGCGCGCGGCGAGGTGTCCGCGATAGACCGGATCGGCCAGCAGGTCGCGCAAGGTATCCGGACCGTGGCGCAAGTCGTCGACGGTTTCGAACAGGGGCGCGATATCCAGCGGCACGCGGCCTTCGCCATCGACCAGGCCGCCGCGCCGCGCCAGCGCCAGCACGGTCAGCACGTCCGCGCGATCGTGGGCCATGCTGATGATGTACGCGCCCAGCGCGTCGGCGCCGTGCAGGCGCCGCCCTTCGGCCAGCGCGGCGAACACCGCATCGAGGCGCGGATTGCCTTCGTCCTGCGAGGCCGGCAACGGCTTCTCCCCGCTGGCATACGGGGCGAGCAGCGCGGCGCGCTCCACCGCGTTGCGGCCTTCCCATTGCGCATCGACCAAGGCAGCGGCAACCGCACGCGCATGCACGCTGGATTCCTGGCGCACATCCAGGCGCGCCAGGTGGAAACCGAAACTGCGCACGCGCCACAGCAGGCGGCGCACCGCGAACCAGCCGGCATGGATGCCCTTGTTCGCCTCCAGGCTGTGCAGGATCAGCCCGATGTCGGCGGCGAATGCCTCCGGCCCGGCATAGCCTTCCGCCGCGTCGTCCAGCGTCGCCTTCAGGCGTGCGCGCATCAGGTCGTTGAGCAGGCGGTACGGCTGGTCGCCATGGCGTGGGCGCGAACGCGCGGCGGCCTGCGGCATCTGTTGGCGATAGTCGTCGATCCGTTGCAGCACTTGCGGCGAGACCGCGACCAGTCCCGTGGTCTGGCTGAGCAAGGTCGCCAGCTGGCCCAGCTCCTTCAGGTATTTCTTCAGGATCGCGCGGCGTTGCACGCGCAAGGTCGCGGCGATGGTCGCCGCATCGACGTTGGGATTGCCGTCCATGTCGCCGCCGACCCAGGTGCCGAAACGGACCAGCCGCGGAATGTCCGGCGCCGCGCCCCAGGTGTCGCGGAACGCGGTTTCCAGGGTTTCGTAGAACACCGGCATCACCCGGTACAGCACTTCGGTGAGATAGAAGCCGACGTGCTCGCGTTCGTCTTCGACGCCGGGCCGCACCGGCGAGGAATCGGAAGTCTGCCAGGCCGAAGTCAGGGCCATGCGGAAGCGCTCGACGTCGGTGGCCTGCTCGCCCGGCGTGCGCCCGCCGTCCAGCCCGCTGACCAGGCTGGCGACCATCAGCTGTTCCTTCTCCAGCAGCGCGCGGCGCACCGCCTCGGTCGGGTGCGCGGTGAACACCGGCTCGATGTCGATGCGCGGCAGCCACGCCGCGACCTCGTCGAATCCCGCACCCTGCCCGCGCAGCTGCAGCAGGCTGGCGTGCACGCCCTCCGGCTGCGGCGCGCCGCCCTGGCGCTGGTAGTCGCGGCGGCGGCGGATGCGGTGCACGCGCTCGGCGATGTTGACCACTTGGAAGTAGGCGCCGAACGCGCGGATCAGCGCTTCGGCCTGCGACGGCTCCTTGCCGGCCAGCAGCCGCGCGAGCGACTGCGGCGGCTGGTCGCCCTGGCGCCGCACGATGGCGGCGGTGCGCACGCGCTCGACTTCGGCCAGGAATTCCGGCGAAACCTGTTCGGCCAGCATGTCGCCGACCAGCGCGCCGAGCCTGCGCACGTCCTCGCGCAGCGGGATGTCGGGAGCATCGAATTCAAGGCTTCGAGGGTCGTTCATCGGGAGCTTCGGCGGGGGCGGGAGGGCAAAGCGGGAACAAACCAATCTGGAACCAATTGCGGCAATGCAGCAGACCACTGCAAGCCTACCCCATGGCCGCGTTTCCGGCATTTATCGTTTCATCCGGAACAAGCGATATAATCCCCGCGCCATCGAGGGGCGCTGCGACCGTGGTGAGGAAACCACGGCCAGGCTCGACGGCATTCATCGGTAACGGCGCCCGGAACAGCATGCGAGCCCGCCTCGCCCATATTCCGGAGCCGTAAGCCATGAACGCACAGGCCAAGCCTGCTTCCACCAAGCAATCCCCTGCCGAAGGCGACTACAAGGTCGCCGACATCTCGCTGGCCGACTGGGGCCGCAAGGAAATCGACATCGCCGAGCACGAGATGCCGGGCCTGATGTCGATCCGCCGCAAGTACGCCGCCGCCAGGCCGCTGCAGGGCGTGCGCGTGACCGGCTCGCTGCACATGACCATCCAGACCGCGGTGCTGATCGAGACCCTGAAGGACATCGGCGCCGACGTGCGCTGGGCCTCGTGCAACATCTTCAGCACCCAGGACCACGCCGCCGCCGCGATCGCCGCCACCGGCACGCCGGTGTTCGCGTGGAAAGGCGAGACCCTGGAGGAATACTGGGACTGCACGCTGGATGCGCTGACCTTCACCCTGGCCGATGGCACCCTGACCGGCCCGGAACTGGTGGTGGACGACGGCGGCGACGTCACCCTGCTGATCCACAAGGGCTACGAACTGGAGAACGGCTCGAAGTGGGTCGACGAGGCCGCCTCCTCGCACGAGGAAGGCGTGATCAAGGCGCTGCTGAAGCGCGTCGCCAGCGAGCGCCCCGGCTTCTGGACCCGCGTGGTCGCCGACTGGAAGGGCGTGTCCGAGGAAACCACCACCGGCGTGCACCGCCTGTACCAGATCGCCGAACAGGGCAAGCTGCTGGTGCCCGCGATCAACGTCAACGACTCGGTCACCAAGTCGAAGTTCGACAACCTGTACGGCTGCCGCGAATCGCTGGCCGACGGCCTCAAGCGCGCGATGGACGTGATGCTGGCCGGCAAGGTCGCGGTGGTCTGCGGCTACGGCGACGTCGGCAAGGGCTCGGCGCATTCGCTGCGGGCCTACGGTGCGCGCGTGGTCGTCACCGAGATCGACCCGATCTGCGCGCTGCAGGCGGCGATGGAGGGCTTCGAGGTCAACACCGTCGAATCCTCGCTGGGCCACGCCGACATCTACGTCACCACCACCGGCAACAAGGACATCATCACCGTCGAGCACATGACGAAGATGAAGGACCAGGCCATCGTCTGCAACATCGGCCACTTCGACAACGAGATCCAGGTCGACGCGATGAAGGCGCTGCCGGGCGTGCGCCACGTCAACATCAAGCCGCAGGTGGACAAGTACGTGATGCCTGGCGGCAACGCGATCTTCCTGCTGGCCGAAGGCCGCCTGGTGAACCTCGGCTGCGCCACCGGCCACCCGAGCTTCGTGATGTCGAACTCGTTCTCCAACCAGACCCTGGCGCAGATCGACCTGTGGGCCAACAAGGACGCGTACGAGAAGACCGTCTATCGCCTGCCCAAGCACCTCGACGAGGAAGTCGCGCGCCTGCACCTGGAGAAGATCGGCGTGGTGCTGACCAGACTGACGAAGGACCAGGCCGACTACCTCGGCGTGCCGGTGGAAGGGCCGTACAAGCCGGATCATTACCGCTACTGAGTTCTGCTTTCGCTCGTCATTCCCGCGAAAGCGGGAATCCAGCCCTTCGCTCTTGCTCGTCATTCCAGCGCAAGCTGGAATCCATTTTGCTGTTGCTCTCATCTCCCAGAGCAACAGCAAAAGCAACATGGATCCCGGCCTGCGCCGGGATGACGACACGGATTTTCACGTAACCCCAAGCAGCTTGGCTTCGACTTGGATGCACTCATGAAGACCCCCGTTTCCTTCGAGTTCTACCCGCCCAAGACCGACGAGCAGCGCGCCCAGCTCGACCGCACCGCGGAAAGGCTGAAGACGCACGCTCCGGAATACGTCTCCTGCACCTTCGGCGCGGGCGGCTCGACCCTCAGCTTCACCTCGGAGACGGTGCGCCACCTGAAGCAGGAGCACGGCTTCGAATCGGTGCCGCACATTTCCTGCGTCGGCGGCAGCCGCGAAGAGATCCGCGAACTGCTCAAGCTGTACCGCGCGATCGGCTGCCGGCGCATCGTCGCCCTGCGCGGCGACCTGCCCTCGGGCATGGGCTACCCCGGCGACCTGCGCTACGCGTCGGAGCTGATCGAATTCATCCGTGCCGAACACGGCGATCATTTCCACATCGAAGTCGGCGCGTACCCGGAAACCCACCCGCAGGCCGACGACGCGATGGTCGACCTGCGCCACTTCAAGGCCAAGGTCGATGCCGGCGCGGACAGCGCGATCACCCAGTACTTCTACAACCCGGACGCGTATTTCCACTTCGTCGACGCGGTGCGCGGGCTCGGCGTGGAGATACCCATCGTGCCGGGGATCATGCCGATCTCGAACTTCAGCCAGCTGCGCCGCTTCTCCGAAGCCTGCGGCGCGGAAATCCCGCGCTGGCTCGGCAAGCGCATGCAGGCCTTCGGCGACGACGCGGACGGCATCCGCGAGTTCGGCGCCGACGTGGTCGCGCGGCTGTGCGAACGGCTGCTGGCCGGCGGCGCGCCGTCGCTGCATTTCTACACGCTGAACCTGGCCAAGCCGACCCAGGCGGTACTGGCCCGGCTAGGGTGACAAGCCTGCGGGCGGTGGCTAGGCTGCGACGATGCGCCCCGCCCTTGCGTTGTCGATCCTCTTGTTCGCCGGACTGGCGTGGCTGCCTCCTGCAGCGCACGCGCAGAAGGTCCATCGCTGCGAAGGCATGGACGGCAAGCCGGTCTATACCGACAAGCGCTGCGAAGACGTCGGCGCGATGGACGCATTGCCGCGCGCAACCATCGCGCCGGAAGGCAACACCGGCGGCGGCACGCTGCGCAGCGCCTGCCCGCGCACGTTGAGCGATCTGGTCTATCGGATCACCTCGGCGATAGACAACCGCGACGTGAACCGGCTGGCCGGCGTGTACGAATGGGCCGGCGTCTCCGACGCGACCGCCAACCGGATACTCGACCGGCTGGAGACCCTCGTCGAACGTCCGTTGCTGGACATCGAGCCAATCCGCCCCGCGCCGCCGCCGATCGTCGACGACGACGGCCATGTCGTCGATGCGAACGAGGACGGCTACTACCCGCAAACCACCGCCCCGTCGCGCCCCATCGCCCTCAAGGTGATGCAGACGTCGAAGAACGGCAGCACCATGGCCAGCACCACCTTCGCACTGCGCCGCAGCCACGGCTGCTTCTGGATTTCGCTGTAGGAGCGCTCTCGAGCGCGACCACCCTGACCATGCCCTCGCACCAACAGGGGCAGGTCGCGCTCGAGAGCGCTCCTACGTGCGAACCAGGGTCAAGCCTCGGCGAACTTCAGCGTCGCGATCACGCCGCGCTCCGCACCCGGCCGCACGCCCACCCGCCAGCCATACAGGTCGCACAGGCGGCTGACGATGGACAGGCCGATGCCGCCGCCCTGCGAATGCCCGGCATGGGTGCCACGGTAGCCGCGCTCGAACAGGTGCGCGGCGTCCTCTTCGCTCAGGCCGGGACCGGTGTCGATCACCTCGACCGCATCGGCGTGCAACCGTACCGTCACCGAGCCTTCCTGGGTGTACTTGACCGCGTTGCCGATCAGGTTGCCCAGCGCCACCGACAGCGCCGATTCCGGCGCGTCCACGGTCAGGCCGCTTTCGCCTTCCATGTGCAGTTCCAGCGGCTTGCTGCCCAGCTGCGCGCGATGCGCTTCCAGCTGCTGTTCCACCACCTTCGCCACCAGCGTGTTGCCCAGCCCGCGCTCGTTGCGCGACAGCAGCAGCAGCGAACCGATCAGGTCGGTGCACTGCTGCTCCGCGCGCTGGATGCGCAGCAGGCGCTGCCGCAGTTTCTCGTCCAGGTCGGGGCGCGACAGCAGCAATTCGGTGGCGCCGCGGATCACCGCCAGCGGCGTGCGCAGCTCGTGGCTGACGTCGGCGTTGAACTCGCGGTCGCGCTGCACCACTTCGGTCAGCCGCTCGGAATAATCGTCCAGCGCCTTGGCCAGCTCGCCGACCTCGTCCTCGGGGAAATGCGGCGCCAGGGGCTGCGGGTGGCTGCTGCCGCGGTAGGCGCGCAGGTGCGAGGCCAGTTCCGAAACGGGCCGCATCACCCGCGATGCCGACCACCAGCCGATCAGCAGCGAAACCAGCGTGAACACCGGTACCACGATGTACAGCGCGCGCTCGAACTTCTCGCTGCGGCGCACGCTTTCGCTCATGTCGTACGCCAGGAAGAACCACTTGTCCGGCGTCTTGCGCACGGCCAGCTTGTAGGCGAACGGCGTGCCGTCCTCGTTGGTGCCGACCACGTTGTGGATGCCATCGCCGAAGCTGTACCACTCCGGCTGGTCCTCCTTCAGCGCCTCGAATTTTTCCTTGGAAACCACCCGGCCGTACATCTGCTGCACCGGCAGGCCGATGTCCCTGCCGCCGCTGGCGTAGTAACGTTGCGCGTAGGCGTCGATGTTGCGGTCCATCACGTCGGTGACCATGTCCTCCTCGACCCGGCTGCGGACCCAGTTGGTCGCGAACGCGAGCAGCAGGGTCAGCCCGAGGCCGAGCAGGAAGAAGGACAGGACGATGCGGGCGCGCAGCCTGCGCCGCAGCACCCGGCGCCGGTGCGGTGTGGCGGCCTCAGTTGCTGCCATCGGGCGCGGCGATCCGGTAGCCGATGCCGTGGCGGGTCTGGATGTAGGTGCTGCCGAACGGCTTGTCGACCACGCTGCGCAGGCCGTGGATGTGCACGCGCAGCGAATCCGAATCGGGCAGTTCCTCGCCCCACACGCGGGTTTCCAGTTCCTGGCGCGTCACCACCGCCGGCGAGGCTTCCATCAGTGCCTGCAGGATCTTCAGCGCGGTCGGATTGAGCTGCAGCAGCTTGCCCTGGCGGCGCACTTCCAGGGTGTCCAGGTTGTATTCCAGTTCGCCCACTTCCAGCACCCGGGTCAGCGGCGCCTTGCCGCGACGCGAGAGTGCGTTGAGCCGCACTTCGACTTCCTGCAGCGCAAACGGCTTGACCAGGTAGTCGTCGGCGCCGGAATCGAAGCCGGCCAACTTGTTGTCCAGGGTGTCGCGCGCGGTCAGCATCAGGATCGGGGTCTGCTTGCGCGCCTCGTTGCGCAGCTTGCGCGACACCTCCAGGCCGTCCATGCCCGGCAGGTTCAGGTCCAGCACGATGGCGTCGAACTCGTGCACCACCGCCAGGTGCAGGCCGGTGACGCCGTCGGCGGCGAAATCGACCGTATGGCCGTGGTCTTCCAGGTAGTCGCCCAGGTTGGCGGCGATGTCGCTGTTGTCTTCGATGACGAGGATGCGCATGGAGAGATTCCGAATGGCGAGGCTGTTATCGACCGCGGCCGACGGGCCGGGTTCCCGCGATTTAACAATTGCAACTTAACAAATTCCGCCGCTGGCCGGCATGAACGCCGGCGGCAGGCAGACAAAAAAAGCCCGGGCAGTCACCCTGCCCGGGCCAAGAACAACCCCGATTTACCGTAATCCTGTCGATCCGTTCGCAACTGACGAGGAGCCACAGAATCAGCGGTCTGGGCAGCCTAGCCCAGCGCCGATTAAGTCAATGTTAAAAATTTCGTTAAGAATCGATGCCGGATTCGCCGAGAAATTCTTATCTTGTTGTTTATGAATGATTTTTTGCGGCGCGCGAGGCGATGTGATCGACGATTTCCCCAGCAACGTCGCAGCCGCTGGCCTGTTCGATACCCTCCAGTCCCGGGGTCGAATTGACCTCCAGCACCAGCGGGCCGCGCCGTGAGGCGATCAGGTCGACACCGGCGACTTCCAGCCCCATCACCCGGGCCGCGCGCACCGCGGTGGCGGCCTGCTCGGCGCTGGCTTCGGCCGCCTCGGCGCTGCCGCCGCGATGCAGGTTGGAACGGAAGTCGCCCTCCGGCGCCTGCCGGCGCATGCACGCCACCACGCGGTCGCCGACCACGAGGCAGCGCAGGTCGGCGCCCTGCGCCTCGGCGACGAACTCCTGCACGACGAAGCTGGCGTACAGCCCGCGCAGCGCCTCGACCACGCTGCGCGAGGCCGATGGCTTCTCGGTCAGCATCACCCCCGCGCCCTGCGTGCCCTCGGTCAGCTTGATCACGTGCGGCGGCGGGCCGAGCATGGCCAGCAGGTCGGCGGTGTCGTCCGGGTTGTCGCCGAACACCGTGACCGGCAGGCCGATGCCCTGCGCGGCCAGCAGCTGGTGCGCGCGCAGCTTGTCGCGCGCGCGCAGGATGGAATCGGAAGGATTCGGGCTGTAGCTTCCCATCAGCTCGAACTGGCGCAGCACCGCGGTGGCGTAGCGGGTGATCGAGGCGCCGATCCGCGGCAGCACTGCGTCGTAGCCGGACACCGGCTTGCCCTTGTAGTGCATGCCGAAGCCGTCGCTGGCGATGCGCATGTAGCAGCGCAGCGGATCCAGCACGCGCACGCTGTGCCCGCGCGCGCGCGCCGCCTCGACCAGGCGCCGGGTCGAATACAGCTGGCTGTTGCGGGAGAGGATGGCGAACTTCATCCGGAATGCCTTCGGGTGGAAGCAATGTTTGAAAAAATTTCCGCCCTGGTGGGCGGGTTACTTCCCTTGCGGGCGCAAAGTCCGCACGCGCGCCCAGCTAACTGCTGCGCCGCTTGAACAGCCACGCCGACACCGCCAGCATGATCAGCGGCGGCAAGGCGTAGGCGACGCGGAAATCGAACTTGAACGCCCCTGCGAGGCGGCCGAACAGCATCTGCAGCAGCAGGAAGCCCAGCGAGAACAGGATGCCCAAAAACAGCCGCTTGCCCATGCCGCCGCTGCGCAGGCTGCCGAACGCGAACGGGATCGCCGCCAGGCACAGCGCCAGCACGTTCAGCGGATAGAACCAGCGGCTCCAGTAGTTGTCCTTGTAGTCGCGCGCATCCAGCCCGTTGCGCTGGCGGTAATCGATGCCCTGGGCCAGGTCGCGCGCGGCCATGTGGCGCGGATTGGCGATGCCCACGGCCAGCGTGGCCGGGTCCAGCTTCGATTCCCAGAGTTCCCCAGGCGTCTTCTGCTGGCTGACCGAACGCGCGGCGAAGGTGGTGCGCAGCACGTCCGACAACTGCCAGCCGTTCTCCACGTGACGCGCGCTGGCGGCTTGGGAAATCGACTCCAGCCGACCGTCGTCGGCGACCTGGTACAGGCGCACGTCGCGCAGCAGCAGGGTCGTCCTGCCTTCGGCGTCGAGTTCCTCCTCGCCGTTCTGCGCATTCATGAAGACGTTGCCCTCGCGCGCCCACAGGCCCGAATAGCGCGCCACCGCGACCTTGTCGGAGCGCGCCGCGGCGCGGAACGCCGTGCCCTGGCTCTCGGCCCAGGCGCCGAGGGTCTCCATGTTCGTCACCATCAGCGCGGTCAGCAGCGCCAGCGCCACCGCCACCGAAATGCTCAGGCGGCGGCGCGACAGGCCCAGCGCGCGCAGCGCGGTCAGTTCCGAAGTCGCCGCCAGCTGGCCCAGCCCCATCAGCGAACCGACCACCGCCGCATACGGGAACAGGCCGTAGACGCGGCGCGGAACGGTATAGCCGAGATAGACCAGCGCGTGGCTGAAGCTGTAGGTGCCCTTGCCGAAATCCTTGGCCTCGTCGCCGAAGGCCAGGATCAGGTCCAGCCCCAGCAGCACCGCCCAGACCAGCAGCACGGTGCCCAGCACCACGCGGCCGACGTACAGGTCGTGCAGGTTCGGGCGCAAGCGGATCACGGCGCCACCTTCGCCGCCGGCGCCTTCGGCCGGCCCAGGCGTCCGTCGCGGAAATAGAACCACACCGCCGCCGCCAGCAGCGGCAGGCTCAGCCACCACAGGCCCAGCGCCGCCGGCAGATTGCCATCGGCCAGCATCTGGGTGCCGTTGAACATCAGGCTGACCCCGACCAGGTAGCCGAGGAAGCCGAGGATCACCCGGCCGTAGCGCGCCTGGCGCGGCGAGCTGCGCGACAGCGGCAGGGTCAGCAGGGCGAAGGCCAGCGCCAGCAGCGGCGGCGTGATGCGCGCGTGCAGCTGCGCGCCGGCCTGCGGGCGCGGATCGCCGATCAGCGCCGTGGTCGGCTGTAGCTCCGGATCGTCCTTGTCGCGGGATTCGGCGCTGGCCGGCAGCGCGAGCTCATTGCTCGCGAAGCGCATCAGGCGGTAGTCGCGGCCTTCGCCCAGCGGACCTTCCACGCGGAAGCCGTCCCCCAGGCGCAGGTAGCGGTCCTGGTCACCGTCGAAGAACAGTTCCCCGCTGCTGGCCGTGACCACGTCGAGGCGGTCATCGCGCTGGCGCTGCACGAACACGCGGCTCATGTGCGCGCCGTCGGTGGACAGCCCGCCGACGTAGACCACGCCGCCGTTGGCGAGGGTGGTGAACTTGCCGGCGTCGAAGCCCGCGGCGACCAGGCTGCGGTTCGCCTGCTCGACCATCCGCACCCGGGTGCGGTCGGCCCACGGGCCCAGCCACAGCGACAGCAGGCCGATGATCACCACCACCGGCGCGACCAGCATCAGCAGCGGCCGCAGCAGGCGGCGCGGGCCCACCCCGACCGAGGTCAGCACCGGCATTTCCGAATCGCGGTACAGCCGCGCGAAAGCCAGCATCAGGCCCAGCATCAGCGCCAGCGGCAGGATCAGCGGCAGGAAATTGAGCAGGCGCAGGCCCAGCTGCGAGAACATCAGCCCCGCCGGCACCTTGCCTTCGGCGATCCTGCCCAGCAGGTCGGTCAGCACGCCGCCCAGGCTGACCACCAGCAGCACGATCAGGGTCGCGGCGAAGCTCTGGGCGAATTCGCGGAACAGGTAGCGGTCGAGCTTCGGCATCGGAAAGGGGGCTTGATTTACAATCTCGGGTTCGTTCGCCGGGGCTCCGGATCGGCCGCAGGCCGTCCGCCACTTGCCCGCGATTGTACGTAACCGACCGGGAATCTGATCAATGACGCTGGAATTCACCCTGAACCACGACGCCGCGGCCAGCGCCGCCTTCGACTGCATCGTGGTAGGCGCCTTCGCGGACAAATCGCTGACCCCGGCCGGCCGGGCCATCGACGACGCCAGCGGTGGCCGCCTGGCCGCGCTGCTGGAGCGCGGCGACCTCAGCGGCAAGACCGGCAAGACCGCCCTGCTGCCCGACCTGCCCGGCGTGGCCGCGCCGCGCGTGCTGGTGGTCGGCCTGGGCGACGCGGCGAAGTTCGGCGTGCCGCAGTACCTCAAGGCCGTCGGCGACGCCGCGCGCGCGCTGAAGACCGGCCCCAGCGCCAGCGCGCTGTTCACCCTGGGCGAAGTCGAGGTGAAGGGCCGCGACGCCGCCTGGAACGTCCGCCAGGCCGTGATCGCCGCCGACCACGCGTGCTACCGCTACACCGCGACGCTGGGCAAGAAGAAGAACGACGAGCCCGGCCTGTCGAAGCTCGCGGTTTCCGGCGACGATGCGCAGGCGCTGGCACAGGGCCTGGCCATCGCCGAAGGCGTGCGCTTCGCCCGCGAACTGGGCAACCTGCCGCCGAACGTCTGCAACCCGGCCTACATCGCCGCGCAGGCGCAGCAGTTCGCCGCGGCCAACGGCGCGGAAGCCGAGATCCTCGACGAAACGCAGATGGACGCGCTGGGCATGGGCTCGCTGCTGGCGGTCGCGCGCGGCTCGGCCAACCGGCCGAAGCTGGTCGTGCTGAAGTGGAACGGCAGCCCGGATGCCGGGGCCAGACCCTACGTGCTGGTCGGCAAGGGCATCACCTTCGACACCGGCGGCGTCAACCTGAAGACCCAGGGCGGCATCGAGGAAATGAAGTACGACATGTGCGGCGGCGCGAGCGTCATCGGCACGTTCGTCGCCGCGGTGAAGATGAAGCTGCCGGTCAACCTGGTGGTCGTCGTGCCCGCGGTCGAGAACGCCATCGACGGCAACGCCTATCGCCCGTCCGACGTCATCACCAGCATGTCCGGCAAGACCATCGAGGTCGGCAACACCGACGCCGAGGGCCGCCTGATCCTGTGCGACGCGCTGACCTACGCCGAACGCTTCAAGCCCGCGGCGCTGCTCGACGTGGCCACCCTGACCGGCGCGTGCATCGTGGCGCTGGGCCGCTACGCCACCGGCCTGATGAGCAAGCACGACGACCTGTCGAACGAACTGCTGGCCGCCGGCGAAACCGTGTTCGACCGCGCCTGGCGCCTGCCGCTGTGGGACGAATACCAGACCCTGCTGGAATCCAGCTTCGCCGACGTCTACAACATCGGCGGCCGCTGGGCCGGCGCAATCACCGCCGGCTGCTTCCTGTCGCGCTTCGCCGAAGGCCAGCGCTGGGCGCACCTGGACATCGCCGGCGTCGCCAACGACGAAGGCAAGCGCGGCATGGCGACGGGCCGGCCGGTCGGCCTGCTGGCGCAATGGCTGCTGGACCGGGCCGGTGGCGCGGCGTGATTGCTCGCGCCGCGATTCGTTATCCGGATTGGTGGTTCGTGAAAAGCATTTCCCGCCGGCCTGAATATCCGCTTCCGCGAATCACGAATCCCCGATCACGAATCACGGCTCCTCCATGCCCCGCGCCGACTTCTACCTGATCGCCAAGCCGCGCTTCCTCGGCCAGCCGCTGCTGCTGGTGTGCGAGCTGGCGAAGAAGGCATACGCGGCCAGCCAGTCGACCCTGGTCCTGGCGCGCGACATGGCCCAGGCCGAGGAACTGGACGACCTGCTGTGGGCGTTCGACCCGGACGAATACCTGCCGCACCAGATCGCCGGCACCGACGAGGACGAGGACGAAACGCCGGTGCTGATCGCCACGCCCGAAACCGACGCGTCGTCGCGCCCGCTGGTGATCAACCTGCGCGACGACGTCTGGCTGCAACCGTGCGAACGCATCCTCGAAGTCGTCCCCGCCGATCCGGCCGCGCGCGAGCCGCTGCGCGAGCGCTGGAAGCAGTACAAGGCGCTGGGTTTCGAATTGAACAAGCACGACATGTAAACCGACGCCGTCATTCCGAACGCAGTGAGGAACCTGTTGTTCGGTCCGACACGACACAGAAGCAGGTCCCCCGCTCCGCTCGGGATGACAACAGAAACGAAACGATGACCGCCACCCTCGCCTCCAGCTACGACCCCAAGACCTTCGAAGCGCGCCTGTATTCCGAGTGGGAAAGCGCCGGCCACTTCAAGCCGTCCGGCCGGGGCACGCCCTACACCATCCTGCTGCCGCCGCCGAACGTCACCGGCACCCTGCACATGGGCCACGCCTTCCAGCAGACGCTGATGGACGCGCTGGTCCGCTACCACCGCATGCGCGGCTACGACACGCTGTGGCAGGTCGGCACCGATCACGCCGGCATCGCCACCGAGATGGTCGTCTCGCGCAACCTCGCCCTCGAAGGCAAGGGCGAAACCCGCGACTCGCTGGGCCGCGACGGCTTCGTCGCCAAAGTCTGGGAATGGAAGGCGCAGTCGGGCGATACCATCGAGCGGCAGATGCGCCGGCTGGGCACCTCGGGCGACTGGTCGCGCAGCAGCTTCACCATGGACCCGGGCCCGTCGCAGGCGGTGATCGAGGCCTTCGTGAAGTGGTACGAAGACGGCCTGATCTACCGCGGCCAGCGCCTGGTCAACTGGGACCCGGTGCTGAAGACCGCGATCTCCGACCTGGAAGTGGAAAGCGTCGAGGAAGACGGCTTCCTGTGGTCGATCCGCTATCCGTTGGCCGATGGCGCCAGTTACGAGCACGTCGAAACCGATGCCGACGGCAACGAAACGCTGCGCGAAACCCGCGACTACCTGGTCGTCGCCACCACGCGCCCGGAAACCATGCTCGGCGACACCGCAGCGATGGTGCATCCGCAGGACCCGCGCTATGCCGCGCTGATCGGCAAGCAAGTGATGCTGCCGCTGACCGGCCGCCGCATCCCGGTGATCGGCGACGATTACGTGGACCGCGAATTCGGCACCGGCGTGGTCAAGGTCACGCCCGCGCACGACTTCAACGACTACCAGGTCGGCGTGCGCCACGCGTTGCCGATGATCAACCTGTTCACCCCGGCCGCGGCGATCAACGACAGCGCGCCGGAGAAATACCGCGGCCTCGATCGCTACGACGCGCGCAAGGCCGTGCTGGCCGACCTCGAAGACCTCGGCCTGCTGGTCGAAACCAGGGCACACAAGCTGCAGGTGCCGCGCGGCGACCGCACCGGCCAGGTGATCGAACCGTACCTGACCGACCAGTGGTTCGTGAAGATGGACGCGCTGGCCAAGCGCGGGCTGGAACTGTTCGAGAGCGGTCAAATCAAGTTCGTCCCGCCGAACTGGATCAACACCTACCGCCACTGGATGGAAAACATCCAGGACTGGTGCATCAGCCGCCAGCTGTGGTGGGGCCACCGCATCCCGGCGTGGTTCGACGAGGCCGGCAACTGCCACGTCGCGCGCAACGAGGAAGAAGCCTACCGTAGAGCGGGGCTTGCCCCGCTGAGCGACGAGGCCAAGCGCAGCGGGGCAAGCCCCGCTCTACGCCAGGACAGCGACGTGCTGGAAACCTGGTTCAGTTCGCAGCTGTGGCCATTCTCGACCCTGGGCTGGCCCGACCAGAAGGCAATGGCCGAGCGCGGCTTCGATCGCTACCTGCCCTCGGACGTGCTGGTCACCGGCTTCGACATCATCTTCTTCTGGGTGGCGCGCATGGTCATGGCCACCGACAGTTTCACCGGGCGGATTCCGTTCAAGGACGTCTACATCACCGGCCTGATCCGCGATGCGCAGGGCCAGAAGATGTCGAAGTCGAAGGGCAACGTGCTCGACCCGCTCGACATCATCGACGGCATCACGCTGGACGACCTGCTGGCCAAGCGCACCACCGGCCTGATGAAACCGCAGGACGCGCCGAAGATCGAAAAAGCCACGCGCAGGGAATTCCCGAACGGCATCGCCGCCCACGGCGCCGACGCGCTGCGCTTCACCATCGCCGCGCTGGCGACGCACGGCCGCGACATCAAGTTCGACCTAGGCCGCGCCGAAGGCTACAAGAATTTCTGCAACAAGCTGTGGAACGCCACGCGCTTCGTGTTGATGAACACCCCGGAATTCGTCCTTCCCCCGCCCGCGGGGGAAGGTGCCCGAAGGGCGGATGGGGGCACGCTGCAGCCTCAGACCGACGCCGAGCGATGGATCCTGGTTCGCCTGACGAAGACCGTCGCCGAAGCGGAGCAGCATTTCGCCGCCTACCGCTTCGACCTGCTGGCGCAATCGCTGTACGAATTCGCCTGGAACGAGTTCTGCGACTGGTTCGTCGAACTGGCCAAGCCCGCGCTCAACGGCGATGACGCGGCAGCGGCGGACTCGACCCGCCACACCCTGCTGCACGTGCTGGAAACCCTGTTGCGCCTGCTGCACCCGCTGGTCCCGTTCGTCACCGAGGAATTGTGGCGACAGGTCGCGCCGAAGCTGGGCATCGAAGGCGATACGATTTCGCTGCGCCCCTACCCGGCCGCCGCCGATTTCGCGGGGCAGGATTTCGCCGGGGCCGAGGCCGACGTGGAATGGCTGAAGGCGATGGTCGGCTCGCTGCGCCGCATCCGCAGCGAATTGAACGTCGCGCCGGGCAAGACGGTCCGCCTGCTGCTGCAGGGCGGGAACGAGGACGACCGCGCGCGCGCCGGCAGGTTCGACGCGTCGCTGAAATTCCTGCTGAAGCTGGAAAGCATCGAATGGCTCGACGCTGCCGCCCAAGCGCCGGCCGCGGCATCGGCGTTGATCACCAGCGGCGGGCCAGGGCCCGCCCTGCAGCTGCTGGTGCCGCTGGCAGGCCTGGTCGACCTGGACGCCGAACGCACGCGGCTGGACAAGGAAATCGCCCGCGTCGCCGGCGAAAAGGAAAAGAGCGAAACCAAGCTGTCGAAGTTCAGCGACAAGGTGCCGCCGACGGTGATCGAGCAGGAACGCCTGCGCCTGGCCGACTGGAGCGCCAAACTGGAAGTCCTGCAGGCGCAGCGCGCGAAGCTTTAGGGTGGGCCTTGGCCCACCTGGCCGGACATTGCGCCGGAGGCGATGGTGGGCCGGGACCCACCCTACAGCGCCGGCATCCGCATGGCCGCCCGCTGGCCGCCAGAGCGTTCGACTTTCCATGTCTCCGGCAAGGAGTGCGTGCGATGACCCGGTTCCCGGCAATCCGGCCAACGCGTTCACCCCGCTTGACGGATTCGAGACCTGCGAATGGCACGACGGGGGCCAGGCCGTGGTCTGCCGTGAGACGACCAAGGAAGCGGCGGGCGTCTCGCACAACATCTACATACTCGACTGGGACAGCGCCGCGAGCCGTTACAACGTGCATGGCGTGGACAACCACGGCGCAGTGATCGCGGGCACCGGCGAACGGCACGACGGCCGCTGGACATGGCTATCCAATTTCAACGTCCAGGGCGCCAGCGTGCCGCTGCGCTTCATCTTCGTGCCGGCCGCGGACGGCGCGCGCGACATGACCATCGAGACCGCCGACGGCAAGGGCGGCTGGGTAAAGATGTCCGAGGTGCATTACGCGCCGCTGGAATGAACGGCACGACGCCTTTCAGTCCTGCAATAGTTCCATCGCCATCACGATGGCGTCCTCGCGGCCGTCGCGCGCCGGGTAGTAGCGCGGGCGGTGGCCGATTTCGTTGAAGCCTTCGGCTTCGTACAGCGCCTTCGCGCCGGGGTTGGACGGCCGCACTTCCAGGAACACGCGCTCGACCTCGCGGTCGCGCGCTTGCTTCAGCAGCGCACGCAGCAGGAAGCGGCCCAGGCCGCGGCCCTGGCGTTCCGGCGCGACGCAGATGTTGAGGATGTGCATCTCGCCGGCGGCGAGGCTGATGACTGCGTAGCCGCGGATCGCCTCGCCTTCCAGCAGCAACCACGCCGGGTAGCCGGCCTGCAGGCAGTCGCGGAAGATGCCGCGCGTCCACGGGAACGGATAGGCGCGGTGCTCGATGGCCATCACCGCGTCGAGGTCGGACTCGCGCAGCGGGCGCAGCGCGGGCGCGGCGTCGGTGCGCCGCACCGCGTTCATCCGGGCGACCCCTTGCGCAGCGCGCGCAGGCGCGGCCACAAGGCGCGCTTGGCGGCCGGATCGGCGCGCAGCGCGGCGGCAGGCGGCCATTGGGCGATGAGTTCGGCCATGCCGGGCGCGTTCGGATTGATCCCGGCGGCACGGATCAGGGCGATGTGCAGGCGGTCGGGCAGGCGCGTGGACGGACGCCGCGCGGCCGGCGCGGGTTGCGGTGCGGATTCCGTTGCGAACGCGGGAGGCGCAGGTCGCGCAGCGCGATCGCGGCGCGGCGCGGCTGGCGCCGGTTCGGCCGCAGCGACCGGCGCAGGCCCGGGGACGACCGCCGATTCCGGCAACGCGCCGCGCACGTACACCGCGTGGCCCAGCGCGGCCAGCCAGGCGTGTTGCTCCGCGCTCCACAGCGGCGCAGCGGCTGCGCTCACGCGGCGGCATCCTGCCGGTTGCGGCGGATGCGCTGCCACAGCCAGTACCCAGGCCCGGACAGCGCGTACACCACGCCGACGGCCAGCAGCACGCGCGGCAGGTCGACCACCAGCACCGCGATCGCCACCGGGATCAGCAGCAGCACCACGAACGGCACCCGGTCGGACTTCGGCCCGTTGCCACCGCCCTTGAAGCTCCAGAAGCGCACCCGGCTGACCATCAGCAGCGCGCAGCACAGGGTCACCGCCAGCGCGACGTAACGCAGCTCCTCGCCGTTCCAGCCCAGGCCACCGTCGGCGAAAGCCCAGACGAAGGACATCATCAAGCCCGCCGAAGCCGGGCTGGCCAGGCCGATGAACCAGCGCTTGTCGACCACGGCTACCTGGGTGTTGAAGCGGGCCAGGCGCAGCGCCGCGCAGGCCGCGTACAGGAACGCCACCGCCCAGCCGACCCGGCCCATCGTGCCGCCGTCGTACTTCAGCGCCGACAGCGACCAGTGGTACATCACCAGGGCCGGGGCCATGCCGAAGCTGACCAGGTCGGCCAGCGAGTCGTACTGCACGCCGAATTCGCTGCTGGTGCCGGTCAGGCGCGCCACCCGCCCATCCAGGCCATCGGCCACCGCGGCGATGAACACCGCCACCGCCGCATGCACGAACTGGCCGTTGGCCGCGGCGATGATCGCGTAGAAGCCGCCGAACAGGCCCGCCGTGGTGAACAGGTTGGGCAGCAGGTAGATGCCGCGCGGACGCGGGGACGAGGGTCGATCTGGTTCCATGGTCGCAGTTTAGCCGAAGCGGCCCAGCCGCCAGTTGCCAGCGCCGGCCGGGGATGTTGCAATCGGGGCCTTCCGCAACCGGAGCCTTCCATGCGCGTCCCGTTCAGCCTGGCGGCCGTCCTGGCCGGCCTGATCGTCGCCTCGGCCGCCCATGCCCAGGCCACCCGCGTCTACCAGTGGAAGGACGCCCAGGGCGTGACCCACTACGCCGACCATCCGCCGCCGGAGCAGGCCAGGAAGCGCAACGTCGGCGACGCCAACCGCGGCCTGTCCGCGCCGGAAGCCCCGGCCAAGCCGGCCGAGAACCCGCAGTGCACCACGGCCAAGGGCAACCTGGCGATCCTCGCATCCAGTTCCCCCGTGCAGCAGGACACCGACGGCGACGGCAAGCCCGACGTCACCCTGGACGACCAGGGTCGCGCCAACCAGAAGGCCCTGGCCGAAGCCGCGGTCAGGGCCTATTGCAAGCCCGCCGCGGAGTGACGCGGCGCTTGCCGCTTGCCGCTTCCTGATTGCCGGGGGCGGCTCGTCGCTTTTCGCCAGAAACCCGGAACCGGGAACCACCCCTCCCCGCATGGCAAAATGAGCGCTTTCCGCCCGTGAAAACCTGCCGATGCGCCTGTCGAAGTTCCACCTCCGCACCACCAAGGAAACCCCGGCCGACGCCGAACTGGTCAGCCACCAGCTGATGCTGCGCGCCGGCATGCTGCGCAGGCTGGCCGCCGGCCTGTACACCTGGTCGCCGCTGGGCCTGCGGGTGATGCGCAAGGTCGAGAACGTCGTGCGCGAGGAGATGGACCGCGCCGGCGCCATCGAACTGCTGATGCCGACCATCCAGCCACGCGAACTGTGGGATGAAACCGGGCGCTGGCAGAAGTTCGGCGGGCAACTGCTGAAGATCAAGGACCGCAAGGAACAGGAGTTCTGCTACAGCCCCACCGCCGAGGAAGCGATCACCGATTTCGCCCGCCAGGAATTGAGCAGCTACAAGCAGCTGCCGGTGAACTTCTACCAGATCCAGACCAAGTTCCGCGACGAGATCCGCCCGCGCTTCGGGGTGATGCGCGCGCGCGAATTCCTGATGAAGGACGCCTACTCGTTCCACCTGACCGACGAGGACCTGGCGCGCGAATACCGCAACATGCACGCCGCGTACTCGCGCGTCTTCACCCGCCTGGGCCTGAAGTTCCGCGCGGTGCAGGCCGACAGCGGTGCGATCGGCGGCGACGCCTCGCAGGAATTCCAGGTGCTGGCCGAATCGGGCGAGGACGCCATCGTGTTCTCCACCGCCAGCGACTACGCGGCGAACATGGAAACCGCCGTCGCGGCCGCGCCAGGCCCGCGCCCGGCCGCGACGGAAGCGACCAACAAGGTGGCCACGCCCGTGCAGAAAACCTGCGAGGACGTCGCCGCGCTGCTGGGCATCTCCCTGGCGCGCACGGTCAAGTCGGTCGCGGTGATGGCCGAGGACGGCTTCGCGCTGGCGCTGGTGCGCGGCGACCACGCGGTCAACGAGATCAAGCTGGCCAAGGTGCCGGGGCTGGCCGACTACCGCATGGCCAGCGAGGCGGAAATCCTCGACCACCTGGGCAGCGAACCGGGTTTCCTCGGCCCGCTCGATCCGAAGAAGCCGATCCGCGTGGTTGCCGACCGCGACGTCGCCGCGATGGCCGACTTCGTGATCGGCGCCAACGAGGCGGGCTTCCATATCGCCGGCGTGAACTGGGGCCGCGACCTGCCCGAGCCCGACGTCGTCGCCGACATCCGCAATGTGGTCGAGGGCGACCGCGCCGCGGACGGCGGCGAGCTGCGCATCGCGCGCGGCATCGAGGTCGGCCACGTGTTCCAGCTCGGCCGCAAGTACAGCGAGGCGATGAAGTTCACCGTGCTGGACGAAAACGGCAAGGCGGTGGTGCCGGCGATGGGTTGCTACGGCATCGGCGTGACCCGTATCGTCGCCGCGGCAATCGAGCAGAACCACGACGCGGCAGGCATCGTCTGGCCCGCGCCGATGGCGCCGTGGCAGGTGGCGATCTGCCCGATCAACCCGAAGAACGACGCCGCGGTGAACGACGCGGTGCAGTCGCTTTACGACGAACTGGCCGCAGCCGGCATCGAGGCGGTGATCGACGACCGCGGCCTGCGCCCGGGCCCGATGTTCGCCGACATCGAACTGATCGGCATTCCGCATCGAGTGGTGGTTTCCGAACGCGGCCTGGCCGCCGGCACCTTCGAATACCGCGCGCGCAGCGCGGCCGAAGCGGAAAACCTGTCGCGCGACGAACTGCTGGCGCGGCTGCGCGGCTGAATCAAAATACGGCACGATGCGGGCGAATATCCGCGGATTCACGGGTATTTTCCGGTTATTCTCGATCGCACGGTTTGAATCGCACATATAAGCCTGATTATCATCGGGCCCGTATCCTTCCGTTTCCCCCGGAGAAATTGATGTCGATCGATCTACGCGGCCTTTCGGCCAAAGAGCTTGCCTCCCTGATCAGCAAGGCCAAGCAGCAGCAAAGCAAGCTGTCCAAGCGCACGCCCATCGCCGCCGTCCGCAGCCGGATCCTGAAGTTCGTCAAGGCCGAGGGCTACACCATCGAAGAGCTTTTCGGCGCCGCCGGCAAGCCGAAGGCGGGCCGCAAGGCCGCCAAGTCCACCGCGCGCGCGGGCCGCAAGATCGCCCCGAAATACCGCAACCCGGCCAACCGCAAGGAAACCTGGACCGGCCGCGGCCGCCAGCCGCGCTGGCTGGCCGCCCTGGTCGCCAAGGGCAGGAAGGTCGAGGATTTCCTGATCAAGAAGAAGTGACGCCGCGCGCGTCGCTGTCGAAGAACGCCGGCAATGCCGGCGTTTTTTATGGCGCTTCGCCCAAGCTTCCGCAGAGCGGGGCTTGCCCCCCGCTGCTTTTGCTTTTACACGGCGAATCGAAAGGCAGCGGGGCAAGCCCCGCTCTACGAAAGCGATAGCCGCCTTCGCGTCTGCGCAGCAGATAAGGCGGTCGGCTACAGGTTCTTCCGCGTCGGCACCAGCAGGTTGCCGAACAGCAGGCCGCCGATCAACGCCATCACCACGTTGATCACCAGCAGCAGGGTCGACTCCCCCGAAGCGCCGCCGGTCTGCTGCACCAGGTTCATCACCCCGCGCAGGCTGGTGCTGCCGGGCACCAGCATGATGATGCCCGGTACCCGGATCAGCGCGCCGGGACGGTTCATCGTGCGCGCGTACAGGTTGCCCGCCGCGGTCATCGCCAGCGCCGACAGGAAAATGCCGACCTGGCTGCCCCAGGCGTCGCCGGCAATGCGCGAAATCAGGTAACCGGCGATCGCCGCCGACATCACCCACGGATAGTCGCGGCGGTGCGCCTTGAACAGCGCGGTGAAGGCGAAGGCGGTCCACACTAGCGCGCCCCATTCCACCCAGTCGGGCTGTGGCCGCCAGGCCCGCACCGCGGGCTCGATGCCGACCAGTTCGGCCAGGGTCAGTGCGATCAGGCTGCCCACCGTCAGCTTCAGCACGGTGGTCATCGCGCCGGCCAGCCGCGCGGTGCCGGAAACCAGGTGCTGGCTGGTCAGTTCGTTGACCGCGTTGGTCAGGCTCAGGCCGGGCAGCAGTACCACCAGCGAGGCGATGATCACCGTGTTGAGGTTCAGCGGCGCGACGAAACGGGCCACCAGGATCGCGACCAGGCCGGCGATCAGCGCGGAAATCGCGTCGCTGGCCTCCGCCAGCCGCGGGCGCCGGCCGGTGAGCTGCGACAGGCCGCCGATCAGCAGGCCGATCAGCCCCGCCGTGGCGATGTCCGTCCACGGCAGCCGCCACAGGCCCGCCACGCCGGCGGACGACAGCCCGTACACCAGCACCTGCGCCGCGTGCCAGCGCCGGTTGTGCGCGCGGTCCAGCCCGCGCAGCGCGGCGTGGCCCTGGGAGAGGCTCATGCGGCCTGCGGCCACCGCCTCGGCGATGCGGTCGGCCTCGCTGAGCTTGTGCAGGTCGTTTTCGCCCAGCCCGAGGCGGATCACCCGGGTGGTGTCGCTGGCGCCCAACGCCCGGCTGGGATCGCTGAAACTGAGGATGATCCCGGTCGGATTCGACCACGGCTCGCACTCCAGCCCCAGCTGCCGCGACAGCGCCTCCACCGCGCCTTCCAGACGCTGCGCGGTGGTGCCGTAGCGGTGCAGGCGCGCGGCGATCTCGCAGACGAAGGCGACGCGCTGGGCGTACGAGGCGAGCATCGGCGTCTGCTGCGGATTCATCTTCGTAGTGTAAGCGGGCCCGCCGCCGCGCTGCGCTATCCTGCACGGGCATGAGCCAGCCCACGCCGACTCCCGCCCTGCCGCAATGGCGCATCGACCCGGAAGACCCCGCGCAGGCGCGGCTGCTGGGCGACTGGAGCCTGGCCACGGCGACGCGGCTGGGCGAACCGCTGCGGCAGCTTCCCGAAACGGTGCAGTTCCTCGACGCGCGCGGCATCGGCCGGATCGATTCGGCCGGCGTGCTGCAGCTGTTGCGCTTCGCCAAGCGCCGCGGGCTGGGCGCGGACGGCCTGCTGTTCCGCGACGAGCACCAGGCCCTGGTCAGCACCATCGAGGACGTGGTCGACGAACGCCCGAAGCCCGCGCGCGACTACGGCTTCCTCGCCGCGCTCGAGCGGCTGGGCCGCAAGGTGCACGAGAACGCCCGCGAGATCGTCCTGCTGCTCGGCTTCACCGGCGAGAACCTGGTCAAGCTGGTGCGCGTGCTGCGCGATCCGCGCCGGCTGCGCCTGACCGCGACGGTCAGCCACATCGAGCAGGTCGGCCTGGACGCGCTGCCGCTGGTCGCCCTGCTCTCGTACATGGTGGGCGCGGTGATCGCCTTCCTCGGCGCGACCATCCTGCGCGACTTCGGCGCGGAAATCTACGTGGTGGAACTGGTCACCTTCGCCTTCCTGCGCGAATTCGCGGTGCTGATGACCGCCATCGTGCTGGCCGGGCGCACCGCCAGCGCGTTCACCGCGCAGATCGGCGCGATGCAGTCCGGCGAGGAGATCGACGCCATCCGCACCCTCGGCCTGGACCCGATGGAACTGCTGGTGATCCCGCGCCTGCTGGCGCTGCTGGTCAGCCTGCCGCTGCTGACCTTCGTGGCGATGATCGCCGGTCTGGCCGGCGGCGTGACCGTCGGCGCGTTCGACCTGGGCATCCCGCCGCAGCAGTACCTGGCGCGCATGTACGACACCGTCGAGCTGCGGCATTTCCTCGTCGGCATGTCGAAGGCGCCGGTATTCGCGCTGGTGATCGGCCTGATCGGCTGCATGGAGGGCATGCAGGTGAAGGGCACCGCGCAATCGGTCGGCGAGCGCACCACCTCCAGCGTGGTGCAGTCGATCTCGCTGGTGATCATCATCGACGCCCTCGCCGCGCTGTGGTTCATGCAGATGGATTGGTGACGAGGGCCGTGATTCGTGATTCGTGATTCGATATTCGCGCAAAGCAAGAGCGGACGCCCCCTTTCAACCGCGAGGGAGCCTTTGCCTTGACCAATCACGAATCACGAATCACGAATCACGAACCGATCATCTCCATCCGCGGCCTGCGCAACCAGTTCGGCGCGCAGGTGGTGCACGACGGGCTGGACCTGGACGTGCGCCGCGGCGAAATCCTCGGCGTGGTCGGCGGTTCGGGTTCCGGCAAATCCGTGCTGATGCGCTCGATCCTGGGCCTGCGCCGGCCGCAGGCGGGCGAGATCCGCGTGCAGGGCGTCGATTCGCTGTCGTCCGATCCGGGCGACCGCCTGAAGATCGAGCGCAACACCGGCGTGCTGTTCCAGAACGGCGCGCTGTTCTCGTCGCTGACCGTCGGCGAGAACGTCGAGGTGCCGCTGAAGGAACATCACTCGGAGCTGCCCGATTCGTGGCGCTACGAACTGGCCCTGCTGAAGGTGAAGCTGGCCGGCCTGCCGGCCGACGCCATCGCCAAGCTGCCGGCGCAGCTGTCCGGCGGCATGCGCAAGCGCGCCGGCCTGGCGCGCGCGCTTGCGCTGGATCCGGAACTGCTGTTCCTGGACGAGCCGACCGCGGGGCTGGACCCGATCGGCGCGGCCGCCTTCGACGAACTGATCCGCACCCTGCAGCGCGCGCTGGGCCTGACCGTGTTCCTGATCACCCACGACCTGGACACGCTGTACGCTATCTGCGACCGGGTCGCGGTGCTGGCCGAGAAGAAGGTGATCGCGGTGGGCACGCTGCCCGAGATCGAACAACTGGAGCATCCGTGGGTGCGCGAATATTTCCACGGGCCGCGGGCGCGGGCGGCGCGGAAAGCGGGGATTGGCGATTAGTGATTGGTGATTCGTCAAAAGCATCGGCTGCTCCAGACGTAACAAAGACCAATAGAAAAGCGACTATGCTCGCTGACCGACAATAAAATTCGAATCACGAATCACGAATCACGAATCACGAATCACGAATCACGAATCACGAATCACGAATCACGAATCACGAATCACGAATCACGAATCACGGCTCCCGACCATGGAAACCAAAGCCAACTACGTGCTGATCGGCGCCTTCACCCTGCTGACGGGCATCGGCATGCTGCTGTTCGGACTGTGGGCGGCCAAGTATTCGTCCGACCGCACCTGGCAGGACTACCAGGTGGTGTTCCGCGAGGCCGTCACCGGCCTGACCGTCGGCAGCCCGGTGCAATACAACGGCATCGCCGTCGGCTCGATCACCAAGCTGTCGCTGTCGCCGAAGGATCCCGGGCAGGTGATCGCGCGACTGCGCCTGGACGCGACCACGCCGGTCAAGACCGACACCCGCGCCAAGGTCGCGCCGACCAGCGTGACCGGGCCGGTGGTCATCCAGCTGAGCGGCGGCACGCCGCAGGCGCCGGCGCTGACCACGGTGGACAACAGCGCAGCGCCGCTGATCCAGACCACGCCCTCCACCCTGCAGAACATCTCCGATACCGCCAACCGCATCGTCGAGCGGCTGGACACGGTGTTCAGCGACAAGAACGTGGCCAGCATCGGCCACACGCTGCAGAACCTGGACGCGATCAGCACGTCGCTGGCCGCGCAGAAGGACGATTTGCGCGCGCTGATCGTCAACGCGCGCAAGGCCGCCAGCCAGCTCGACGCCACCCTGGCTACGACCAACGGCACCATGGAACGGCTGGACCGCAACCTGGTGCAGCAGTTGCCGCAGCTGGTGGAAAAGCTGGACGGTACGCTGGCGAAACTGGATTCCGCCGCGAACAACGCCGACGCGATCCTCGGCGAGAACCGCACCGCCATCAACAGCTTCGCCAACGACGGGCTGGGCCAGCTGGGCCCGACCCTGACCGAGCTGCGTTCGCTGGTGCGCGACCTGCGCCGGATCAGCGACCGCCTGGAAGGCAACCCCGCGCGCTACCTGCTGGGCCGCGACGCGCCGAAGGAGTTCGAGCCGAAATGAACATGCCGGGAATCGGGAATCGGGAATCGGGAAAAGCCCCCTCTCCCCCGCAAGCGGGGGAGAGGGCCGGGGTGAGGGGGCGAACCGGC
>JBDHQQ010000149.1:0-5000 GCA_039807145.1 Pseudoxanthomonas sp. | reverse complement strand
GACAGCTAGTCCTTCCTGCAGGCGCCCACACAAGTCACCTGCGCACACTGTCAAAGAGCCTCGAAGTCGGCCTCAGCGCCTTCCTTCGTGTTTCGACGTTTCCGTCGAAGTGAGCCGCCCATTATAGGGGGCTTTTCGGGAACGTCAATATCTTTTTTCAAGATTTTTTCGTTCCGCCCCTCGCTGCAACCGCCGGCCCGAAAGCCCGTCCGCCACTGCGAGGGGCGCGCATTGTGCACAGCCCGGAACGGTTTGGGAAGGGGGTAGGCGATTCTTGCGGATTTCCCCGGGAATCCGGCGCTTTTCGCGGCTCCGGACGGGGACTGTCGGGCGGAAAGTGCGCAAAAAAAAGATCCCTCTCCGGCTTGCGGGCCCGCCGTGCGGAATGTCAGGCCGGACCGATGCGCCGACCCCATCGCCAACTGCAGGGCGGAGGCTTGCCCCGCCGACCCAGCAAAAGCCGGGAGATGTGCACACTCAAGACGCCGCCGGCGCCGGGAGCATTCCGTCGCCCATGCGCGCCGAATCGCCTGCGTTACGCGTTCGCGACCAGCCGCACGCGGGCGAAATTGCGCTTGCCGACGGCGAGTACGCCCTCAAAACCCGGCGGCAGGATCAGCGCGGCATCTTCGACCACCGCGCCATCCACTTTCACCGCGCGTTCCTTCAGCTTGCGGTTGGCTTCGGAGTTGCTAGGCGTGATGCCTGCGGCCGTCAGCAGCGCGGCGATGCGGATGCCTTCGGCCGGGACTGCAATGTCCTTCGATTCCAGCAGCGAAGTGTCGCCCTGCCCGGTGACCGCCGCGTGCCAGCCGGCGATGGCGGTTTCGGCGGCGGCCGCATCGTGGAAGCGCGCGGCAAGCTCGCGCGCCAGGCGCAGCTTCACATCGCGCGGATTCAGCGCACCGGCGTTCACCTCGTTTTTCAGCTGTTTCGCCTGGTCCACGCCGATTTCGAAGCTGAGCAGCTCGATCCATTTCCACATCAGCTCGTCGCCGATCTTCATCGTCTTGTTGACGATGTCGATCGCAGGTTCGGCGATGCCGATGTAGTTGCCCAGCGACTTGGACATCTTGTTGACGCCGTCCAGGCCCTCCAGCAGCGGCATGGTCAACACGATCTGCGGCGGCTGGCCGTGGTGTTCCTGCAGCCCACGGCCCATCAGCAGGTTGAACTTCTGGTCGGTGCCGCCGAGTTCGACGTCGGCCTGCAGCGCCACCGAGTCGTAGCCCTGCACCAGCGGATACAGGAATTCGTGGATGGCGATGGATTGCCGCGCGGCGTAGCGCTTGGCGAAATCGTCGCGCTCGAGCATGCGCGCGACGGTGTGCTGCGCGGCCAGCCTGATCATGTCGGCCGCGGTCATCCTGCCGAACCACTCGCTGTTGAAGCGCAGCTCGGTCCTGTCGCGGTCGAGCACCTTGAACACCTGCTCGGCGTAGGTCCGCGCATTGGCCTCGACGTCCTCGCGGGTCAGCGGCTTGCGGGTGACGTTCTTGCCGGTCGGGTCGCCGATCATCCCGGTGAAGTCGCCGATCAGGAAGATCACCGTGTGCCCCAGGTCCTGGAACTGGCGCATCTTGTTCAGCAGCACGGTGTGGCCGAGGTGCAGGTCGGGCGCGGTCGGGTCGAAACCGGCCTTCACGCGCAGCGGGCGACCCCGTTTCAGTCGGGCTTCCAGTTCTTCGGGCTTGAGGATTTCATCGGCGCCGCGCGCGATCAGGGCGAGGGCTTCGGTCAGGGACGACAAGGCAGGGTTTCCAGGTTGGTCGCGACCATGAACATGAACGCGGAGTTAAATCAGGGTTAATCGTGACGCAGTTCCGAATTGTCAATTAACTCAAGGGTTTGACGCAAACTTTTAGCGTGTTTATGGTACGCGGCTATACCGCCAGCGGGTCGGGGACAGAACAAGATGCATGCGCACGGTGACGGCCACGGCCATCGCGACTCCAAGCCGCGTTCCGACCGGCAACGCTTCCAGGAACGCCTGGGAATCCTTCGCGATTCGTCCCTGCACCGTCAAGTGAAGCAACACCTGGCCGCGCACCGCTGGACGCGGCGCCAGTGGATCCATGCCAGCCTGTTCCTGAGCATCGGTTTGATGCTGGCAACCATCGTGCCGGGCTTCTCGGCGGCGACCCAGGCCCCGGCGATCAAGCCGTTCTCCACCACCACCCTGCACCTGCCGGCGCTGTCGGACCGGCAGCGCGAGGGCGTGGTCGGCGACAGCTGGCAGTTGCTCAGGGTCAAGCCGGGCCAGACCCTGTCCACCCTGTTCAAGCAGCTGGAAATCCCGGCCGAGACGATGAAGCTGGTGCTGTCGAATCCCAACGCCAAGGCGGCGCTGGCCCGGCTGAAGCCCGGCAGCGAACTGGCCTTCGACCTGCCGGTCGGCGGCGCGCTGCGCGCGCTGCGCTACGACCGCGACGCCGACCACCGCGTCGAACTGTGGCTGGACGGCGACCGGGTGCAGGAGAAGGTGCTGCCCCGCGAAACCGTCACCCGCACCGTGGTGCTCAGCGGCACCGTCGGACGCTCGCTGAACCGCTCGGCGCGCAAGGCCGGCCTGACCCAGGCCAACCTCAACGCGCTGACCGACGAAATCTTCAAGTACGACATCGACTTCGATTCCGACCTGGATGCGGACGATCGCTTCAGCGTGGTCGTGGACCAGACCTGGCGCGACGGCGAGCTGATCAGCACCGGCCCGGTGCAGGCCGCCGCCTTCACCGTCGACGGCAAGCTGCACTCGGGCTTCCGCTTCGCCCGCACCGGCGGCAAGCCGGAGTACTTCACCCCGGAAGGCCGACCGCTGAAGAAGATCTTCATCCGCATGCCGATTCCCTACGCGCGGCTCAGCTCGCGCTTCGGCAGCCGCTTCCACCCGGTGCTGGGGCGCATGCGCATGCACAAGGGCGTGGACTACGCCGCCGGCACCGGCACACCGATCATGGCCGCGGGCGATGCGCGCGTGCAGTTCGTCGGCAAGCAGAACGGTTATGGCAACGTGGTGATCCTCGACCATGGCCGCGGTTACACCACGCTGTACGGGCACATGTCGCGCTTCGGCAAGATCCGCGCCGGCCAGCGCGTCGCCCAGGGCACAGTGATCGGCTACGTCGGCAGCACCGGCCTGGCGACCGGCCCGCACCTGCACTACGAATTCCGCGTCAACGGCGCGCACCGCAACCCGCTGTCGATCACCATGCCGCCGCCCGAACCGCTGTCCGGCGCACAGCTGGCCGCGTACCGCAGCTACACCTCGCGCGCCCTGGCGCAGATCCGCACGGTCGAGAACATCATCTACGCCGATGCCGGCACCCCGGCGGACAAGCCGGCGGTCGCGGTCGCGGCGAAGTCGAAGGGCAACGCGAAGAAGGGCTAAGGACGGTTTCAAGTCGGGTAGTTGGTGACGGCATCGGGATCGCCGATGATGTCTCCCGTGAACCACCCGCCACCCACAGCCCCATGCCCGATCTCTACCTCGGCCTGATTTCCGGCACCAGCGCCGACGGCATCGACGCGGCGCTGGTCGAATTCGAGCCACGGCCGCGATTGGTCGCGGGCCGCACCTACGCCTGGGACGCGGACACGCGCGAACGCCTGATCGCGCTGGGCCAGGGCGGCGAAGCGAAGTCGCTGGACGAACTGGGCGAACTGGACGTGCGGGTCGCACGTGCCTTCGCCGACGCGGCGCAGGCACTGATCGGCGAAGCCGGCGTCGCCCGCGCCGACGTGCGCGCGCTGGGTTCGCACGGGCAGACCGTGCGCCACCGGCCCGAAGCGGCATTCCCTTTCACCTGGCAGTTCGGCGACGGCAACGTCATCGCCGAACGCTGCGGCATCGCCACGGTCGCCGACTTCCGCCGCCGCGACGTCGCCGCGGGCGGGCACGGCGCGCCGCTGATGCCGGCCTTCCACGCGGCGATGCTGCATTCGCCCGATGAAGATCGCACGGTACTGAACCTGGGCGGCATCGCCAACTTCACCCTGCTGCCGCGCGCCGGCGAAGTGCGCGGCTTCGACACCGGCCCCGCGAATGCGCTGCTGGACGCGTGGTGCCAGCGGCACACGGGCAATGCTTTCGATGCCGGCGGCGCGTTCGCCGCGCAAGGCAAGGTCGACGAAGCCCTGCTTGCGCGCTTGCTGGATGAGGCGTGGTTCGCCCTGCCGCCGCCGAAGAGCACCGGCCGCGAGCAATTCCACCTGCCCTGGGTCGAAGCGCGGCTGCGCGGCGACGAAGCGCCCGCCGACGTGCAGGCGACGCTGCTGGAACTGAGCGCGGCGACCGTCGCAGACGCGCTGCACGCGACCCAGCCGCAAACGCGGCGCGTGCTGGTCTGCGGCGGCGGCGTGCACAACCCGGCGCTGATGGCGCGGCTGGCGGCATGGCTGCCCGATGCGATCGTCGAATCGACCGCGGCGCACGGGCTGGACCCGGATTTCGTCGAAGCGATGGGCTTCGCCTGGCTGGCCCGCGAAACCCTCGTCGGCCGGCCCGGCAATTTGCCTTCGGTCAGCGGCGCGAAGGGGCCGCGCGTATTGGGCGTGGTCTATCCGGCCTGATCATGCTTTCGCCTTGTAGGGCCGAATTCATTCGGCTGCTCTTCGTTCGGATGACATGACGCAAAAAAGCAGCCGAATGAATTCGGCTCTACAAACGAGGGCCTATCCGGCCTGGGCCGCGGCGCGGGCGCGCAATCGCGGCGTCAGCAGCACGAACAGCAGCATCGCCGGCAGCAGCGCCAGCACCGTGATCACGAAATACATGCCGTAGCCGGTCGCCATGGCGATGCCGCCGGCGAAGAATCCGAGCACCTTGCCGGGCAGGTTCACCAGCGAACTGAGCAGCGCGTACTGCGTGGCGGTGTGCTCGCGATTGACCAGCGAAGACAGGAACGCCACCGTGGGCGGCCCCAGCATGCCCAGGGTCAGGTTTTCCGCCGAGATCACCGCGGTCAGCACCCACAGGTTGCCCTGGTTGGGGATCAGCAACA
>JBDHQQ010000148.1:0-6089 GCA_039807145.1 Pseudoxanthomonas sp. | reverse complement strand
GAATCCTGCTGGCCGGTAGCATGCTGTGCCTGCTGTCCGCCTGTGCGCACGCGCCGCGCAACCCGATGGCGACCTGGGTGCCGTCGAAGAACTACGACCAGCGCCGCGCGAATCTGATCGTGCTGCATTTCACCGAGGAGGATTCAGTCGAGCAGAGCCTGAACACCCTGCGCACGCGCAACAGCGGCGGGCGGGTCAGCGCGCATTACCTGATCGGCAAGGACGGCCGCATCTACCAGTTGGTCAGCGACCAGGACCGCGCCTGGCAGGCCGGGGCCGGCAGTTGGGGAACGATCACCGAGCTCAACTCGGCCTCCATCGGCATCGAGATCGACAACGACGGCCACAGTTTGTTTCCCGCGCCACAGATCGACAGCCTGCTGACGCTGCTGGACGACCTGTGCAAACGCCTGCACATCCCGCGCCAGTCGATCATCGGTCACCAGGATCTCGCGCCGACGCGCAAACCCGATCCGGGCCCATTGTTCCCGTGGAAACGGCTGGCCGAAGCCGGTTTCGGCCGCTGGCCGGAAAACCTGGACGAAACGCCACCGCCTGATTTCAATCCATGGCTGGCGCTGCGTCTGATCGGCTATTCGCTCGACGACCGCGCCGCCACCGTGCGCGCCTATCGCAATCACTTCCGCGGCGACAGCGCCACCGAACTGGACGAGCAGGACGGCCGCATCCTCTATGCGCTGACTCGCGCCGATTGGACGCAGTAGCGCGCTTGCTGCCATCCCGAACGTAGCAAGTGGTTCCTGTCCGTCATTCACGCCTGTGCGGGAATGACGGACAGTGGCTGGATTCGTGCCTCATTCGGGCTGACAGGCCGTTTGGTCTTATCATGCGAAGCGCTGTCCCGCCCGGGTGGCGAAACTGGTAGACGCAAGGGACTTAAAATCCCTCGCCCGAAAGGGAGTGTGGGTTCGATTCCCACCCCGGGCACCACCGACCACAAGGAACGCGATGCACCGCTACCTGGCCTATGCGGCAAGTCTCGTATTGACCCTGACTTGCATCGTCCTGTCGTTGCGCTGGCCGGCGGCCGGGTGGGGCATCGGCATCTTTGGCGCGCTGGTATTGCTGGGCACTTGGGACCTGCTGCAGAAGCGCAGCACGCTGCGCCGCAATTACCCGATCCTCGCGCACTTCCGCTACGGGCTGGAAGCGGTCGGCCCGGAGATGCGCCAGTACTTCATCGAAGGCGATACCGCCGAGGTGCCGTTCTCGCGCCAGCAGCGGTCGCTGGTGTACCAGCGCGCGAAGAACGTGATGGACGTGGTGCCGTTCGGCAGCCAGCAGGGCATGTACGCGGTCGACTACGAATGGCTGAACCATTCGCTGGCGCCGACGCACGCGGAATCCCACGATTTCCGCATTGAGATCGGTGGCGAATCCGCGCAGCCGTATTCGGCCAGCGTGTTCAACATCTCGGCGATGAGTTTCGGCGCGCTGTCGGCCAACGCGGTGCGTGCGCTGAACGAAGGCGCGCGCCGTGGCGGCTTCTACCACGACACCGGCGAGGGTTCGATCTCGCCCTACCACCGCGAGAACGGCGGCGACCTGGTCTGGGAAATCGGCTCGGGCTACTTCGGCTGCCGCGACGAAGTCGGCAGATTCAGCGAAGCGCGCTTCGTCGAGAATGCCGCTTCGCCCCAGGTGAAGATGATCGAGGTCAAACTGTCGCAGGGCGCCAAGCCCGGCCACGGCGGCGTGCTGCCGGCGGCCAAGGTCAGCGCCGAGATCGCAGCGACGCGCGGCGTGCCGATGGGGCAGGACTGCGTTTCCCCGGCGCGGCACTCGGCATTCTCCACGCCGCGCGGGCTGCTGGAATTCGTGGCGAGGCTGCGCGAGCTTTCCGGGGGCAAGCCGACCGGGTTCAAGCTGGCCATCGGCCACCCGTGGGAGTGGTTCGGCATCGCCAAGGCGATGCACGAAACCGGCCTGCTGCCCGACTTCATCGTCGTCGACGGCGCCGAAGGCGGCACCGGCGCGGCGCCGGCCGAGTTCATCGACCACGTCGGCGTGCCGATGCACGAAGGCCTGCTGCTGGTGCACAACACTCTGGTCGGGCTGAACCTGCGCGACCGCATCCGCATCGGCGCGGCAGGGCGCATCACCAGTGCCTTCGACATCGCCCGCACGCTGGCGCTGGGCGCGGACTGGTGCAACGCCGCGCGCGGCTTCATGTTCGCGCTGGGCTGCATCCAGTCGCAGAGCTGCCACAACGACAAGTGCCCGACCGGGGTGGCCACGCAGAACCCCAGCCGCTGGAAGCACCTCGACGTGCCGGACAAGGCCACGCGGGTGTTCCAGTTCCACCAGAACACGCTGAAGGCGCTGCGCGACCTGCTGGGCGCGGCCGGGCTGTCGCATCCTTCGGAATTGGGGCCCGAGCACATCCTGCGCCGCGTATCGCCGGTGGAAGTGCGCTCGCTGGCCGCGCTGTACCGCTTCCTGGAGCCGGGCGAGTTGCTGGCCGGCGTGCCGGAACACGCGGTTTTCAGCCGGTTCTGGGCCGGCGCGCGCAGCGATGCCTTCGATGCGCCGGAATCGCTGCTGACGCTGCGGGCCAGAAAGTCCCGCTGAGCGGCGCGTTGACCGCCGCAGCCGCCGCCAGTACCATACGCGCCCCGAATCGGCCCTCCGGCCATTCACACGATTCCGGGCGGTTAGCTCAGCGGTAGAGCACTGCTTTCACACGGCAGGGGTCACAAGTTCGAAACTTGTACCGCCCACCACCTTCCAGGCCCGGCTTCATGCCGGGCCTTCTTTATGTCCGGATCACGGCATCCAGACGAAGGTCGCCAGGCTTTTGGCCGGCAGGCGGTAGTGGAACATGCGGCCGCCCTGGGCCACCGTGAAGCGTTGGGCCCTTGCCGCTGAATTGGCGACGATCAGCACCAGCGAGCCGTCGTCCTCGTTGCGGAAGGCGACGTTGTCGAGGTCTCGGCCGGTTTCGTTCGAGGCGATGCGCCGCGCGCCGGGGCGGACGAAGCGGCTGGCGTGGGCGAGGGCGTAGTAATCGTCGGTGCGGCTCACTTCACCGCTGCGCGAGTCGATGGTCACTCCGCCACGGCAGGTGTCGCAGCCGCCGGCGTGCGGGCCGCGGTTTTCGTCCAGCGCCAGGTTCCAGAACAGAACGCCGCGCGCCCAGTGCCGGGGCGATTCGATGATCAGCTGCCGCGCCTGCAGGGTCAGGCCGCCGCTGATCAGCGGTTCCCATTCGCCGCCGGAGCATTCGGTCAGGTAGGCGTCCTTGTCCGGATGGGCATCGTGCACCTTCGACTGCGCGGACGGCTCGCCACCGTAGCAGTGCCAGGCCACGCCATCGACGTAACGGCCGGCGACGGGATCGTCCAGCACGGCCATGGGCTCCTGCGGCTTGTCCCAGTTGTGGTCCCAGTCGAACAGCAGCGGCTTCGATCCGCGTTTCGCCAGCATCGGCCCCAGGTGGTCGCCGATCAACCGCGCGCGCTCGGGCGCGTTGAGGCGCATGCCGGGGTAATCGCCGGGTTCGAAGTCCGGTTCGTTCTGCACGGTCAGGGCGAAGATCGGGATGCCTTCGGCCGCGTAGGCGTCGACGTATTTCAGCAGGTAGCGCGCGAACGCGTCGTACCACTGCGGCGACAGCTTGCCCTTGATCAGGCTGCCGCTGTCCTTCATCCATGCCGGCGCGCTCCACGGCGACGCCATTACCTGCAACTGCGGATTGACCGCCAGCGCCGCGCGCGTCACCGGCACCACGTCGCCGCGGTTCGGCTCGATGCTGAAATGTTCCAGATCCGGATCCGGCTTGCCGTCAGGCGCATCGTCGAGGCTGTAGTGATGGCGCGAAAAATCGGATGCGCCGATGGTCAGGCGGGTGAAGTTCAGGCCCAGTCCGGGCGCGGGGCCGAACAGTTCCTTCAGCAGCGCTTCGCGCTGGGCCTGGCTCATCCGGTTCTGGATCAACCATGCGGAGGCGTCGGTGATCGAAGCGCCGAAGCCGATCATCGACTGGAAGCGCTGGTCCGCTTCGACATCGATGTGCAACGGCAGGCGCCTGCCGGGCCCCAGTTTCGCGATGGGCGAGGGCGCCAGCGCCTTGGCATGGTCCGAGGTGGTGATCCACACCGAGACTTCCGGCCGCGGGACCGTGGCCGCGTTCGTGGCGAGCGCCCAGCCAAGCGCCAGCGGCCCAAGCCACCGGAACGCTTTGCGGATGGGTTTCGCCATGGGGAATGCCCCCTTTGTTTTCCTGGTCATGCCTGGCTCCTGCATGGGTCCGGAGGGGTTGCCGGATGCGCAACCGCATCGTGCATCGCAGCAATGACACGCCTGTCGGAACCTGTAATTGAGTGACTATGCATCCTCGGGCCGGCCAACGCGGGCAATGATTAAGTTTTCGTTGACAAGCGCAAGTAAACGCAGGTATGACAGCGCTGTCAAACCCGACGGGAGAGGACCGATGTTGCGTCACGGACAAACTGGAAATTTGAACAAGGGCCGCAACCTGCTGCACAAGCGGACGCTGGCGGTGGCGTGCAGCACCGCGCTGTTTGCCAGCTTCGCCATTCAGGCGCAGGAAGCGCCTGCTGCGGATGCGCAAACCCTGGATACGGTCAAGGTGACGGGCATTCGCGCGGCCATCGCATCGGCCGTCGAAACCAAGAGCGAGGCCACGTCGATCGTGGAGGCGATCTCGGCCGAAGACATCGGCAAGCTGCCGGACATCAGCATCGCCGATTCGATTTCGCGCCTGCCGGGCCTGACCATGCAGCGTGTGGACGGGCGTGCGCAGGTCATCCATATCCGCGGCATGTCCGAGCAATTCGCGGGCACGCTGCTGAACGGTCGCGAACAGGTCACCACCGGCGACAACCGCGGCGTCGAGTTTGACCAGTACCCGGCCGAACTGATCAATGGCGTCACCGTATACAAGACGCCGGACGCCTCGCTGGTCGGGCAGGGCCTCTCCGGCACGGTGAATATGCAGACCGTGCGTCCGCTGGATTTCGGCGAGCGCCGCATCGTGTTCAGTGGCCAGGGGGAATCGAATTCGCTGGGCGACCTGACCGCGGGCGGCGACGACAAGGGTTATCGGCTGGCAGCCTCGTATATCGACCAGTTCGCCAACGACACCGTTGGCCTGGCCATCGGCGTCGCCCGGATGAATTCGCCGTTCCAGGAGAGACACTACAAGTCGTGGTGGTGGGGCAATACCGACCTGTGGGGCACGCCGCAGCCGAACAAGCCGGCCGACGCCATCGCCCTGCAGGGGGCCGAGGGCTGGGTCAAGTCGCGCGACATGACCCGCGACGGTGTGATGGCCGTGCTGGAGTTCAAACCCAACGACACTTGGCACAGCGTGATCGACGCGTATCACTCCAAGTTCGACCAGAGGGAACTGATGCGCGGCGCGATGTGGACCAACGACCCCTGGTTCAACGGCGGGGCGGTTTCCTATTCGGATGCCCAGACCACCGACTTCCACGGCACTCCCGTCGTCACCAGCGGTACCTTGAGCGGCATCCAGCCCACGGTCCGCAACGATAACAACACGCGGGTATCCAAGCTCGATTCGTTCGGCTGGAACAACGAGCTCAAGCTGGACACCTGGACGCTCAGTGCGGATGCGAGCTATTCCCGCGCCGAGGTCGAAGATTCGAAACTGGAAACCTATGCGGGCAGGCTGGAAGGACTGGACGCGGATTTCCGCATCCCGCTGTCGCCGGGCTACGCCTATTACGGTCTGCCGGACCTGTCCGATCCCTCCGCCGTGTATCTGCGCGATCCACAGGGCTGGGGCCATGACGGCCGCATGGAGAACACCAGGCAGAAGGACGAATTGAAGGCCGTGCGCCTGGTGGTCAACAAGGTGGTGGAATCGTCCGACTTCCTGCGCAGCTGGGATGCCGGCGTCAACTACAGCAAGCGCACCAAGAGCAAGAGCGCGGACGTGTTCTTCGCCGACCTGCCGGAACGGGAACCGACCCTCATCGATTCTTCGCTGCTGCAGTCGCCGACCGATCTGGGCTTCGCCGGGATGGGGCAGGTATTGACCTACGACCCGCGGGCGCTGCTGGCCCGCTACTACGACGTGT
>JBDHQQ010000147.1:0-6099 GCA_039807145.1 Pseudoxanthomonas sp. | reverse complement strand
CGGCAGGCGCGCGGCGCGGCGCGGCGGCGGCAGGCGACACCGGCGCGGGCGGGCCGCCGCCGGTTTGTTCGGGTGTGCCCTCGCCGATGAATTCCAGTCGCGTGCGGCTTTCTTCGGCGGCCCGCGGCGGCGGTGGCTCGATGTCTATCCACGCCAGCCACAGCAGGGAAACGGCGAAGAACAGGTGCAGCAACGCGCTGGCCAGCGCGGCGAAACGGCGCAGGCCGCGCTCTTCGCGCAGCGGTGGCGCCCATTCCTGCTGGAACAGCGAACGGAACGCGCCCCAGCGACCGAATTCGCGTTCGCGCAGCGGCGCCGGCGCAGGCCGCGCGCTGCAGCCATCGGCCAGCGCCTGCGCGCGTTCAAGGGTGATGGCTCCGCGCGTTTCGCGCAGACCGCGCAGCCACAGGCCCCAGCCGTAGGGCATGCGGGTCTGTCGATCCAGCGTTGTCGCGGACTTGCGCGGCAACAGCGCGGCGATGATGTCGGCGGCTGTCGTCACGACGAGGAAGGAAACTCAGGCCGCGTCGTCGCGCGACATCGCGCTTTTCGCACGCGCCGACGATTCGCGCGGCACGTAGGGTGCGTCGCCGGTGGCATGGTCGGTGGCGTCGCGCACCGCGGTCACCCCCGGCACGCGCCCCAGCAGGGTCTTCTCGATGCCCTGCTTCAGGGTCACGTCCACCATGCCGCAACCGTGGCAGCCGCCGCCGAAGCGCAGCCACACCACGCCGTCGCCATCGACCTGCTCCACCGCGACCTGGCCCCGGTGCTGGGCCAGCTGCGGGTTGATCTCGTTCTCGACCACCCAGCGCACGCGCTCGACCAGCGATGCGGATTCGGCCGGGGCTTCGCCCTTGATCCGCGGCGCCTTGATCGTCAACTGGCCGCCCGTGCCCTGGCTGACGTAGTCGATCTCGGCCGCGTCCAGCCAGTGCACGCTGGCCGCATCGACGTACAGGGTGAAGCCGTCGCAATCCACCGCCCATTCGTCGCCGGCCAGGTCGCGCGGTTCGGCGAACTCCAGCCGCGCGTCGGCCCGCGACGTGCCGGGCTCCACCGCGCTCAAACGCACGCCCAGGCCGGGGAGGGCCTCGCGCTCGATCAATCGGCGGAAATGCGCCTGCGCGCTGTCGGATATCTGGATCATGCGACTATTCTAGCCACGACTCCGCCGCCGCCCCAGCGAATCCCTAACGGCGTGCGTGTTACGTTCAGCCGCCCCGCGAGAAGCCGCCATGCCCGACCTCGTCCCCCTCGCCCAAGCGCGCTGCCTGCCGCTCAAGGGCAGCGAACACAGGCTCACGCCTGCGCGCATCGCCGAACTGCTGCCGCAGGTGCCCGACTGGGAACTGGCCGAAAACGGCCACGCCCTGGTCCGCACCTTCGTCTTCGGCGACTACTACCGCACCCTGGCCTTCGTGAACGCGCTGGCCTTCATCGCACACGAACAGGACCACCATCCCGACCTGGGCGTGCACTACAACCGCGCGGTGGTGCGCTATTCGACCCACGACGTCGGCGGCCTGAGCGAAAACGACTTCATCTGCGCGGCCAAGGCCGACGCACTGGTCAGCCAATGAAACGGAGGAATCCCATGCTTCGCCGTGCTTTCCGGATCGGACTTGCCGCCATCCTGCCCGCGTCGCTGCTGGCCGCTTGCGAACAGAAACCGCAGGCGCCGATCATCCCGCCTACCGAATTGGCGGCGATCCACACGCCGCCGCCGGAATACCCCGAAAAACTGGCCTGCGCCGGCATCGGCGGCACCGTGCTGTTCCGCGTGACCATCGCCGCCAACGGCAAGCCGGCGAAGGTCGAGCAGATCGGCAGCAGCGGCCAGCCGGAACTGGACGAATCCGCGGCCAGGGCCGTGCGCGACTGGGATTTCAAGGCCGGCACCCGCAACGGCAAGCCATGGGTGCAGGGCATCCAGGTGCCGGTAACCTTCACCCCGCCGGCGGAAAAGCCGACACGCTGCTTCGCGCTGGAATCCCAGGGTTGATCCGCAATGCTGGGTGTCCTGCTGTTGTTCGCCCTGCAGGCGCAGCCGGGTAGCCTGCCCGCTCCTCCGCTGACGCCCGGGCCGGCCATGTACCTGCCGGTTCGCGTGGAAAGCGCCGTCCAGGCGATGGATGCGGATGCCGGCGAAGGCCTGCCGGAACCGCTGCAACTCATCCTCGTGGACGAACACACCCTGCGCGTGCAGGTCGTGGTCAACCACGACCAACTCGAACAGGTGGATGCGCCGCGCATCTCGGCATGGCAATCGGGCGACGACCTGCAGATCGTCGTGCCATTGGCCTCGCGCGCCGCATCTCCGTTCGAACCGCGTTGCTGTGCTGCCCAGTCGCTGGTGGACCTGCTGGTGACCCTGCCAGGCAAGCTTCCCGAACAGGTGACCGTGCGCCGCGAGCGCGCGCAGACCGAAGTCATCGGCGAAGAACGCCTGGTGCCGGAACGCTGAGTCCGGCGCCGGTTGCTCAGCCCAGACTGTCCATCGCCGCCACCAGGTCGTCCGCCAGCGGGGCATTGAGCACGTAGGGCGTCCTGCCGCCATCCAGCGCGAACCGCAGCGACGCGGCGTGCAGGAACAGCCGCTTCAATCCGATCTGTTCGCGCAGGCGCTTGTTCACCGCCGCGTCGCCGTACTTGTCGTCGCCGGCGACCGGATGGCCCAGGTGCTGCGCGTGCACGCGGATCTGGTGGGTGCGGCCGGTTTCGATGCGCACCTCGCAGTACGAATGCCCGCCGCGCCGCTCCAGCACGCGGAAATGGCTCAGCGACGGCTTGCCGTTCGCATTGACCTGCACGTGGCGCTCGCCGCCCTGGCGCAGGCCGACCAGCAGCGGCGCATCGACGCTCATCACCCCGTCCGGCATGCGTCCGACCAGCAGCGCCAGGTAACGCTTCTCGATGCCGTCCTCGTGGTCTTCGCGCAGCAGCGCCTGCAGTTCGGTCAGGGCCGAACGCTTCTTCGCCAGCACCAGCAGGCCGGAAGTGTCGCGGTCCAGCCGATGCACCAGCTCCAGCGACTGGCCGGGACGCAACGCACGCATCGTCTCGATGGCGCCGTGGCTGATGCCGCTGCCGCCGTGGCTGGCCACGCCCGTAGGCTTGTTCAGCACCAGCAGGCGGGCATCCTCGAACACGATGGCCTGCTCCATCCGCTTCAGGAACGCCGGTGGCGGCGCGGTCGAATCTCCCGCCTCAGCGAGATTTACGGGTGGAATCCGTACCTCGTCGCCCGCTTCCAGCTTGCGCTCTGCCTTGGCCCGGCCACCATTGACCCGCACCTGGCCGCTGCGGACCAGCTTGTAGACCAGGCTGCGCGGCGCGCCCTTCAGCTGGCCCAGCAGGAAGTTGTCCAGCCGTTGGCCCTCGCGGTCGGCCGGCACCGTGACGGTGCGCACACTGCTGCGCGCGGTGCCGTCCGGGCGCGCTGGTGGGATGGGAGGGGTCATTCGGGCATTTATTCTGCTACACTCGCCGAGCGAGATAAGGGTTTGATTTCGCTGGAAGTTGAACGATCGTCATTCATCGAGGTGAATGACGATCGGGGCCAGAAGCCCGTCTTCCCGCGAAGGCATCCGGAGCGCGACCACCACCCCCGGGGTGGCCATGTTAGCGGCTGGATGGCAGGCCCGGCCATCGCCTGGCGAGTCAGACGCCGGTGCTGAACAAACGTCCCGCGCGGCGCGAAGGCCCTGCCCCAGCTGCCGCCGGCCCGCAACAACCAGAACAAAGCGCTCCCGCGGCCTGCCGTGGTGTCGTAGCGCTGGAAGCCAAAACCCGCCCCGCCCGCGCCCGGCGCGAGGGGCGGCGCCTAGTGACCAGAAGCGAAGCCCCACGGCGTTCCGCGCGGTAGCAGCGCGCGAGGAACGCAACAATGAAGCGAATGCTGATCAATGCCACGCAGGCGGAAGAGCTGCGCGTGGCCATCGTCGACGGCCAGACCCTGTACGACATCGACATCGAACAGCCATCGAAGGAACAGAAGAAGTCCAACATCTACAAGGGCCGCATCACCCGGCTCGAACCCTCCCTCGAAGCGGCCTTCGTCGACTACGGCGCCGACCGCCACGGCTTCCTGCCGCTGAAGGAAATCTCCCGCGATTACTTCCAGCCCGGCGTCGACCACAACAAGGCTGGCCTGAAGGAACTGCTGCGCGAAGGCCAGGAAATCGTCGTCCAGGTCGACAAGGAAGAGCGCGGCAACAAGGGCGCGGCCCTGACCACGTTCATCTCCCTGGCCGGCCGCTACATGGTGTTGATGCCCAACTCGCCCACCGCCGGAGGCGTCTCGCGCCGGATCGAGGGCGAGGACCGCGCCGAGCTGAAGCGCGCGATGGACGCGCTGGCCATCCCCGACCACATGGGCGTGATCATCCGCACCGCCGGCGTCGGCCGCGACGCGGAAGAACTGCAGTGGGACCTCGACTACCTGCTGAGCGTGTGGAAGGCTATCGCCGAGGCCGCGCTGAGCAAGCCGGCGCCGTTCCTGATCTACCAGGAAAGCCGGCTGATCGTCCGCGCCCTGCGCGACTACCTGCGCAGCGACATCGGCGAGATCCTGGTCGATACCGACGACATGTACGCCACCGCGCAGGAATTCATGCAGCAGGTGATGCCGCACAACCTGCGCAAGCTGAAGCACTACAAGGACGACATCCCGCTGTTCAACCGCTTCCAGATCGAATCGCAGATCGAGGGCGCGTACGAGCGCGAGGTGCGCCTGCCTTCCGGCGGCGCGCTGGTGATCGACCAGACCGAGGCGCTGACCGCGATCGACGTCAACTCGGCGCGCGCCACCAAGGGCGGCGACATCGAGGAAACCGCGTTCCACACCAACTGCGAAGCGGCCGAGGAAGTCGCCCGCCAACTGCGCCTGCGCGACCTGGGCGGCCTGGTGGTCATCGACTTCATCGACATGTCCAGCAACAAGCACCAGCGCGACGTCGAGAACCGCCTGCAGAACGCGCTGAAGTACGACCGCGCCCGCGTGCAGCTGGGCCGCATCTCGCGCTTCGGCCTGATGGAAATGAGCCGCCAGCGCCTGCGCCCGTCGCTGGGCGAATCCAGCCAGATCGTCTGCCCGCGCTGCGAAGGCCACGGCCGCATGCGCAGCGTCGAATCGCTGTCGCTGTCGATCATCCGCGTCGCCGAGGAGCACGCGATGAAGGAGAACACCGGACAGGTGCTGGTGCAGGCCCCGGTGGAGATCGCCAACTACCTGCTCAACGAGAAGCGCGGCGCGCTGCGCGAGATCGAGCAGCGCCACGACGCGCCCATCGTCATCGTCGCCGACGAGCAGATGCACACCCCGCACTACGAGGTCACCCGCATCCGCGAGAACGAACTCGGCGAGGAAACCAGCAAGCCCAGCTACCAGCGCGGCACCCCGCGCAAGCTGCCGGTGCACGCGCTGACCAAGGCGCAGTTGAACATCCCGGCCGCGCCGGCGGTGACCAGCGTCAAGCATTCCCAGCCGGCGCCGGTACGCGAACCGCGCGAGACGCCCGCGCCGGTTCCGGCGCCCTCGCCTGCTCCTGTCGCCGCCGCGCAGTCGCCCGGCGGCGTGATGGGCTGGCTGAAGCGCGTGTTCGGCGGCGAAACGCCGGCCGCTGCCGCTCCGACCCCGAAGGCCGACGGCCGCCAGCGCGGCGATCGCAACGGCAACCAGAACCGTCGCGACGGCCGCAACGGCCAGCCGCGCGGCAACCACGCCGGCGGCCAGCGCCGCGACGATGGCCGCAAGCAGCAGGCCCAGCCTGCCGATCAGAAGCAGGCACAGAAGCCGCGCAACGAGTCGCAGAAGCAGCAGAACAAGGCTTCGCAGGCGCAGCCCAAGGCCCCGCAACCGCAGCCGGCGAAGGCCCAGCAGCAGAAGCAGCCCAAGCCACCGCGCAGCGAGAACCCGCAGGCCGCGAAACCGGAACAGGCCCAGTCCGAAGCCATCGAGGCCAGGGACATCGCCGCCCCGATCGCAGCCGCCGCTGCCATCGTCGCCAGCGAAGCCGCATCGCCGGCGAATATCGGCAACACGGCTTCGCCGGTGGAAGACGGAACGGCCACCGCTGCCGAAGTCGTTGCCAACGC
>JBDHQQ010000146.1:0-6112 GCA_039807145.1 Pseudoxanthomonas sp. | reverse complement strand
CATGTGCAGCAGGTCGCGCACGGTGATGGCCGAACCGGGCGTGAGATGGATGTCCAGCGGGCCGCCCATTTCCGGATAGATGTCGCCTTCCTTCAGCAGCACCTGCTGGTGCAGGTCCAGCTTGCCCTCGTCGACCAGCCGCAGGATGTGGACCGCCACCGGCACCTTGACCGTGCTGGCCATCGGGAAACCGACGTCCGCGTTCACGGATGCGTCGCTGCCGCTGCGCAGGTCCAGCACGTACACGCCGACCGAACCGTCCAGAGAAGATGTCAGACGGTCCAGTTCCCGCTGCAACCCGTCGGCACGGTCAACTTCGGCGGCGGACGCGCCGGAGCCGGGCGACAGGACAAGCAGCAGCGTCATCGCCGCGCCGGCCAGCAGACGGGCGAAGACCGGACGCAGACGCACCGGCAAAACGGATTCATTCATGGCTTTTCCCTCAAGCAAGGCGTTCTTTCCGGCGTGGCGATCGTTCAAGGCGCTTCGGACTTCGCCGCGCGCAGCGCCCCCGCCCGCTTCAGCGCCTGCAGCACCGGCGGCAACGGCAGCGCCGCGGCGGTGCCGCGATGGCCGCGCACGGTGTGCGCGCGGAACAGCGAATTGACGATGGCTTCCTCGGTCGCCTCGGCGGCGGCCTGGAACAGCGGCGACATCGCCTCGCCGGCGACGCTGCGCGCCGGCTGTACGCTTGCGTCGGGATCGCGCAGGTTGTCCTTGGCGGTGGAGAAGGCGACGACGTAATCGCCCGATCCGTTCGACATCACCGAGCCGCTGCGCGCCAACCCGACCAGCGCACGCCGCGCCAGCCGCTGCAACTGCGCCGCGTCCAGCGGCGCATCGGTGGCGACCACCATCATGATGCTGCCGTCGCCGGTGCTCGGCGGCGGAACCTTGAGGCTGCGCGCGTATTCGGCCGGATCCGGCAGGCTCTTCCACACCGGCACGCCGGCGATGGTCAGTTCGCCACCGAAGTTGCTCTGCACCAGCACGCCGACGGTATAGCCACCGTCGCTTTTCGCCAGCCTGCGCGAGCTGGTGCCGATACCTCCCTTCCAGCCGAACGCGACCGTGCCCGCGCCGGCGCCGACGTCGCCTTCGGCCACCTCGCCGTTCGACAGCGTGGTCAGCGCTTGTTCGACCAGCGCCGGCGTCAGCGGGCGCGCGCGGATGTCGCTGAGGTAGCCGTCGTTGGTCTCGCCCACCACCGGGTTGATCGAACGCACGTTGTCCATGCCCGGCTGGCGCAGCAGCCAGTCGACGGTGGCGTCCGCGACTTTCCAGGTGCTCAGCGTTCCGGTCAGCAGGATCGGCGTTTCGATCTCGCCCAGTTCCTGCACCTGGGTGATGCCGGCCAGCTTGCCGAAGCCGTTGCCGACCACGATCGCGGCCGGCACGCGCTGGCGGAACAGGTTGCCCGGATGCGGCACGATCGCGGTGACCCCGGTGTGCAGGCGGGTGCCGTCGACCAGGGTGGCGTGGCCGACGCCGACGCCGTCCACGTCGGTGATCGCGTTGTGCGGGCCGGGCGACATCGTGCCGACGACCACGCCGGCGTCGCGCGCGCGCGGACGCTGTTCGGCGGCATTGGCCGACGCTGCCGCGACGGCGATCAGGGCGAACAGCAGCAGGGACTGGCGTTTCATCGTTCGGGTTCTCCGGTCGCGATACCGCGATTACAACATTTGCCGCCCGCTCCCGCTCGCCACTACGGTTTCATGTTCGCCGCTCCCGTCTCTGCGGGAGCGGCGAACGACGGCAACGCCCTGTACGGCCCGCAGACGCGGCAGCCGCGGACCCGGCATCAGAAGTCGATGTCCAGATTCATGTACAGCGCGCGGCCGGCTGCGCCATAGGCCATCGAATAGAACGGATACCAGGTAATCGTCGAGTCCTTCGGACCATACCTGTCGAACAGGTTGGTCACGTCCACGCCCAGGCGCACGTTGTCGGTGATCTTCTTCGACACGCTTGCGTTCCACTGCACGTAGGCCGGCAGGAGGGCGGTGCCGCGGTAATTGACGCGCCCGCTGTTGCGGAAGCCGTAGACGCTGGCCGACCAATCCTGCTTGTCCCAGCTCAACGTCCAGTTGGCGCGCGTCCGGAAGGCCACCGGCTGCTGGGCGCAGACGTAGTAGGAACAGGCCAGGTAATCCTGCCACGGGTCGCCCGCGGCGATCTGCACGTCGTAGGTCAAGGTGCGGCTCAGGCCGGCATTCAGGTTGAAGTTGCCCAGCGCCCCCCAGTTCCAGCCGTACTTCAGGCTCAGGTCGTAACCCTTGGTGCGCACGCCGGCCTGGTTGAGCGCATCCAGGAAATACTCGTTGACGTAGCCATCCGCATCGCGTTGCACGTAACTGGTATAGATGGCGCACGCCCCCGAGTTCGGGTCGACCGGGGTGCCGTCGATGCGTTCCCCCAGCAGGCAATTGGCGTTCTCGCTCATCAGCGTGTCGGCGTCCAGATATTGGCTCTTGCCCTTGAGCTCGATTTCCCAGTAGTCCACGCTGATCGAAAGCTTGTCGCCGATGTCCCAGACCACGCCCAGTCCGTTGGAAGTCGCGGTTTCCTCATGCAGGCGCGTATTGTTGCCGCCCTCCGTGTACCAGGAGCCCTCGCGACGGGTGCTCCTGCATTCGTTGAGCCCCCCCGTGGTGGTCAGGTCGATGCCGTCCAGGCGACACAGGTAGTAGTTGGTGACGTAGTCGTCGTAATCGACCACCGGCTCGCCATACAGCCACATGATGTTGGGCGCCATGAAGCTGGTCTGGCGGCTGGCGCGGACCAGCAGGCTCTTCACCGGCCGCCATTCCAGGCTGGCCTGCCAGGTGGCGGCATCGCCGACATCGGAAATGTCGTCGTACTTGTCCCAGCGTCCGGCGACGTTCACGGTCAGGCTCTCCAGCAACGGCACGCGCAGTTCGACGCCCGCGCCATAGCGGTCGCGGGGGCCGCCCCCCGCGATCCCGTCGAAATTGAAGGTCTTGTCGGCCCCCTCATAAGTCGTCACGCTGCGCGGGTCGGGGCCGAGTTCGTACTTGGAATGCGACGCTTCCAGCACCGTCGCCATTTCCACTTCTCCCGCCGGCAGCGAGAACAACGGGCCGCTGAACACGAACTGCGCCTGCGCGGTCTGCGAAAGACTCCTGTTGCGAACGATGTCGGCCATCCTGGCGTAGTCCTCGGCGGTGACCGGGCCGAACAATACGCTCGGGTCGATCTGGTAAAGCGGTGCGCCATCGACCTCGCCCACGGCCTCTCCGAACAGGAAACGGTTTACGCGGTCGGTCAGCAACTGCTGCCAACTGTTCTTCAACTCGTCGCGCGACAGGCTGAAGCTGGCGTCCCAGTCGAAACGCCCCATCGGGCCGCGCACCCCGACGTTCGCGCTGATCGTAGTTTCGTCCCAATGCCGCCTGGGCGCACCGCCGATGTCGTTGGGGTCCAGGGCGCGCCAGAATTCGAACTGGCCGATGTTCACGTCGAAGGCGTTGCCCTTGTTGTACAGGTACAGGCTGGTGCGCTGGGTCGATTCGCTCCTGGAACGCTGCGCCAGCAATTGGCCATAACCTTCGATCGAATCGGTGAAACGGTAATTTCCCGACACGTAGGCCGATGTCTTGGCGTATTTGTTGGCCAGCGTATCGCCATCGTAATAGTTGGCGTTTCCGCACACGCTTGGCTCTGCATCGCTGGAATCCCAGTACATCGGGAAATAGTTGCGGCCCATGCTGCGACAACTGTTCTCGAGCGCCGCGGTGTTGGCGCCGTAAACCAGCCCGCCATCCGCGCCCAGCCAGTAATAGTCGTTGTAATCGGCATCCATCAACGCGGTATCCAGCCCCCACGTCGGGTGGTCCGTGCCGGCATTGCCGGGGGCGTTCATGCCGCTGCGGATGACGTTCCCGCGTTGTCCCGCGAAGATCGGCTTGCGGTTCAACTGCTCGAACGCGTACGTGACGCCGCCGCGATCCCACGCCTTGCCCCCGGTGAACTGGATCTGGCCCGTGTCGCCGCCGCCGTGCGTGGTGCTGCCGCCGCGGATACGCAGGTTGTTGCCTTCCCAGTTTTCCTTGGTGACGATGTTGACCACGCCGGCCACCGCATCCGAACCATAGATCGCCGAAGCGCCGCCGTTGAGCACTTCGATGCGCGCGACCGCCGCCGCCGGGATGCTGCCCACGCTGACGCCGGTCGAGGCCGCGCCGGAACTGGCCGCATATTCGGTCATTCGCTTGCCGTTGAGCAGGATCAACTGGTAGCCCACGCCCATGCCGCGCAGGTTCAGGAACGAGGCGTCCGGTTGCGCCGTGCTGAGGTTCAGGAAGTTGTCCGGCGATTCCCCGACGACGTTGGCGCCATTGTTGACCGAAAGCGTGCGCAGCGCTTCGCCGATGGTGCTGTAACCCTGCTTCTTGATGTCCTCGGCGGTGATCACCACCACCGGCGACGGACCCTCGACCTCGGCGCGCTTGATGCGCGAACCGGTGACTTCGACCTTGTCCAAGGTCTTGGCCGACTGTGCATCGGTGGCCGGCCTGGCGTCCGCGTCCTGCTGCCGCGCATCCTGCGCATTGGCGGAGAACACGGCGGCGGGTGCGGCCAGACCGACGAGGATCGCCCCAAGCAGGCGGCTGTGCTGTGGCTGGGAATGGCGGATGGACATGATGGCCCCTTTGCGGTTCGTCCGGCATGGGTGAACAGGAAGACGCTGCGACGCCTTCCCGCGCGCAACGACCCGATCGATGCTAGACAGCCCCGCACCGCGGATACATCGGGAAAAACCCCTATTCTTCGCCAGCTCCGCCCATGCGATGCTGGAAGCGAGACGAACCCGCGACGCGTCGCGGACGCGACATCGTTGCCCGCATCCGGACCGTCGCCAGAAACGATCGGCCGCGAATGCGGTGCGGCATCGCTACCGTCGCCGAACAGACGAAGGGAACCCATGAAAGCGCCAGCGCCACGCAACGCCATCTTCGCAATCGTTCTGCCCTTCCTGGCCACGGCCTGCCTGCAGCACGCGAACCGCAGCACCGATGCCGCAACCGGCGACAGCACCGTGCCCGCCGGCATCGGGACACAAGCCAAGTCCGCACGCTTCGCCGAAGCGATGCGCGTCCACGGTATCCCCGGCGCGCAATTGGCCTATTGCCATCGCGGTGCGTGCGAAACCCGCGTCTACGGCGTGATGAGCAACGAATCGAAGGCGCCGGTCACCGAACTGACGACCTTCCAGGCGGCGTCGCTTTCGAAAGTCGTCGCCGCCTACATCGCGCTGCGGCTCGTGGATCAGGGAAGGCTCGACCTGGACGCGCCGCTGTGGAACTACTGGCACTCGCCGCGTACCGCCAGCGACGCGCAGGCCAAGAAAATCACCGCGCGCATGGTGCTCGACCATACCACCGGCTTGCCCAACTGGCAGATCTCGCCGTCCAACCCGGCGATCGACCGCACGCCGCTGGTCAGCGAATTTCCCGCCGGCAGCCGCTTCCAGTATTCCGGCGAAGGTTTCTACCTGCTGCAGAAGACCATCGAGCACATGACCGGGACGGCCTGGAACGCGCTGGCCGAGCGGGAAGTGTTCTCCCGGTTCGACATGCCAAGCAGCAGCTACCTGACCAACCCTGCGTTCGACGCGGTCAACGCTTTCGGACACGAGAAGGACGGCGCCACGCGACCGGCCCGGGTGTTTCCCTGGGCAAATACCGCATGGACGCTGGTGACCAACGCCCACGATTACGGCAACTTCATCCAGAAGGCGTTGTACCGCGGCGAAGGATTGGCGCCGGAGACGCACCGGATGATGTTCGCCGAATCCAGCGATGCCGACGACCGGTCCGCGCCCACGCCGGCGGACCCATTCGTCGGCTGGGGGCTGGGCGTGGGATTGCAGACGACGCCCGGCCGCAAGCTCGTCTGGCACTGGGGCGACAACCCGGGCTTCAAGGCGCTCTTCATGCTCGATCCGGCCGCGGGCGACAGCATATTGCTGTTCACCAACAGCGAGAATGGCCCGTCGGCCTACCGGGAAATGCTGGAAACGTTCCTGGGCAAGGGCGAATATCCTGCCCTCGACTGGGTCAGCGCGCAGGGTTGAAGAACGCCGGGC
>JBDHQQ010000145.1:0-6230 GCA_039807145.1 Pseudoxanthomonas sp. | reverse complement strand
CGCGCACGTCGTGCAGCGACGCGATGATGGTGTGGCCCAGCGCGCGGACTGCCTCGTCGGGCGCGACCAGGTCGGGCACCTGCACCGCATGCATGCCGGCCGCCAGCGCGGCGCGCACGCCGGTCGGCGAATCCTCAAGCACCAGGCAGCGCGGCGGCGCGACGCCCAACTTCGATGCGGCCAGCAGGTACACGTCCGGCGCCGGCTTCGGATGCTCGACGTCGCTGCTGGTGCACACCGCATCGAAATGCGGCAGCAGGCCTGCCGCTTGCAGCTTGCGCATCGCCAGCGGGCGCCGGGTCGAAGTGGCGACCGCGCGCGGCATGCCACGCGCGACCAGGAAATCGAGCAGTTCCGCGATGCCCGGCCGATGCGGCATGCCCGCATCGACCACGGTGTCGTACAGGGCCTGCGAGCGTTCCAGGACGAGGCGCCGCTGCTCCGCGCCGATGCGTTCGTCCAGCAGCGCGCGGCACACCGCCTCGCTGTTGCCGACCATGCGCAGCCACAGCGATCGCGGCAGATCGTGGCCGGCCTCGCGCGCGGCCCGCGCCAGGCAGTCGAGGATCGCGCGCTCGCTGTCGAGCATCAGTCCGTCCATGTCGAAGATCACCGCTTCGGGCACGAACGGCAATGCGGGCAGGCTCATGCGGCGTCTCCGAACAAACCGCGCAGGTCGCCGGCGTCCAGCAGGCGCCAGTGGCCTGCTTCGAGGTCATCCAATGTCAAGCCACCCACGGCGCTGCGATGCAGCGCCTCGACGTGGTTGCCGACCGCCGCGAACATGCGCCGCACCTGGTGGTAGCGGCCTTCGTGCAGGGTCAGCCGCGCCTGACGCGGCGAAACGACTTCAAGCTGCGCCGGCAGCAGCGGGGTCTTTTCCGATTCCAGCATCAGCGTGCCGCTGGCGAAGACCTCGACCTCGTCTCCGCGCAAATCGTCGGCCAAGGTCGCTTCATAGACCTTCGGCAGCTTCGACTTCGGCGAGATGATCCGGTGCAGCAGCGCACCGTCGTCGGTCAGCAGCAGCAGGCCGCTGGTATCGCGGTCGAGCCGTCCGACCGGCGAGACGACCGGCGAACGCGCGCGGAACCGCAGCGGCAGCAGGTCGTAGACCAAGCGACCGGTGTCCTTGGTCGAACAGGTGTAGCCGACCGGCTTGTGCAGCATCAGCACCAGGCCCGGCGCGGGATCGAGCGGCTCGCCGTCGATGCGGACGGTGTCGTGCGCGACCTTGTCGTCGGCATACAGCAATTCGCCGTCCGCGTCGGTGACGCGACCTTCGCGGAACAGCCATTCGACCTGCTTGCGGCTGCCGTAGCCGAGGTTGGCGATGTGCCTGAGCAGTTTCATCGCGGCTTCACCGCCTCGACGACCTTGAAGCCGTCGCGTTCGGCCAGCACGCGCACGCGGCCGAAATTCGTTCCCAGTGTCTGTTCGTAGGGAAGATGCCGGTTGGCGACCAGCCACAGGCGGCCGCCCGGCTTCAATGCCTGCGCCGCGACGGCGATGAAGCGCTGGCCGATGTCGGGGCGGCCGGCCTTCTGGGCGGCGTGGAACGGCGGATTGGTCACGATGAAGTCGTACGGTTGCGGCAGGCCCGCGGTGACGTCGTGCCAGCGGAAATCGAGCCTGCATCTGTCCGCGAACGATGCGAGGTTGATCCTGGCGCACGCCAGCGCACGCGCCTCGGCTTCGTAGGCATGCAGCTCCCGGACACCCGCGTTGCGCGACAGGACTTCCGCGGACAGGAAACCGTAACCCGCACCGAGGTCGGCGCCGATGCCGGCCAGGTCGTCCGGCAGGCATTCGGAAAGCAGCGCGGAGGCCGTGTCGATGCGGTCCCAGGCGAACACGCCGGGGCGGCTGACGAAACGGCCGCCGAGGATCGGTCGCGGCGCATCGAGCTGCGACCATTGCGCGAACAGCTCCGCGTCGTGTTCGCCGCGCAGCGGTGGCGTCCAGAACGCGCGGCAATGGTTCTTCGCCAGCTTGCCGCCCAGGCCGGCGAGCTTGCACAGATCGCTTTCACCCGACTTCGCGCCTTCGTCGTTGGCCATGGCGGCAGCGACGATGCCACCGGGCGCCGCCAGCGAGACGGCGCGGGCGAACAGCGCGCGCATCTCCTCGCGCTGTCGCGGCGGCAGCACCAGCACCAGCGGGAAACGCAGCGAAGCCAAGGATGCGGCTTCGACGACCTCGAGCCCGCTCCGTGCCAGCGCGTCGGCATCGGGCCTGAAGCTCTGTTCGCAGACCAGCCCCTGCAGCGGGAACTGCCGCAGCGCCCAGCCATCGCGCGCGCGCAGGAACAGCACCGGCCCCTGCGGCCAAGTCGGCCCGCCGCCGGCGAATGGCAGCAGCAGGGTTTCCAGCGCGGGATCGGACGGCGGAGAAGCCACGTGTTCAATGCGGGTGCGGGGACCGCGGATTCTACCCGGCCGGGCGAATTTCCTGCGCCGTTTCGCAGTCCGCGACCCGGGATGAACCGGCCGCGAACGCATGGCTGAATCCATTGCAACGGCATGGCATCCGGGATTTGCGAAGCCCGGGACGCGGGCGCATGATCGTGACGAACCCGCATCGGGAGCCTGCCATGAAATCGACGCATCCGAAATTCCGCCTTGCCGTCGCCCTGCTCGGCGCCGTGCTGGCGTTCTCGGTGCAGGCGGCTTCGACCGTGACCGATCCGAAGCAGCCGCGCAGCCTGCCGGAGGAAGGACCGGTCAGCGTGTCATGGACCGATCCGGCGCAGTTCAGCGAAATCCGCAACAGCGGCAACCGCTGGGAAGCCGAGCGCGGCGACTGGGTGCGGCAGCTGGCGCAGTACGCGCGCACCAGCGCCGCCAAACAGCTGGCGCCGGGCGAGAAGCTCGAGATCACCATCACCGACATCCAGCGCGCCGGTCGCTACGAACCGTGGCGCGGGCCGAACATGCAGCATGTGCGCATGGTCCGCGACATCTATCCGCCGCGATTGAGCCTGAACTACACGCTGTACGACGCGAACGGACAGGTGATCGCGCAGAACGAGCGCAAGTTGAGCGATACGGCCTTCCTGATGGGCGGCGCACCGCTGAATGACAGCGACTCGCTGCGCTACGAGAAGCGCATGATCGACGACTGGACGCGCCGCGACCTGCGCGCGCAGCGCGTGGCGAACGGACATTGAAGTGGTCGCCTTCGACCTGAACCCACCAACCGCGAGCCAGCGCGCGACGCTGGTCGAAGGCCTGGACGACGAGCAGCGCCGCGTACTGCTGCAACACGGTACCGAAGCGCCCTTCTGCGGCGTCTTCCTCGACAACAAGCGCGAAGGCGTCTATTGCTGCGCGCTGTGCGGCCTGCCGCTGTTCCGCTCCAGCGCCAAGTTCGATTCCGGCACCGGCTGGCCGAGCTTCTTCCGCCCGTTCGACGAGGCGCATGTCCGGCGCATCCGCGATACCAGCCACGGCATGGTCCGCACCGAGGTCGTCTGCGCGCGCTGCGGCAGCCACCTGGGCCACGTCTTCCCCGACGGCCCGCCGCCGACTGGCGAGCGCCACTGCTTGAATTCCGTGTCGCTGTCGTTCGTCGGGAAAGACGAAGCGCTGCCCGATCCATTGCAGCGCGGCGAGGCCGCAGCGGAAATGGCCGACTGAAGGCCCGCGCCGCGCACGCATCCGCTATCCTTGGCGCATGGATCCGCGCCGCGTTTTCGCCACGCATTGCTTCGCGCCACCGTGCACAGGCGGCGCGATCCGGCGGCGGCCGGCGGCATAACCGATGACCGTCTACGTCGACGATGCGGTCTTCCCGTGGCGCGGCCAGCGCTGGGCGCACCTGATGGCCGACACCCTGGCGGAACTGCACGCCTTCGCCGACGCGCTGGATGTCCCGCGCCGCGCGTTCCAGAACAAGACCAGCGGGGCGCACTACGACCTGCCCGCGCCGCTGCGCGAGCGGGCCATCGCGCTGGGCGCGGTCTCCATTTCCCGCCACCGCGACCGTGAACTGCTGCGCGCGGTGATCCGCAATGCCAAGGCGCAGGGGCGCGGCGAAGCGGCATGAGCGGTAAACTGCGCGCCCGCCCAGTGCACTTTCCGACGCCGCCATGACCGATACCCCGCCCGACCGACTCGCCGTGGACGAGAACAGCCGCTACCACGATGCCGACGCGCTGGCGCGCGGGATCGGCGTGCGCTTCAACGGCGTGGAGCGCAACAACGTCGAGGAATACTGCGTCAGCGAAGGCTGGATCCGCGTGCAGGCCGGCAAGGCGCTGGACCGCCGCGGCAACCCGATCACCCTGAAGATCAAGGGCGAGGTCGTGCCCTACTTCAAGACGCCCGCCGCGGGCTGAGGCCCGCGCCCGCCGCGGCGCATCAGGTCCGGATCTTGTACCCGGTCCGGAAGATCCACCACGCGGCCAGCAGGCAGGCGGCGAGGAAACCGAGGATCGCGGCGATGCTGACGCCGACCGCGACGTCGGCGACGCCGTAGAAGCTCCAGCGGAAGCCGCTGATCAGGTACACCACCGGATTGAACAGCGCGATCTTCTGCCACAGCGGCGGCAGCATGTTGATCGAATAGAACGCGCCGCCGAGGAAGGTCAGCGGGGTGACGACCATCAGCGGAATCACCTGCAGCTTCTGGAAGTCGTCGGCCCACAGGCCGATGATGAAGCCGAACAGGCTGAAGCCGACGCAGGTCAGCAGCAGGAAGGCGACCATCCATAGCGGATGCGCGATCTGGTAGGGCACGAACAGCCGCGCGGTGGCCAGGATCAGCAGCCCCAGGATCAGCGACTTGGTCGCCGCCGCGCCGACGTAGCCGAGCACCACCTCGACGAACGACACCGGCGCCGACAGCAGTTCGAAGATGGTGCCGGACCATTTCGGCATGTAGATGCCGAACGATGCGTTGGAGATGCTCTCGTTGAGCAGCGACAGCATGATCAGGCCGGGGATGATGAAGGCGCCGTAGCTCACGCCCTCGACCGCGCCCATGCGCGCGCCGATGGCCGCGCCGAACACCACGAAGTACAGCGAGGTGGACAGCACCGGCGAGGCGATGGACTGGGTCAGGGTGCGGAAGGTGCGCGCCATCTCGAAGCGGTAGATCGCCTTCACCGCGGGCCAGTTGAACGCTGCACGGCTCATGCGCGCGCCTCCCGCAGCAGGCCGACGAAGATGTCCTCCAGCGAGCTTTCGCTGGAATGCAGGTCCTTGAAGTCGATGCCCTGCTCGCCCAATCGCCGCAACAGCAATGCGATTCCGGTCTCTTCGGCCTGCACGTCGAAGGTGTAGACCAGCGCCGCGCCGTCGTGGGCCAGTTCCAGCGGCAGGTCGCGCAGCGCCGGTGGAACCTCCATCAGCGGCGCCTGCAGGGTCAGGGTCAGCTGCTTCTTGCCCAGCTTGCGCATCAGCGTGCGCTTGTCCTCGACCACGACCAGCTCGCCGCGGTTGATCACGCCGATGCGGTCGGCCATTTCCTCGGCCTCCTCGATGTAATGCGTGGTCAGGATCACCGTGGTGCCGCGCCCGCGCAGGCCGCGCACCATGTTCCACATGTCGTGGCGCAGTTCGACGTCCACGCCGGCGGTGGGCTCGTCGAGGAACAGGATCGACGGCTCGTGGGCCAGCGCCTTGGCGATCAGCACGCGCCGCTTCATGCCGCCGGACAGCGCGGCGATCTTGCTGTCCTTCTTGTCCCACAGCGACAGGTCGCGCAGCACCCGCTCCAGGTGCGCCGGATCCGGCCTGCATCCGAACAGCCCGCGCGAGAAGCGCACCGATGCCCACACGCTCTCGAACGCCTCGGTGTGCAGCTCCTGCGGCACCAGGCCGATCTTCGAACGCGCCGCACGATAGTCGCGGCCGATGTCGTGGCCATCGGCCAGCACCGTGCCGCCGCTGGCGTTGACGATGCCGCAGACGATGCCGATCAGGGTGGTCTTGCCGGCGCCGTTGGGCCCGAGCAGGGCGAAGATCTCGCCGCGCTCGATGTCCAGGTCGATGCCTTTCAGCGCCTGGAATCCGGAAGCGTAGGTCTTGGTCAGGCCGCGGATGGAGATGATCGGGGGCATCTGGGCTCGGCACGGGAGATACGGCGGACGCCGCATTGTCGTTCGCACGCGTGCGGCGCGCCATGCCCGGCGCGTGCCGCGATCGTCAGCCGCTGGCGGCGGTGCAGGCCTGCGCGCGGGTGCGCATGCGCGCGCGCTCGCGGTCGTTGCGGGTCAGCGCCGCCGC
>JBDHQQ010000144.1:0-6270 GCA_039807145.1 Pseudoxanthomonas sp. | reverse complement strand
ACGCGCCACCTGGTCGATGCCGCGGATCAGTTCGGAGAAGAATTCGCCGTGCAGGTCGGGCAGGACCACGCCGATGGTCTGGGTGCGGCGGCTGCTCAGGCTGCGCGCGGCGGCATGCGGCTGGTAGCGCAGTCGCGAAGCGGTTTCCATCACCAGCCGGCGCACCGGCTCGGCCACGTTGTCGTGGCCATTCAAGGCGCGCGACACGGTGGCCACCGATACATCGGCCTCGCGCGCGACGTCCTTGATGGTGATGGTCCTGCTCCGTGTCATCGACCGCCCTCCGCGGGATGCATACGAATTCGCTTTTCGGAATGTAATCGTTTACAAATCCAAATGTAAAGCCCTCGTTAGGCCGGCTTCCGGATTCAGTGGAATCAATGCTTTGGATGGTGAAACCGAAGTGATTTGATGCTGCGAAGCAACATTCCGGCCCGCCGCAACGCCGTGGCCACCTGACACCCACCGCAAGCTTCTTCCTGGAGGCCCCATGCCGCACCTTGGTCCACGCAAGTTCGCGCCGCTTCTCCTCTGCCTGTCGCTGTCGTGCCCTGCCGCCTTCGCGCAGGAGTCGGCGGCCATGCGTCACGGCGTGTCGATGATGCAGTCGCATTACGTGCTGTCCGACGTGGTCTACGGCACCGCCAGCGGCCAGGACCTGAAGATGGACGTGTTCGTGGCCGGCAAGGGCGGCCCGGCCCCGACGCTGATCTATTTCCATGGCGGCGGCTGGGTCAGCGGCGCCAAGATGCCGTCCATGCCCTACCTGTTGCCCTACCTGTCGATGGGCTGGACGGTGGTCAACGTGGAATACCGCATGGCCGGCACCGCGCTGGCGCCCGCGGCGGTCGAGGACGTGCGCTGCGCGGTGCGCTATGCGCTGTCGCGGCAGCAGGACTTCCACATCGATCCGCAGCGCGTGGTGCTGTCTGGCCATTCGGCCGGGGGCCACCTGGCGCTGATCGCGGCCATGCTGCCGGTTTCGGCCGGGCTGGACCGGCAGTGCGCCGGACAGGACGAGATCCGCGTGGCCGCCGTGGTCAACTGGTACGGCATCACCGACGTCGCGGACGAACTGGACGGCCCCGACAGGAAGGAATATGCCGTGCGCTGGCTGGGCGCGCAGCCCGACCGCGAAGCCATCGCTAGGCGCGTGTCGCCGCTGACCTACGTGCGCCCCGGCCTGCCGCCGGTGATCAGCATCCATGGCGACCGGGACAAGCTGGTGCCCTACACGCAGGCGCAGCGCCTGAAACAGGGGCTGGATCGCGCCGGCGTGGCCAACGCGCTGGTCACGGTGGACGGCGGCGGCCACGGCGGTTTCAGCGTCGAAGAGGAAAACCGCGCCTATGCGGCCATCGAGGCGTTCCTGCGCAAGGCCGGGGTGCTGCCGTAATCGCAGGCGCTACAGCCGGCGCAGCCGGAGCGTGCTGACCGTGCCCTCGCCCATCCTGGCGGGGAAACGGATCGTCAGTCCTCCGCCACCGCGCACGCGGACGCGCGTGGTCTTTTCGACCGGCACGTAGCGGCCGCCCGCTGCCGCCAGGTCCAGATCGCGCAGCCAGGTCCGGCCGTTGACCTGCACGTCGAATACGCGCGCGCCCCGCGCTTCATGCTCGACTTCGACGAAGCCCAGGCGCAATTCGTAATCGCCATCGGGCACGTCGAAGCGCCAGGCGTCGGCGCCGGCCCAGGTGTCCTGCCACAGCGGATCCAGATCGGTGCCGAAGATGCGATGGTGGGTCAGTACGGACCGGCCGCCGACGCGGCCCCAGCTTCCCGGCACGTAGTCGCGCCCGGCTTCCCAGACCACGCCGTCGCCGCCCACCACGTCGTAATGCCCACCGGCATTCACCGCGATCTCGCGCACCGTGGAACGGTTCGAACGGAAAAACGGCGCACGGTCGCGGTAGGCCACGCGCACTTCATCCGCCATCACCTTGCCATCGCGCACGCCGCGCGCCAGCAGGCGGTTGTCGCCATCGACCAGCGTTACCCCGAAGCGCGCCACGGCGTTGTCCGGCCGCAGCTTGCCCAGCGATGCACCGTTGTGCAGCAGTTCCACTTCGTCCAGGTTGGAATACACCGCAACCTGCTGCACGGCATCCCCGGCGCGGCTGCCCGCGCGCCGCGTCCATTCGTGCGCGGCGATGTGCAGCACCGGGTCGGCGCGCAATCGGGCACGGTAGTAATACAGCACGTCCTTTGGCGTGCGGTCGTGGAACTGCAGGCCCTTCTGGTTCAGGCCGAACTTGCTGTCCTGCCGGCCGGCCGAGCCGAAATCGAACTGGTTCCACACCGCCGTGCCCGCCAGCCACGGCCGCTGCGCCATCTGCGCGAAGCTGCGTTCGTGGAAGCGCTGCTGGTACTCGGCGCTGAAATCGAATGCCACCGGGTTGCGCGCACGCACGCGCTCATCGCTGTCGGCGCCGTATTCGCTGACGAACAGCGGACGCTGCGGGTGGCGCGCGTGGAACGCGTCCAGCCACGGCCCTAGTCCTTCCAGGTCGCGGTAGTACCAGCCGAAATACAGGTTCAGTCCCAGCACCTGCGGGATGTCCTGGAAGCCGCTGCCATTGTCGATCTCGTTGAATGAAATCGCGGTGGCGGTGGCGCGGAACGGGTCCTCCGCCCGCGCGCGCGCCTCCAGCCGGCGGGCCAGCGCCAGCAGCCACGCGTCGTAGCCGGGCGGCTCCGGCTTCGGGCGGAACTGCATGACCTCGTTCATGTAGCCCCACATCACCACCGAAGGATGGTTGTAGTGCTGCCGGATCATCTCCACCAGCATGCGTTCGGCGTTTTCGGCGAACGCCGGCGTGGCCGAGACCAGGTTGACCACGGGGATTTCCTCCCACGCGGCCAGCCCCAGCTCGTCGCTCGCATCCAGCACCGCCTGCGCCTGCGGGTAATGCGCCAGCCGCACGAAGTTGAATCCGGTGTCCTTGACGTGCCGCATGTCCTCGCGGTGCTGCGCGTCGCTCAGCGCATTGCCGAAGCCGGCGCGGTCCTGGTGGCGATTGCTGCCGTGCAACGGCGTCGGCTGGCCGTTGAGGATGAAGCCGCGCTGCGGATCGAAATGGAAGCTGCGCATGCCGAAACGCACGCCCACCCTGTCCCGCGTCTTGCCCGCCTCGACGACTTCGGTTTCCAGCCGATACAGGTACGGCTGTTCTGGCGACCACGGCTTCGGCGAACGGATCGTCGCGCTTTCGACCGCGAACGGCACACGGGCGCCGGCGGCGGCGCGCAGCCGCGAGCGCATGCGCGTCACTTCCCGCCCTTCCGCATCCAGTATCCGGTGCACCAGTTCCACTGCGCGCGCTTCGCCCGAATCGTTGGCCAGCGTGCCGCGCACGCGCACCGTCGCGCCGTGCCCGTCGATCCGCGGCGTGTCGACGAACACGCCCGGCGAGGCGTGGTCCAGCACATCGACGTGCACCGGATCGGTGGCGACCAGCCAGGCGTTGCGGTACAGGCCGCCGTAGAAGGTGAAGTCCGCATCCAGCGGCGGGATGTCGGGGTCGTGGCGGTTGTCCACGCGTACCGCCAGCAGGTTCGGCGCATCGAAGCGCAGGTGCGGCGTCAGTTCGAATGCGAACGCGGTATAGCCGCCGACGTGGCGGCCCAGCCGATGGCCGTTGACGAACACTTCCGCCACCTGGTTGGCGCCTTCGAAGCGGACGAACAGGCGCTTGCCGCGCAGCGACGGCGCTAGGGTCAACGTGCGCCGGTACCAGCCTTCGCCGCGACGATACGGCTGGCGCTTGTCGAAAGCGTCGGCGGCGTTCCAGGTATGCGGCAGCGCCACCGGCTGCCAGCCCGCATCGTCGAAGCCGACCGCTTCGGCACCCGTCTGCGGACCGTCGGCGTAACGCCAGCCCGCGTCCAGCGATTCACGCAGGCGTTCGCTGTCCGCCGCGCGCACCGGGCTCGTGGCATGACCGCACGCCAGGACCAGCCACAGCCACAGCAGGCCGCCGCCGGTCCGGCGCACACGGTTCACTTTGCCACTACCTCGAACGTCGCCTGCGCGGTCGCATCCGAATTGCCGCCGGCGAACACGGTGAACGTGCCCGGCTCGACGCGCTTGCGCATGTCCGCGCCGAGGAAAGCCAGGTCGTCCGGCTTCAGGGTGAAGTCCAGCGTCTTCGATTCGCCGGGCTTCAGGTGCACGCGCTGGAAGCCGCGCAACTGGCGCAGCGGGCGGGTCACGCTGGCCACGTCGTCGCGCACGTACAGCTGCACCACTTCGTCGCCGGCACGCTTGCCGGCGTTGGTCACCGTGACCGCGACCTGCAGGCTGTCGCCGACGCCGATCTTGGCCTGCTTCGGCTTGGGCGCGCCGTAGTGGAACGCGGTGTAGCTGAGGCCCCAGCCGAACGGATACAGCGGCGTGTTCGGCGAATCGAGGTAGCGCGAGGTGTACTTCTCTTCCTTGCCGTCGGCATTGACGCGAATCGGGCGGCCGGTGTTCTTGTGGTCGTAGTACAGCGGGATCTGGCCGACGTTGCGCGGGAAGGTCACCGGCAAGCGGCCGGACGGGTTGTAGTCCCCCAGCAGCACGTCGGCGATGGCGTTGCCGGCTTCCACGCCTGGGAACCAGGCCGCCACGATCGCCGGAACGGTCTTCGACAGCGGTTCGAGGGTCAGCGCGCGGCCGCTGAACACCACCGCGACGACCGGCTTGCCGGCGGCCTGCACCGCTTCGGCCAGCTGCTGCTGCATACCGGGCAAGTCGATGTTGGTACGGCTGCTGGCCTCGCCGCTCATCGCCGCCGATTCGCCGATGAACAGCACCACCGCGTCGGCTTCGCGTGCGGCGGCCACCGCTTCGGCGAAGCCGGACGTGTCGCTGCCGTCGATGTCCGCACCCTTCACGTGGATCACTTCGACGCCGGGACCCAGCGCGTCGCGCAGGCCTTGCAGCGGCGTGACCGCGTCTTCGGGGCGGCCGTCGCCGGGCCAGTTGCCCAGCATTTCACGCTGCGAATCGGCCAGTGGGCCGATCACCGCCAGCCTGCGCAGCTTGCCTTTCGCCAGCGGCAAGGTACTGCCTTCGTTCTTCAGCAACACCAGCGATTCGCGCGCGACCTCGCGCGCGGCCTGGCGGAACTCGGGCCGCAGCGTGCGCTCGCGCTCGCGTTCGACGTCGCAGAAGCGGTACGGATCATCGAACAGGCCCAACTTGTATTTCAGCCGAAGCAATCGGCGCACCGCTTCGTCCACGGTCGCCTGCGGCAGCTTGCCGGCGCGCACCGCCGCCGGCAGCGACCTGCGATAGATGTCGCTGACCATGTCGATGTCCACGCCGGCTTCCAGCGCGAGGATGCCGGCCGCGGTGTCGTCGGCCGCGACGCCATGCTTCTCCAGTTCCCACACGCCGGTGTAGTCGCTGACCACCAGCCCGCCGAAGCCCCAGGCCTTGCGCAGCACGCCGTTGATCAGCGGCCCGTTGGCGTGCATCGGCACGCCATCGACCTCGTTGAACGAGGCCATCACCGTTTCCACCCCGGCATCGACCGCGGCCTTGAACGGCGGCAGGTACACCTCGCGCAAGGTGCGTTCGGACATGTCGGCCACGTTGTAGTCGCGCCCGCCTTCGGCCGCGCCGTAGGCGACGAAGTGCTTGGCGGTGGCCAGCATCTCGTCGTCGCGCTTCAGGTCGCCCTGGAAGCCGCGCACCCGCGCACGCGTCAGCGCCTCGCCCAGGTAGACATCCTCGCCCGAGCCTTCCGACATGCGGCCCCAGCGCGGGTCGCGGGCGATGTCGACCATCGGCGCGTAGGTCCAGTGCAGGCCGTGCGCGGTGGCTTCCATCGCGGCGATGCGCGCGGCCTTCTCCACCGCCGCCGTGTCGAAGGTGGCCGCTTCGCCGATGGATTGCGGGAACACGGTGCGGAAGCCGTGGATCACGTCGCCGCCGAACAGCAGCGGGATGCCCAGCCGCGATTCCTCCACCGCGACCTTCTGGTACTGGCAGGTACGCGCGGCGCCGTGCAAACCGAGGAACGAGCCGACTTCGCTGCGCCGCACCTGGTCCAGCCCGCCGGCCTCGGCCTGCGGGCCGGTGCGGTTGTCCGGGCCGGGCGGCTGGTTGAGCTGGCCCAGCTTTTCTTCGAGGGTCATCTTGCCCAGCAGGGCCTCGATGAAGGCGGCTTCGTCGCGGGCGGGCCTGGGCGTGTCCGCAGCGGCCAGACCGGTGGCAACGGTCAGCAAGCCGGCCGCAAGCGCGACCGCCAGCGGACGCAGACGACGCGCCGGCACGGATTG
>JBDHQQ010000143.1:0-6273 GCA_039807145.1 Pseudoxanthomonas sp. | reverse complement strand
CTTCGGCCTTGTCCTCCAGCACGTAGTGGCCGGCATCGTCGAACGCCATGGCTTCCGCCTTCGGCAGCGCGGCGCGGAAACCATCGAGGAAATGCCGGTCGAACACGAAGTCCTTCAGGCCCCAGCCGAGGAAAGCCGGCCGGTCGGCATAGCCCGGCAGCGCGGCCTCGCTGGCCTTGAGCAGCGGCCACGCCGCGTCGCCCTCGCCCAGCGGGATGTCCTGCATGAAGCGCAGCGTGGCGATGGCGTTTTCCCAGCCGTCGTAAACGCCGGCATAGGCTTCGCGCACGTCCTTCGGCAGGGAGCGCACGGTGCCGAAGCGCGCCGCGCCGCGCGCGAACAGGTTGAAGCGGCGGATCAGCCAGCCGCCCACGCGCGAATCGCGGCCCATCGCCAGCCGCTTCGGGAAGCGCTTGGCCGCCGGCAGCGGGAATGCGGCGGTGTTGGTGATGACCAGGCGCTTCACCCGCGACGGATCGCGCAAGGCCCAGCCGAAGCCGATCATCCCGCCCCAGTCGTGCACCGCCAGCGTCACCGGACCATCGATGCCCAGGTGTTGCAGCAGCGCCCCGAGATCGTCCACGCGCGACTGCAATGTGTATTCGTATTTGTCGTCGCCGGGCTTGTCCGACAAACCCATGCCGACGTGGTCCGGCACGATGCAGCGATACCTGTCCGACAGGCCGGAAACCAGGTTGCGCCAGTAATAGCTCCACGACGGATTGCCATGCAGCATCACCACGACCTCGCCATCGCGCGGGCCTTCGTCGAGGTAGGACAGCGTGATACCGGGGCGGGCTTCGAAGCGATTCGGCGAAAACGGATAACCGGGAAGGTTCATTTCAGAACAGGGACGTGACGAGGGTCGCAATGATACGTGGACGATCGACATCATCGAGATCGAGCTCGATCGGCTGATAGCGCGGGTCCGTGCTGTCTGGCCGCAGGGTCACCGATTGGTACACGATGCCCTCCATGCCCTCCGACTTGCGCGCGTCGTAAAGTTTCAGCGTATAGCGTGCGACGCCATCTCCATCATCCGGATCCCGCCGCTCGGCCAGCACGACCCTGCCCTGCCGGCTTCCGCCGTTATCCATGGCGAACAGGGCCCATGAACCATTGGCGATCCGGCGATTCATCGACTCGCCGATCACCTGCGCGACGAAAAGACCGGGGCGTATCCGGATGTGGTCCGGCAATGCAACCCACTCAATCGCATCCTCTTCCAGCGACTGCGCATCGCTGAAGTCGCCCGCGGCGATCTTCAGGTCCAGCAATGGCACCGCGTTTTCCCAGGGCTTGACGTCACGGGCACGCATCACGACGAAAGGACGGGTATCCAGTGGCGCTTCGACCGGCCTTTGCCGCGGTTCGACCCCGGATGCCGGCATGGGCGACAAGCCGAGGTGCTCGGTACGGCTGCGGACGAAATTGCGGGTGGCTTCATCCTCGAAATAGACGTAGCAACCTTTCATGCCACGCGACAAGAGCACGCGATAGGTGTTCTTGATCAGCGAGGCCAATGCATCGTGAGCACCGCGCAGCGAACGATCATGCGAATGGGCGGGGTCCGCGATCCAGTCGCCGGCAACAGGGTCGAAACGCAGGTCGCGGCCCCAGATAACGCCGACGTAGTCGAACTCGAAACCTTGCGCCGTGTAGATGCAGCCGACCTGGTCCAACCCCGCCGGATCGTAGGCCCAGAAATCCGCCTTGGGCACGCCGCTCGGCATGCCCGCCATGTCCGGACGTGCGTTCCATGGGCGCTCGAAGCCTCCGATCCTGACGTCACGCTTCAGGCCGCCGTCAGCCGCCAGCTCCTTCGACCACGGCCAGCAGTACCCGGCCACCAATCGTGCGGCGTGCCCTTCCGCGGCCTTGCTGCGGATCAGCGCGTCGAGCTGCTCGGGGCTGTCGAGAATGGCGAATTCGAAGCTTTCCTGTGTCTGGTCGAACAGGACATTGGCCGTCTTGCGGATCGCCAGGGTATTGTCGACCCAGTTCACGAAGCCCTCCGACCCGGCACAGCGGAACTGCGCCTCCAGCACGTTCTCGTGCAATACGCAGCCCATGCGGTCGGCGTATTCCTTTATCAGCGGGGACTTCCCGATTTCGTTCGGGCGCACCACCTGGCGGTCGTCGACGAAAAAAACCGAAACCTTGGCGGCGTCCATCAGTTCCTCCAGCTGCGGACGATCCGAGCGACGGTCCGTGGGGGTAAAGCGATGGTTGCTGGTGCTGCGTATGCGGTGGGCTTCGTCGCAGATCAGCACGTCGATCTCGTTCCTGCCCGCCTGCATGAACTGGTTGAAATAATTCAGATTCTGCGCCGCCCGCTTGCCCATGATCTTTTGCAGCGTGCGGGTGAAGGCCTTGGAGCCGGTGGCATGCCGCGCATGCACGCCCTTGCCCGTCAACGCCGCCAGCAGATTCAGTGCCAGCACCGACTTCCCCGTGCCCGGCCCACCGTGCACCACGAAGACATGCTTGCGGTGGTCGGCCATCGCCGATTCCACCGCGGCGCAGACTTGGCTGAACACCACCTGCTGCTCGTCGAGCAGCACGAATGCCGGCTCTTCCCGGATGACCTGGGCGACGTGCGCGAGCAGTTTCCTCGCGGGGCGGAACCGGCTTTGCGCAATGCGTTGCAGCACCGCTTCGCCACCGCCTCCACCTAGCCGCGCCGACAGGTGTTCGGCAAGGCGGGAAGTATCTTCCCCGGTAAATACCGGTGCGATCCTGCGCACGGCTTCCGAGCCGGGGTTGAACAATGGATCTTCCGTCGCGGGGAGATAGTTGTGCAAGTAGGCGCAGGCCTCCAATGAAACCCGTTGCTCGCCTTGGAAGGCCTCGTGCGCGTCTATGAGGTAGCGCCGGTACTGATTCGCCTGCACCGAGGGATGCAGCACATCGCGATGGTTCCCGCCGACCCAGGTCTGCAGCAGATCGTCGGCACTGCCCATCGCGGTGCGGTCCCATTGCTTCAACTCGACAATGACCGCCTGTTCGCGCACGCCGTCGCGCCCGGTGATCATCGCATCCAGCCGCAGCGACGACAGCGGAAGCTGGTACTCGAGCAAGATGCCGTTGTCACCCAGTTGGCCGATCTCTATCACGCTGGACAAGGCCCGGAGCGAGTTCTGCCATGACCGGTACTCCGCGTCGGATGGCTTGTACCTGAAGTGGGCGAGGAACGCGTCGGCCAGTCGGCTCGCGATCGCATTGTGGGTGGCGGCGCGGACGAAATCCCGGGTTGTTCCTGCGTAGAGTTGCATGCGAACCCTTGCCCCACGATGCCAGCCGCCGATGCATCAGGCTAACCGGCCGCAGGCTGTCGTTCAAAGCGACGACATGCCATCGCCGGGAATCGCGAACGGCTCCAATGAAAAAGGGCCGGCAAGCCGGCCCTTTCGCGCGCCCGTCGAAGGGCTTACCACTCCACCTCGGCCATCGTGCAGTTCAGGCCGGAGCCGATGCCGAGCAGGGCGATGCGGTCGCCCTTCTTCAGGCGGCCCAGTTCCTTCAGCTTGCTCAGCACGATCGGCACGCTGGCCGGGCCGATGTTGCCGTGTTCGTTGAAGATGGTCATGACCTTCTTCGGGTCGATGCCGAAGGCCTTGATGAAGGCCTGGGTGTGCGGGCGGCTGACCTGGTGGATGACGAACTGGTCCAGTTCGTCCACCGCCCAGCCCAGCGCGACCTTGGCTGCGACGAAGGTCTTCTGCGCCAGCTTCATGCCTTCGATCAGCAGCGTGCGGGTGTCGGTGACCATGCGGTCCAGGTTGCCGCGGCACAGCTTGTTCCACTCGGTCGCCGAGCGGGTCACGCCGCCCTTGTAGCGCGGGGCTTCCGGGGCCAGTTCGCGGCGCGCCAGGACCATGGCGACGGAACCGCAGCCCAGGGTCAGCGCGGCCAGTTCGTCGCGGAACTGCGCTTCGGTGATGCCGGGCGCGTTCATCCGCTCGATGGTCTTTTCGTAGACCAGGTTGGCGGTCTCGCCGTCCACCACCAGGGCGTAGTCGATCTCGTCGCGCTCGATCATCCGCGCGGCGATGTCCATGCCGTTGATGAAGGCGAGGCAGGCGTTGGCCACGTCGAAGGTCTGGCAATCCTCGGACACGCCCAGGTTGCCGCAGACGATGCTGGCGGTGGACGGTTCCAGGTAGTCGCGGCTGACCGAGGTGTTGACCAGCAGGCCCAGCCGGTCGGCGCCGATGCCGGCGTCGTCCAGGGCCTTGCGGGCGGCCAGGGTGGCGGCGTCGGAGGCCTGCATGTCGGCGTCCCACAGGCGACGCGCATGCACGCCGGCGATGTCGTTGAGCACGTCGATGCGGATGCCCAGCCGGTCCAGGGTCGGACGCAGGCGGGTGTTGATTTCGTCCGAGGTCAGGGTATGCGGCGCGTCGATGTGCGCCAGCCCCGCGATGGAGACGTTGTTGAAAAGCATGGGGGTGCCGCCGATACGGGCCCGGATGGGGGCCGAGGATCGGCTAGGGTACTCGTTCCTGGCCTTCACCGCACCTTTACGGGCCGGTCAGCGCCCGCAGCGGTATGCGGCGAACCGCTGGGCACCGTCGACCGGCTGGCCCAGCGGCTGGATGGTGTCGGCCTGGATGCCGGGCGCTTCGTTGCGCGCGAGGGTCTCCAGTTCGTCGCGAACCCGTAGATTGTTGCGTTCATAGAACGCCACCTTGTCCTTGACCGACACCGACACCTCGCCGCGCTGCTCGCAGCCGGCCGGGGCCGCGCCGGCGGCGATCACCTTGACCGGCCGGGCCGCGGGGTTCAGCTGCACCCAGGTGCAGGCGGGAAGCAGGGCGACGGAAGCGGCGAGCAGGAGGATGCGCATCGGGTTTGTCCGGTTGGCGTGGATGGCGGGGATTCTGGCGGATGCGGAATGAATGGAACGGGGGTGGCCGGCGGAAAGCGGCCGCACCACCCCCGCCTGCCTCATTTCACCGGCTTGCCGTCCGCGTCCAGCACCGTCGCCTCGCCAAGCTTCAGCGCGCGCACCGGGGCCTCGATCTTGCCCAGGTCGCCGACCACCACCCAGGTCAGCGCCTCGGGCTTGAGGGTCTTCGCCGCGGCGGCGACCTGGTCGACGCTCATGCCCTCGATTTCGGCCTTGCGCTTGAACACGTAGTCGTCGGGACGGTCGTAGCGGACGATCCCGGCGATGGTGCCCATCACCGCGGCGCCGGTTTCGTAGGCGCCGGGCAGGCCGCGGATCTCGGTGGCCTGGATCTTCGCCACCTCGGCCGGCTTGGGCGGGGCCTTGCCGGTGGCGTAGTCGGCGATCTCGCGCCGCAGCTCGCCGATCGATTCGACCGTCTTGTCGATCTGCACCGCCGCCGAAGCGCGCCAGGTGCGCTGGCCCAGCGCGCCGCTGGAGCCGCTGTAGGAGCCGTAGGCCCAGTGCTTGTCCTCGCGCAGGTTCATGTTCAGGCGCGAGGAGAATTCGCCGCCCAGCACGCTGTTGGCGATGTCGAAGCGGGTCGCGCCGGGGTCCTGGGTCGAAGGCACCAGCTGCGCGGCGTAGATGTTGGCCTGCACCGCGCCGGGCTGGTCGAGCAGGAACACCCGCGGCGTGGCCGGCAGCGCCGCCGCCGGCAGCGCCACCGCGGCCGGCGCCGCGCCTTCGCCCTTCCAGTCGCCCAGGTGCTTGTCCAGCAGCGGCAGGATTTCCTTCAGCGTGGTGTCGCCGACGACGATCAGGGTGGCGTTCTCCGGACGCAGCCAGTCGCGCTGGAAGGCGACCAGGTCGTCGCGGGTCAGCGCGGCGATCGAATCCTCGGTGCCGGTACCGGTGGCCGGCGCGGCGTAGGGATGGCCCGCGCCGTACAACAGGCCAGGCAGCACCCGGTTGGCCAGGGCGGAGGGGCGGGCCTTTTCCTGCTTGATCCCGGCGATCCAGCTGGCCCTGACCCGCTCGATCTCCTTCGGATCGAAATCGGGCCGGCGCAGCATGTCGACGTACAGCGCCAGCGAGGGATCCAGGTTTTCCTTCAGCGCGGACAGGTACACGCTGCTGCCGTCCAGCGACGCGCCGGCGCCGAGGTTGGCGCCCAGTGCATCGGCCTTTTCCGCGAACTCCAGCGCGCCGATGCCGGCCGCGCCCTCGTCCAGCAGGCCCAGGGTGAAGGCGGCCGTGCCCGGCTTGCGGCCATGGTCGGCGCTGTAGCCGCCGCCGAACTGGTAGCTCAGCTGCACCACCGGGATGTCGTGGCGCTCGGCCAGGATCACCCGCGTGCCGTTCTTCAACGTGGCGTGCTG
>JBDHQQ010000142.1:0-6298 GCA_039807145.1 Pseudoxanthomonas sp. | reverse complement strand
TCCAGCAAGGATGTACAGCGTATGAACTTTAGGCCAGGTCGGGGGCGATGTACATCTTCGGATGTACTTGGTCTTGTCAGTGCGTTCGGTGAGGGGCGATGCCTGGCCCTGGGCGTGTCAAATATATGGACACTTCCCAATTTGGCGCCGACCCGATTCCGCGCCGCTACTGGGTTTGCGGCTCATCCCGCATCGCGCCAACCATCTCCAATTTTTTGTAATTGCTGGCGGGTATCCTTAGACGGCCTCTGTTCATGATAATAGTCGTTATCGTGAACAGTCGCTGGCTAAAGTCACAATCGCGACGACTAACGGCACTTGCGCGACGTAGCAAACATGATTTGATAGGGCTATTATGTGACTGATGATTGCCCATGTCCCTTCGTTTTCGATCACTGGAGGATCTCGGTCGCGGTGCATGGCGCATCGCGTCTGTGACCCCGCTGTCCCCGGCCAAAGAAAAGCTCGCGCTGCGCGAGGCGTCGGCCGTTGCGCCCGGTTCAGCGGACAGCCGACGCCAGCCTGCCAGGCCACCTTCGTCGCGCTCGGGGCCGACGCCGCACGATCTGCTCTGGGATGCGGTCGTGGCGCGATGGCCCACCGCGGTGCGCGAGTTCGAGGGCGCCGTACCGGGCCGGCGCTACCGGCTCGATGTGGCGCTGCCCGAGGCGCGCATAGCGCTGGAGGTCGACGGGTTCCGACATCACGGGAAGCACCTCGAGGACTTCAGGGGGTCGCCTCAGAAAACGGAAAATAAAGCACGCTAAGCCGGTTGCAGTGGCCGTAGCGGCCTGAACTTGCCCGCGCCGATCTTGGCGCTGCTGCGCCAGAGGTAATCGCCGGTCAGGTTGATATGCTCCCAGCCCAGCGGGGACAGGTACTGCAACTGGGCGTCATCGACGGCCTGGCCGTGGCCACGCAGGGCGTTCGCGGCCCGTTCCAGATAGACAGTGTTCCACAGCACGATGGCGGCAGTCACCAGGTTCAAGCCGCTGGCCCGGTAGCGCTGCTGCTCGAAACTGCGGTCGCGGATTTCGCCCAGGCGGTTGAAGAACACCGCGCGGGCCAGCGCGTTGCGCGCCTCGCCCTTGTTCAGTCCGGCATGCACACGGCGGCGCAGCTCGACGCTTTGCAGCCAGTCCAGGATGAACAGCGTGCGCTCGATGCGTCCCAGCTCGCGCAGCGCCACAGCCAGGCCGTTCTGGCGGGGATAGCTGCCGAGCTTGCGCAGCATCAGCGAGGCCGTCACCGTGCCCTGCTTGATCGAGGTGGCCAGCCGCAGGATTTCTTCCCAATGGGTGCGGATAGCCTTGATGTTCAGCCGGTCGTTGCTGACCATCGATTTGAGCGCGTCGTAGGCGGCTTCGCCCTTCGGGATGTAGAGTTTGGTGTCGCCCAGGTCACGGATGCGCGGCGCGAAGCGGAAGCCAAGCAGGTGCATCAGCGCAAAAACGTGATCGGTGAAGCCTGCCGTGTCGGTGTAGTGCTCCTCGATGCGCAGATCGGATTCGTGGTACAGCAGACCGTCGAGCACGTAGGTCGAGTCGCGCACGCCGACGTTCACGACCTTGGTATGAAACGGCGCGTACTGGTCGGAGATGTGGGTATAGAACGTCCGCCCTGGGCTGCTGCCGTATTTCGGGTTGATGTGGCCGGTACTCTCGGCCTTGCTCCCGGTGCGGAAGTTCTGGCCGTCCGACGATGACGTGGTGCCATCGCCCCAGTGCTCAGCAAAGGGATGGTGGAATTGCGCGTTGACCAGCTCGGCCAGCGCCGTCGAATAGGTCTCGTCGCGGATGTGCCAGGCTTGTAGCCACGCCAGCTTGGCGTAGGTCGTGCCAGGGCACGATTCCGCCATCTTGGTCAGGCCCAGATTGATCGCGTCAGCGAGGATCGTGGTCAGCAGCAGGTTCTTGTCCTTGGCCAGGTCGCCCGATTTCAGGTGCGCGAAGTGCCGGGTGAAGCCCGTCCATTCGTCCACCTCCAGCAGCAATTCGGTGATCTTGACGTGCGGCAGGACCATTGCGGTCTGGTTAATCAAGGCCTGCGCGGTATCGGGCACCGCTGCATCGAGCGGCGTGATCTTCAGGCCCGACTCCGTGATGATGGCGTCCGGCAGCTCGTTCGCCAGCGCCATGCGGTTGACGGCCGCAAGCTGCGTTTCCAGCAGCGTCAGCCGTTCATTCAGGTACTGGTCGCAGTCGGTGGCCACGGCCAGCGGCAATTCGCTGGCCTGCTTGAGGCTGGCGAATTTTGCGGGCGGCACCAGATAGTCCTCGAAATCCTTGAATTGGCGCGACCCCTGCACCCAGATGTCGCCGGAGCGCAGCGCATTCTTCATCTCCGACAGCGCGCACAGTTCGTAGTAGCGCCGGTCGATGCCGTTGTCGGTCATCACCAGCTTCTGCCAGCGTGGCTTGATGAAATTGGTTGGTGCGTTGGCGGGCACCTTGCGGGCGTTGTCGCTGTTCATGCCGCGCAGCACCTCGATGGCGTCGAGCACGTCCTTGGCGGCGGGCGCTGCCCGCAGCTTGAGCACAGAGAGGAATTCCGGCGCGTACCGACGCAGCGTGGCGTAGCTCTCGCCGATGCGGTGCAGGAAATCGAAGTCCTCGGGTTGGGCGAGCTTCTGCGCCTCGGTCACGCTCTCGGCGAAAGCATCCCAAGACACGACGGCCTCGATGGCGGCGAACGGATCGCGGCCCGCTTGCTTGGCCTCGATCAGCGCCTGGCCGATGCGCCCGAACAGCCGCACCTTGGCGTTGATCGCCTTGCCGGATGCCTGGAACTGCTGCTGATGCTTGTTCTTGGCGGCGTTGAACAGCTTGCCCAGGATGCGGTCGTGCAGGTCGATGATTTCGTCGGTGACGGTCGCCATGCCCTCGATGGCGAGCGCCACCAGGGTGGCGTAGCGCCGCTGCGGCTCGAACTTGGCCAGATCGGTGGGCGTCATCTGGCCACCCTCACGGGCGATTTTGAGCAGGCGGTTCTGGTGCACCGATCGCTCGATGCCGGAAGGCAGGTCGAGCGCCTGCCACCCCTTTAGGCGTCCGATGTGCTCCAGCATATGCCGCGAATTGGGCTTGACGGGTGACTGGCGCAGCCAGGCCAGCCAGGTCGTCTTGCCGTTGTCCCGGCGCTTGAGCAGATCGTCGAGGCGGCGGCGATGCGCATCCGACAGCGGTTCGGCCAAGGCATCGTAGATGCGCCGGTTGGCGCGAGTGATCGCCTCGGCGCTCGCCCGCTCGACGGCGTTGAGGGCAGGCAGAATGACCGACTGCCGCCGCAGATGCTCGATCAAGGCGCTGGCCAGCACGATGCCCTTGTCGGTCTGCATGGCCAGCTCGGTCAGCAACTGGACGGCCTGCCGGTAGTGGCTCATGGTGAAGGACTGGAAGCCGAACACCGTTTGCAGCTCGACCAGGTGCTCGCGCCGGGTCTGTTCCCGCTGGCCGTACTCGTCCCAGCTTTCGACGCCGACCTTGAGCTGGTTGGCGACCAGTCTCAGCAAGGGCGGGAACGGCGGCTCATCGACGCCAAGGATGACGCCAGGAAAGCGCAGGTAGCAGAGCTGCACGGCGAAGCCTAGCCGGTTGGCCGGGCCGCGCCGCTGCCGGATGATGGACAGGTCGCTTTCGCTGAACGTGTAGTGACGGATCAACTCATCCTTGGTGTCCGGCAACGCCAGTAGGCTTTCGCGCTCGGCGGCGGACAGGATCGAACGGCGGGGCATGCGGTTTCCTTCTTCTTGAAAACGTAGGTTTGTGACAAGCCCGCCAAAGCGCCCGGCGCGGCACGCGAAATCAAGGCATTGCGATTCTCGAAAATGGTTCTTGAAATTCTATTCTTGATTGCATATCATCTCAACGAGTTTCGATAAGAAAGGATGCCCATGCGACCGTCCGTTGTGCTTGACATGAAGCGAAGCGCGGTGCGTGAAGCAGTAGGCCGCTTCCGCACCGCGAACCCGCGCGTATTCGGTTCGGTTCTGCATGGCACCGACCGGGATGGCAGCGACCTCGACCTGCTGGTCGATGCCTTGCCTGGTGCCACGTTGTTGGACTTGGGCGATTTGGAAGAAGAACTGAAATCGCTGCTCGGCGTGGACGTCGATTTGCTGACCCCTGGCGACCTGCCGCCAAAGTTCCGGGCCAAGGTGCTCGCGGAGGCGCAGCCGGTATGAGCGAGAACCGTCTGCCCGATTACCTCGACCACATCCAGCAGGCCGCAACCGATGCACGCAGCTTCGTGGAAGGGATGGCCAGGGACGACTTCTTGGCCGACAAGTGCACCCAGCAGGCCGTCATCATGAGCCTTATCGTCATCGGCGAGGCTGCGACGAAGGTGATGGATGGCTACGCCGAGTTCACCCAGGCGCATGCCGACGTGCCGTGGCGCAGCATGCGCAATATGCGCAATCGCATGGCCCACGGCTATTTCGACATCAACCTCGATGTAGTGTGGGAGACGGTACAGCAATGGCTACCGGAATTGCTCAAGCAACTGCCAGCCGTGCGCCTGGATGCCAACGACCCCGCCGTCAAGGCTTACCCCCACGAAGAAGCCATGCAGGTGGTGCAGGAACGCATCGACCGGGCAAAAGGCAAGCCATGCTAATCGGTTATGCGCGCGTTTCCACGCAGGATCAGAACCTTGAGCTGCAACGTGAAGCCTTGGCCAAGGCCGGATGCCAAAAGGTCTTCGAGGATAAGGTGAGCGGCACACGGGCAGACCGTCCGGGCTTGGGCAAAACGCTCGAAATGCTGCGTGAGGGCGACACCTTGGTCGTCTGGAAGCTCGACCGGCTGGGCCGCTCGGTCAAGCAACTTGTCGATCTGGTCGGCGAGCTGCACAAGCAAGGCGTCCAGTTCAGGAGCCTCACCGACTCCATCGACACCGGCACGCCGTCCGGGCGCTTCTTCTTCCACGTCATGGCCAGCCTTGCCGAGATGGAACGTGAGCTGACCGTCGAGCGCACCCGTGCCGGACTGGCGGTTGCCAAGCAACTCGGCCGCAAAGGGGGCCGCAAGCCGAAGATGACCGACAGTAAGATCGAGTCGGCCAAGAAACTGCTGGCTAGCGGCGTGCCGCCGCGGGACGTGGCCAAGAACCTCGGCGTGTCGATTCCGACGCTGTATCGCTGGGTGCCGGCGTCGCTACAAATCTAATGCTTATGAAATTTCAATGTCATTTTCTCTCTGTCCCTGTGGCGATACTCGGATGTGTTGGCCTCATCTGCACATCCGCATATGCCATGGATACGGGAATCCTCGACCTCGCTGTAACCCAAGAGGAGACCACGCTTCAGGCTAGGGTCGGAGTGGCGGTGATCGATACGGATTCCGGCCTGACGTGGCAGCATCGTGGCGACGAACGCTTCCCGCTGAACAGCACGCATAAAGCCTTTTCCTGCGCGGCCGTTCTGGCCCAGGCCGACCGCCACAAGCTGAACCTGGAGCAGGCGATACCGATCGAGCGCACAGCGCTGGTCACATACTCACCCGTGACGGAAAGGGTGCCACCTGGCGGCACGCTGACCCTGCGTGAGCTGTGCAGGGCCGCCGTCAGTATCAGTGACAACACAGCGGCCAATTTGGCGTTGGATGCAATCGGCGGGGCACGGACATTCACCGCGTTCATGCGGTCTATCGGTGACGATAAGACACGCCTGGATCGGCGAGAACCCGAACTCAACGAGGCCACGCCGGGGGATGCACGCGACACGACAACGCCAATTGCGGCAGCGCGGAGCCTGCAAACACTGTTGCTCGACGGTGTCCTCTCCGCTCCGGCTCGGAACGAACTGACACAATGGATGCTCGGGGATCAAGTTGCCGATGCCTTGCTACGCGCTGGCTTGCCGAGGGATTGGCAAATTGCGGACAAGTCGGGAGCAGGTGGTCACGGATCACGTTCCATAATCGCCGTTGTCTGGCCGCCCAAGCGTTCAGCCGTCATTGTGGCGATCTACATCACCCAAACCGCAGCGTCTATGTCGGCAAGCAACCAGGCGGTGTCCAGAATCGGATCAGCCTTAGCAAAGGCGTTGCAATGAGCGTTCCCGCCTCAGTGCACACTTAGCGTGCTTTATTTTCCGTTTTCTGAGACGACCCCTTCTTGTCGGTGATGATGGTGTTGGCCGCACGGATCACGGCATTTGCCGCCTCGATGGCGGCGGCCGCGCCGTCATAGGCGGCGCGCGCGGCGGTGAATCCCGCATCCGGCGCGATCGGTTCGAGCGGCACGGCCGCTTTGCGGTCGAGAAACCCGATCGCCGCGACGGCAAGTGCGCGGATCG
>JBDHQQ010000141.1:0-6310 GCA_039807145.1 Pseudoxanthomonas sp. | reverse complement strand
CCAGCATCGCGCCGTACACGATCGAGGAAGCCTACGAGGTCGCCGACGCGATCGACCGCAACGACCTGGGCGGGCTGAAGGACGAACTGGGCGACCTGCTGCTGCAGGTGGTGTTCCATGCGCAGATGGCCAGCGAGCAGGGCGCGTTCGCCTTCGCCGACGTGGTCGCGGCGATCAGTACCAAGCTGCTGCGCCGGCACCCGCACGTGTTCGGCGATGCCCGGGCCGACGACGCCGGCCAGGTGGTGGAGAACTGGGAGCAGATCAAGCAGCGCGAGCGCGCCGACGCCGGCGATACCGACGGCTCGGCGCTGGCCGGCATCGCCCGCGGCCTGCCCGAATGGCAGCGCGCGCTGAAACTGCAGAAACGCGCGGCGCGTACCGGCTTCGACTGGCCCGACGTCGCGCCGGTGCTGGACAAGCTGCGCGAGGAGGTCGACGAGGTGCAGGCCGAGTTCGAAAGCGCCGCGCATCCCGGCCGCCACGCGCGGCTGGAGGACGAGATCGGCGACCTGCTGTTCGTCTGCGCCAACCTGGCCCGCCACGCGCGGGTGGATCCGGGCAGCGCGCTGCGCCGCGCCAACCTCAAGTTCGAGCGCCGCTTCCGTGCCATGGAGGCGCTGGCCGCCGCGCGCGGGCAGGTGATGTCCGCGCTGGACCTGGAGCAGCAGGAAGCGCTGTGGCAGGCGGTCAAGCGCGGGGAACAGGACGCGCCGTGATCAAGACCCTGGCGCTGTTCGCGGTGACCGCGCTGGCCGAGATCGTCGGTTGCTACCTGCCGTGGTTGTGGCTGCGCCAGCAGGGCAGCGCCTGGCTGTTGTTGCCGGCGGCGGCCAGCCTGGCGCTGTTCGCCTGGCTGCTGACCCTGCACCCCACCGCAAGCGGCCGTGTCTACGCCGCCTATGGTGGCGTCTATGTCTGTGTCGCACTGCTCTGGCTGTGGCGCGTGGATGGGATCGCGCCGACCCGGTGGGACCTGCTCGGCGCCGGGCTGTGCCTGCTCGGCATGGGCGTGATCATGACCGGTCCCCGCGCCGGCGCGGCCTAGGGCGCTATGCTGCGCGCATCGCCCGTCGAGGGATGCGTCATGGCCCGTTTCGGCAGCTTCCGCGAGTTCTATCCGTTCTACCTGAGCGAACACCGCAACCGCACCTGCCGCCGGCTGCATGTGCTGGGCAGCGCCGCCGCCCTGCTGTGCCTGCTGGCGGCGCTGTTGAGCGGGCGCTGGCCGTGGGCACTGGCCGCCCTGGGCTGTGGTTACGGCTTCGCCTGGGCCGGGCATCTGTTCTTCGAGAAAAACCGCCCGGCCACATTCAGCCACCCGCTGTATTCGTTCGTCGGCGACTGGGTGATGTTCGCCGCGGTACTGCGCGGCCGGCTGCCGTTCTAGCCGGCGCCGGCTGGCTATACTCGGGCCGGCAACCCGACGAATCGAATTCACAAGGAGCGTACTGATGGGCGGCGGTTTTTTTCTCGCGGCGGTGATACTGGTGGGCGGTGCGATCGTGCTGTTCAAGACGGTGCGCATGGTGCCGCAGGGCTACGAATGGACGGTGGAGCGCTTCGGCCGCTACACCCACACCATGTCGCCGGGCCTGCACTTCCTGATCCCGGTGGTCTATGGCGTCGGCCGCAAGGTCAACATGATGGAGCAGGTGCTGGACGTGCCCAGCCAGGAAGTCATCACCAAGGACAACGCGGTGGTGCGGGTGGACGGCGTGGTGTTCTTCCAGGTGCTGGACGCGGCCAAGGCCGCCTATGAGGTCGCCAACCTGGAGGTGGCGATGATCGCGCTGGTGCAGACCAACATCCGCACCGTGATCGGCTCGATGGACCTGGACGAATCGCTGAGCCAGCGCGAGACCATCAACGCGCAGCTGCTGAGCGTGGTCGACCATGCCACCAATCCCTGGGGCATCAAGGTCAACCGCATCGAGATCCGCGACATCCAGCCGCCGCGCGACCTGGTCGATTCGATGGCACGGCAGATGAAGGCCGAGCGCGAGAAGCGCGCGCAGATCCTGGAGGCCGAGGGCCTGCGCCAGGCCGAGATCCTGCGCGCCGACGGCGAGAAGCAGGCGGCGGTGCTGGAAGCCGAAGGCCGCAAGGAGGCCGCGTTCCGCGACGCCGAGGCGCGCGAGCGCCTGGCCGAGGCCGAAGCCAAGGCCACCGCGATGGTGTCCGAGGCCATCGCCCAGGGCGACGTGCAGGCGATCAACTACTTCGTCGCGCAGAAGTACGTGGAAGCCTTCCGCGAACTGGCCAGCTCGCCCAACCAGAAGCTGGTGCTGATGCCGATGGAGGCCAGCGGCGTGATCGGCTCCATCGCCGGTGTCGCCGAACTGGCCCGCGAGGCTTTTGCCCGGCAGGAAGAACGCAAGGCATCGCCGTCGCGCGGCAACCCGCCGCCGCTGGGGCGCTGAGCCATGCGCTGGGAGGTAGTGGGCTGGGCGGCGCTGGCGGTGCTGCTGTTCGCCGCCGAGGCGATGGCGCCGGGCGCATTCATGCTGTGGATGGGCTTTGCCGCCACCGCCGTGTTCCTCGCGGTGTGGGCATTCGACGGGTTCAGCGTTCTGGCCCAGGTGGTGCTGTTCGTGGTGCTCAGCTTCGTCTCGATCCAGATCTACCGCACCTGGTTCCGCCGCCGTGACCGGCCCAGCGACCAACCCTTGCTCAACCGCCGCGCCGAGCAGCTGATCGGCCGGGTGGTGGTGCTGGACCAGGCCATCGCCAACGGCGTCGGCCGGGCCAGGGTCGACGATGCGTTCTGGGTCGTGGCCGGCCCGGACCTGCCCGCCGGCAGCCGCGTGCGGGTGGTGGCGGTGGACGGCATGACGCTGAAGGTGCAGGACGCCTGAGGCAGGGCGGCGCGGGTTCCGCGCCGCCATGGGCGCGGCCCGGGCCATCTGGGATAATGGCCGCTTTCCTCGCATGGAACGGCCATGACCCTGAAGACTCTCCTCAACGAAACCCACCGCTCGCTCGGCGCCAAGATGGTCGATTTCGGCGGTTGGGACATGCCGATCCATTACGGTTCGCAGATCGACGAGCACCACCTGGTGCGCCGCGCCGCGGGCATGTTCGACGTCAGCCACATGACCGTGGTCGACCTGAAGGGCGCGCGCACCCGCGAGTTCCTGCGCCAGCTGCTGGCCAATTCGATCGACAAGCTCAAGGTCACCGGCAAGGCGCTGTATTCGTGCATGCTCAACGCGCAGGGCGGGGTGATCGACGACCTGATCGTCTACTTCCTGGCCGACGATTTCTTCCGCATGGTGGTCAACGCCTCCACCCGCGAGAAGGACCTGGCCTGGATCCGCCAGCATGCCGCGGCGTTCGACGTGGAAGTGGTCGAGCGCGAGGACCTGGCGATCGTCGCGGTGCAGGGGCCGCAGGCGCGCGCGCTGGTCGCCGGCCTGGTCGCCGAGGGCGACCGTGCCGCGCTGGACAAGCTCGGCCGCTTCGCCGCGCTGGACGTCGCTTCCGTCGATGGCGTGCCGCTGTTCGTGGCACGCACCGGTTACACCGGCGAGGACGGTTATGAGGTCCTGCTGCCACAGGCGGCGGTGGTCGGCTTCTGGAACGCGCTGCTGGCCGCGGGCGTCAAGCCGGCGGGCCTTGGCGCGCGCGACACGCTGCGCCTGGAAGCCGGCATGAACCTCTACGGCCAGGACATGGACGAGAGCGTCACCCCTTACGAAGCCGCGCTGGCCTGGACCGTCGCCCTCGACGAGGGCCGTGCGTTCATCGGCCGCGACGTGCTGGAAGCGCAGAAGGCCGCCGGCAACGCACGGCAGATGATCGGCCTGGTGATGGACGACAAGGGCGTGCTGCGCCACGGGCAGAAGGTGCTCACCGCCAACGGCGAGGGCGAGATCCTGTCCGGCACGTTCTCGCCGACGCTGGGCAAGGCGATCGCCTTCGCCCGGGTGCCGGCCGGCGAGCCGGGCGAGGTGCGCGTGGACATCCGCGGCAAGGAAGTGCCGGTGCGCGTGGTCAAGTTCCCGTTCGTGCGCGACGGCCAGCCGCAGCCCGGCATCAACGCCTGACAATCCCGCGGCCGCGCGGGGCACCGCCCCGCGCCGTCCGTTAAACTACGCATCCACCCCGTCCACCGTTTCTTCGGAGCAGTTCCATGAGCGAGATCCCCGGCGACCTCAAATTCCTCAAATCCCACGAATGGGCCCGCGTCGAAGGCAATGGCCGCGTCACCGTCGGCATTTCCGACCACGCGCAGGGCCTGCTGGGCGACCTGGTCTACGTCGAACTGCCCGCCGTGGGCGACACGGTGCAGGCCGGCAACGCCGCCGCCGTGGTCGAGTCGGTCAAGGCCGCCTCCGACGTGTACAGCCCGGTGTCCGGCACCGTGGTCGAAGTCAACGAAGCCCTGGCCGACAAGCCGGAAACCATCAACGAGGACGCCTACGGCGAAGGCTGGCTGTTCGTCGTGGAGATGTCCGAGCCGGAGCAGGTGAACGAGCTGCTGGGGCCGGACGACTACGCCGAGCTGCTGGAAAACGACGACCACTGATCCGGTTGCTTCGCGCCCAACGGAACGGCCGCCTCGTGCGGCCGTTTCTTTTTTCATCGCCGCGCGTCGCTGGCAGCGTGTCGCCGGCCGGCATGCCGTCGATGCACGCGCACGGTCGGCGCCGCGACGGCGGCGTCCATCGCCTGGTTCGGTGATGTGCGGTTGTCGCCCGCGCGCGTCCACGCGCGATGCCCGGGCGCCCGGCGAAGCGACAACCGGTGGCGACCATCGTGATCGGCGCGGACGCCCGCGATGGCTCCGGCAGGCGCCGATTGTTTGCGCAAAACCTTCCCCGCGATGCGCGCGGGCACGCTCGCGGCGCAACCAAACCAGGTCGCGCCGCCATTTTTTTTTCACACGCCCGGAACCGCGGTCGCGGCGTCGGCGTTTGTGCGCCCGGCGCCGCGGTGCGTGCGCGCCGCGAACGAATAGTGCTTTTTTTACGGTGTTTTTCGCATGCGCCGACATGGCGTGCGCAGTGCATGCGGCGGCGTCGCCGGATGTGCGGGCGGCAATGGCGGGCGTTGCCGGCACGGTTGGTGTGAAGCTTTCCGGAAAAAGTTGCGCGCGGGTAGTTGACAGTAAAAAAAACCGTGATTAGGTTTCGCCCAGCAGACCTTTGCTGCGGAAGCGAGTGAGCCGGATCAACATTCAGATGCGAAGCACAACCTGGACGTCCGCCACGATTGCACGGATGGTGGAGCAGGAGTCGCTTCCTTCCGCGAAACACCCCCCGAACAAGACATGGCACCCGTGGCGGGAATCGTTGCGGGTGTTTCTGTATCCGTCACGATGCGGCTGACGCATCGTCGGTCCTCCGCGATACACCGCGGATTTGCTTCAACTGGGCATTTCAATTCCATAGATCACTGACGAGGAGCCATCCAATGGCCACGAAGAAAGCTGCGAAGAAGCCGGCCGCCAAGAAGGCGGTGAAGAAGGTCGCGAAGAAAGCTGCTGCCAAGAAGGCAGTGAAGAAGGTCGCAAAGAAGGCCACCGCCAAGAAGGCAGTGAAGAAGGTTGCCAAGAAGGCGACCGCCAAGAAGGCAGTGAAGAAGGTCGCCAAGAAGGCCACCGCCAAGAAGGCGGTGAAGAAGGCGGCGAAGAAGGTTGCCAAGAAGGCCACCGCCAAGAAGGCGGTGAAGAAGGTCGCCAAGAAGGCCACCGCCAAGAAGGCGGTGAAGAAGGTCGCCAAGAAGGCTACGGCCAAGAAGGCGACCGCCAAGAAGGCGGTGAAGAAGGTCGCGAAGAAGGCTGCTGCCAAGAAGCCGGCCGCCAAGAAGGTTGCTGCCAAGAAGAAGCCGGCTGCCCGCAAGAAGAAGGCGGCTCCGGTCGCGCTTCCGGCCACCCCGGCGCCGCTGATCTGATCCAGCGCTGAAGCTGTACCTGGAACTCCTTCCCCGACTGCCCAGCGGGGAGGGAGTTTTTTTATGCGCGCGCATCACCCGGGCGCGGCCGGGGTGACGCCTGGTAGCGGGGACGACAGGCACCGTACGCGGATACCTGCCGGCGAACGGCCGCGCGGTCGCGCGGTGACGCGGTGCATCACCTGCCGCCCGCGCCGCTCCATCGGCGCTGGCGGCAGGCGCAGGTGCGCCGATGATGGTGGACGCCGGGTGCGCCCGGGGCGTGGGGCCGGGCGTGGATACCGTGCCGGATACGCAGCAACGAAAAAGGCGGCCGAAGCCGCCTTGTCGGTGCGTCCCCCGGGCGCCGGGTCAGCGCGGAGACGCGGTGGCCCGGTCGGAGGCGACGCCCTTCCTGCCACGCGGCGGATTG
>JBDHQQ010000014.1:0-29911 GCA_039807145.1 Pseudoxanthomonas sp. | reverse complement strand
GGCGGCAGGGTCGTCGGGAATGTCGGCGATGCGAAAGCGGCCAAGGTCGCCAGCGACGGCGGAACGCGGCCGGCCGGAACCCGGGGGAAGCAGGTTGTTGCGCCCAAGGCGAATACAGGCGCCAGGGCAAGCGGGACTTCCAAGGCGGCTCTGACCAGCAAGTCCAAGGCCAAGGCGACGAAGGCCAGCGGCGTCACGGTAGCGGTGGCGCGCAAGGACGATTGAACGGACGCCGGCAACGCGGCGTGCGCGACGCTTTCAGACTGCAATCACGCCCAGTTCGCGACCTATGCGCGTGAACGCATCGATGGCACGGTCCAGGTGCTCGCGGGTGTGCGCGGCGCTCATCTGCGTGCGGATCCGTGCCTGGCCCTTCGGCACCACCGGGAAGAAGAAGCCGATCGCGTAGATGCCTTCTTCCAGCAGGCGCTCGGCGAAGCGCTGCGCCAGCGGCGCGTCGTACAGCATCACCGGGCTGATCGGATGCGCGCCTGGCTTGAGGTCGAAACCGACGGCAGTCATCTTCTCGCGGAAATGCCGGGTGTTTTCCTGCAACTGCTCACGCAGGTCGCCGGCTGCGGCCAGCATTTCGAAGGCCTTGATTCCGGCCGCCGCGACGTGCGGCGGCAGCGAGTTGGAGAACAGGTACGGGCGCGAACGCTGGCGCAGCAGTTCGATGACCTCACGCCTGGCCGTGGTGAAGCCGCCCAGCGCGCCGCCCATCGCCTTGCCCAGGGTGCCGGTGAAGATGTCGATCCGGTCCAGCACGCCCTTGACCTCGGCCGAGCCGCGTCCGGTCCTGCCGAGGAAGCCCGTCGCGTGGCATTCGTCGATGTGCACCAGCGCACCGTACTGCTTCGCCAGCGCCACGATCTCGTCGAGCGGGGCGATGAAGCCGTCCATCGAGAACACCCCGTCGGTGGTGATCAGCTTGGTCCTGCAGCCGGCCGCGTCGGCAGCCTGCAGCTGCTTCTCCAGGTCGGCCATGTCGCAGTTGGCGTAGCGGAACCGCTGCGCCTTGCACAGGCGCACGCCGTCGATGATCGAGGCATGGTTCAGCGCGTCGGAAATGATCGCGTCCTGCTCGCCCAGCAGCGGTTCGAACAGCCCGCCGTTGGCGTCGAAGCACGCGGCGTAGAGGATGGTGTCCTCGGTGCCGAAGAAGTCGGCGATGGTCTTTTCCAGTTGCTTGTGCAGGTCCTGCGTCCCGCAGATGAAGCGCACGCTGGCCATGCCGAAGCCGTGCGTGTCCAGCGCCTGTTTCGCCGCCGCGATGATTTCCGGGTGATCGGCCAGGCCCAGGTAATTGTTGGCGCAGAAGTTCAGCACCTTGCGGCCGTCTTCCAGTTCGATCTCGGCCGATTGCGGGCTGGTGATGATGCGCTCGGACTTGAACAGGCCCTGGGCGCGGATGCTTTCCAGTTCGGCTGCGTAATGGGCGGTGAGCGATGCGGACATGGCGGCGGCCTGCGGAACGAGTTGCGCCATTCTAGCAACGGTGTCGAACAGGCCCGGCCCCGCCGCGGCAAGACATCCGTGCGATCCGGGGCATGGCATCCGGGGCGCCGCGATGCACGGGTGCGGAACGCGGCGCGGCTATACTGGAATGTCCCCTGCCGGCCGCCCCCATGCCCGAACGTTTCCAGCTCGTCGCCCCGTATTCGCCCGCCGGCGAGCAGCCGCAGGCCATCGAGCGGCTGGTCGAAGGCTTCGAGTCGGGGCTGGCCAAGCAGACCCTGCTGGGCGTGACCGGCTCGGGCAAGACCTACACCATCGCCAACGTGGTGGAGGCGGTGCAGAAGCCGACCCTGGTGATGGCCCACAACAAGACCCTGGCCGCGCAGCTGTACGGCGAATTCAAGGCGTTCTTCCCGCACAACGCGGTCGAGTACTTCGTCAGCTACTACGATTACTACCAGCCGGAAGCCTACGTGCCGTCGTCGGACACCTTCATCGAGAAGGACAGTTCGATCAACGAGCACATCGAGCAGATGCGCCTGTCGGCGACCAAGGCGCTGTTGTCGCGGCGCGACGTCATCGTGGTCGGCACCGTGTCGGCGATCTACGGCCTGGGCGCGCCCGAGGACTACCTGTCGCTGCGCCTGATCCTGTCGCGCGGCGAGCGCATCGACCAGCGCGAGCTGATCCGCCACCTGACTTCGCTGCAGTACACGCGCAACGAATTCGAACTGCAGCGCGGCACGTTCCGCGTGCGCGGCGAAATCATCGACGTGCACCCGGCGGAAAGCGACGTCGAGGCCTTGCGCATCGAACTGTTCGACGGGGAAGTCGAGAACCTGTCGCTGTTCGATCCGCTGACCGGCGAAACCCTGCGCAAACTGCAGGGCTACACCATCTATCCGAAGACCCACTACGCGACCACCCGCGAACGCACGCTGGCCGCGGTCGAGACGATCAAGGTCGAGCTGAAGGAGCGGCTGGAACAGTTGTACGCGCAGAACAAGCTGGTCGAGGCGCAGCGGCTGGCGCAGCGCACCCAGTTCGATCTGGAGATGATGGCCGAGGTCGGTTATTGCAGCGGCATCGAGAACTACTCGCGGCACCTGACCGGCAAGGCGCCGGGCGAGCCGCCGCCGACCCTGTTCGACTACCTGCCGCCGGACTCGCTGCTGGTGGTCGACGAATCGCACGTGACCATCCCGCAGATCGGCGCCATGTACAAGGGCGATCGTTCGCGCAAGGAGACGCTGGTCGAGTTCGGCTTTCGCCTGCCGTCGGCGCTGGACAATCGGCCATTGCGATTCGAGGAATGGGAGGCGCGTTCGCCGCGCAGTATCTACGTCTCGGCCACGCCGGGACCGTACGAACTGCGCGAGTCGAACGGCGAGGTGGTCGAGCTGGTGGTGCGCCCGACCGGCCTGGTCGACCCCGAGGTCGAGATCCGCCCGGTCGCGACCCAGGTGGACGACTTGCTGTCGGAAATCAACGAGCGCGTGTCCTGGGGCGATCGCGTGCTGGTCACCACGCTGACCAAGCGCATGGCCGAGAACCTGACCGAATACCTCGGCGAGCATGGGGTCAAGGTGCGCTACCTGCACAGCGACATCGAAACGGTCGAGCGCGTCGAGATCATCCGCGACCTGCGCCTGGGCAAGTTCGACGTGCTGGTCGGCATCAACCTGCTGCGCGAGGGCCTGGACATGCCCGAGGTGTCGCTGGTGGCGATCCTCGACGCGGACAAGGAAGGGTTCCTGCGTTCCAGCGGCTCGCTGATCCAGACCATCGGCCGCGCCGCGCGCCACCTGCGCGGCAAGGCGATCCTGTATGCCGACCGCATGACCAATTCGATGAAAACCGCACTGGACGAAACCTCGCGCCGCCGCGAGAAGCAGCTGGAGTTCAACGCCGAGCACGGCATCGTGCCGAAATCGGTGGCCAAGCCGGTGATCGACATCCTCGAAGGCGCGCGCGGCGAAGCGGCCAACGACGGCGGTCGTGGGCGCGGCAAGGCGCGGCGCGTGGCCGAGGAGGCGACCGACTATGCGGCGCTGGGGCCTGCGCAGCTGGCGGCCAGGCTGAAGTCGCTGGAGCAGCGGATGTACCAGCACGCCCGCGACCTGGAATTCGAGGACGCGGCGCGCCTGCGCGACGAGATCCAGCAGCTGAAGGCGGCCAGCCTGAACCTGTAGTGCGGCTTCGGCGCCCGGCAAAAGAAAACCCGGCGCGCCGGCCGGGTTCGTTCTGCCACCTGCTGGATGAGGTGGTGGGCGGTACAGGGTTCGAACCTGTGACCCCTACCATGTCAAGGTAGTGCTCTACCGCTGAGCTAACCGCCCGAATCTGCCCCTCGCGGGGGCGCGCATGATAGCACCTGCAGCGCATGGCGGGAACCTTCGCGGCCCTGCCGCCGGAACCGGCGCACCGAGGGGAAGAAAAAGCCCTTGCCTGCGCTCGGCAGGCAAGGGCCCGGGGTCACCTGTGGAACGGGGCTCAGAACTTGTAGCTGAAGCCCGCCAGGGTGGTGCGACCGTACTCGAAGTAGCTGACCGGACGGTTGCTGGGGTCGCCGTCGTTGAAGGTCGAGAACGGTTCGTCGCCGATGTTGCTGACCTGCAGGTACAGCGACAGGCCCTTCAGCGCGCTGCTGTCGGGGAAGCTGTAGTTCACCTGCGCGTCCTGCACCGTTTCGCCGGCGATGCTGATGGTCTGGTAGTCGGCGCCGAGGCCGCGGGTCTCGCCGCGGAAATCGGAGCGCGTGCGGCGGCTGTAGCGGATCGAGAAACCGCCGCGCTCGTAGTACGCGGTCACGTTGGACACGTACTTCGACAGGCCCGAAATCGGCTCGCTGGTGCCGGGACCATTCGGATGGATCGAGCTGCGGGTATCCGAATAGGTGGCGATGATGCCCAGTCCGTTCAGCGGCTTCCACAGCAGGTCCAGCGGAATCGACGCGGTCAGCTCCACGCCATGCAGCGAGCCGCCTTCACCGTTGGCCGGCTGGCTGATCACGCCGACGGTCGAGGTCGGATAGACCTCCTGGCCCGGAACCGGCGCTGGAAGCGGGAAGCCGGCGAAATCGAACGGCAGGTCGTTCTGCTGGTAGATGTAGGTCAGCAGGTCCTTGTAGAACCAGGCCGCGCCGACGTAGCCGCGGTTGCCGGACTCGGTGCTGAAATACTTTTCCAGCGACAGGTCGAAGGCGTTGGCCAGCCACGGCTTCAGCTTCGGGTTGCCGCCACCGGCGCTCCACCTGGAGCGGGCGGCGTCGATGCCCACGTCCATGCCGGCCTTCATCTGGTCCATGCGCGGGCGCGCCATCTGCTTGGCCGCGCCGAAGCGCACGAAGGTTTCAGGCAGGAATTCCAGGCCCAGGTTGAGGCTGGGCAGGAATACCGAGTAGCTGGTGCCGTCCGAATCCGCGCTGCCGGCCGGGTTGCCGGAGAACGTGCTGAAGCCGTCAGAACTCTGCTTGACCAGGACCTGCTGGAAGCCGGCGTTGCCGCGCAGCGGCTTGCCCCACACGTCGGTGTCGATGCTGGCCTTGAAGTACAGCGTGGTCAGCTTCTCTTCGACGCCCCAGTTCTTGGCGGCGATGTCCTGGTGGTACTTGCGCACCAGCTGGTAGGTGCCGGAATTCAGCAGTTCGTTGGCGTCGATGTAGCCCATCTGGTCGATGCCGCCGAAGTTGAAGCCGATGTCGCCGCCGGGGAACGACGCGCTGGTGCCGGTCAGGCAGTTTTCCGGGTTCTCCGGGTCGATCTGCAGGCACAGCTTGGCCTCGGCCGAACTCTTCCGCTTGGTGCGCTCGGTGTAGTTGACGCCGAAATCGATGCTGCTGAGGAAGTCTTCGTCGATGCTGCGGATCGCATTCAGGCGGAACGAGTTCAGCTTGTCGGTGATCGTGAAGTCCTTCAGGTAGCCGTCCTGGCCCCAGCCGCCGTTGTCCTTCAGCTGCAGGTTGGCCGCGCTCAGGTCGGCGTCGTACACGTAGTTGTAGAACTTGTGGCTGGGATCCAGCGTGACGAGCACGTCCGTCGCGCCGCCGTTGGTGGCCGGTCCGGCATACGTTTCCAGGAAGCGCATGTCGCGATCGACCTTGGACGTCGAGATGTCGGCGTTGATCGTCCAGTGGTCGTTGATGCGGAACTTGTTGTTGAAGCCGACCGAGTTCAGCTTGTCCGTGATCGGATTGCTGTCCATGCGCACCACCGGATGCACGTTGGCCCAGGTGCTCTCGGTGATGGTGTTGTTGCCGGTGAGCGTGTAGCCCGGCTGCAGCTGGCCCGTGCCCCAGAAGGTGCCGAACTCCATGCCGGTCTTGACTTCGGTCTTCTCGAACTTGGAGTAGAACCAGTCCAGGGTGCCTTCGTAGACGTCGTTGGGCTTGAACTGCACGGTGGCGGCCAGGCCGTCGCGCTTGTTGTTGTCGTCGAAGCGGTACAGCTTGCCGCCGCCCAGCGCCTGTACGCCGTCGGGCGTCTCGCCCGGGTGATCCCAGCCCCAGACCTCGTTCTGGTAACCGGGCTGCGGGCTGTCCATGTGCGACACGGCCAGCATCACGCCAAGGCGCTTGTCCATGAACTGGTCGATGTAGGTGAAGCTGGCGCGGTTGCCGTTTTCCTTGCTGTCGCCGATCTTGTTCTGGTCGTAGCGCGCGTTGAAACTCATCACCCGCTCGTTGAACGACAGCGGGCGCACGGTCTGCATGTCGACGGTGCCGGACAGGCCCTGGCCGACCAGGCTCGCATCGGGGGTCTTGTAGACCACCACCGCGCTGAGCAGTTCGGACGGGTACTGGTCGAATTCCACGCCGCGGTTGTCACCGGTGCTGGCCTGCTCGCGGCCGTTCAACGTGGCCGTGGAGAAGTCGCCGTTGAAACCGCGGATGTTGATCTGGGTGGCGCGGCCGCGCTCGCGCTGCGCGGTCAGGCCGGGCAGGCGCGCGATGGATTCGGCGATGCTGGAATCGGGCAGCTTGCCGATGTCTTCCGCGGAGATGGCTTCGACGATGGAGGTCGAGGTCTGCTTGGTGTCGATGGACTTCTCGATGGCCGAACGGATGCCGACCACCTTCACCTTGTCCAGATCGACGGCGTCTTCGTTGCCGGCCTGGCCAGCATCCTGGGCCTGTGCGCTGGCGGCCATCGCCATTGCGGACACCACGGCGACGCACAGCAGGTTGCGCTTGAGTTGCGACATTTTCCCCTCCAGGAATGTTGTCATGTGATGGGCCCGGAACATTCCGGGTGGGCTCGGGTCGTTGGCGGAACGGATGCGATTCCAAGCGTTCGGCAATGGTAGACGCGCGAAATGCCGCACAAATCGCCCTGCATACGTATTCATGACGAAAGCGTTAAACATGCAGGCGCGTTCTTGCGCGCGCGGTCGCCGGCGCACATGCGCCGGGGGAGAAAAGCGAACTGTAATCGCCATCGCAGTCGCCGAAGCGCGCAGGCGTTTCCGGCTGCCGAGGTTGCGCCTGTGGTGGAGAGAACGGCAGGCGTTATGCCGCCAACCCGGCGAAAAGCACGCCGCGCGGCGGCAGGTGCAATCCGGCGCCGTCGACATGTCCGGCGAGCAGGCCGTGGCCATCGTCCGCCGCGGGCACGAGATCGGCGGGAATGTTCCAGGCGGCCGGCTCGGCCGACAGGTTGAACGCGACAAGCAGCCTGTGTCCGTCGGATTCGCGGACGAAGGCGAGCACCGGTTCAGGCGCGTCGAGGAAACGGATGCTGCCTACACGCAGGGCAGGCTGGCTATTGCGCCAGCGCAGGAAACCGCGCACCTGGTTGAGTACCGATCCGGATTGCGCCTGCTGCGTCGCGACGCTGCGTTGGCGATGTTCGGGTGGAATCGGCAACCACGGCTTGCCGTCGCTGAAGCCGGCGCCGTCACCACCGTTCCATGGCATCGGCGTGCGGCAACCGTCACGGCCCTTGAAGTTCGGCCAGAAGGTCTTGCCATACGGATCCTGCAAGGCCTCGAATGGCACGTCCGCTTCCGGCAGGCCGAGTTCCTCGCCCTGGTACAGGCATACCGAGCCGCGCAGCGAGCAGACCAGCGCCACCAGTTGCGCGGCCAGTGCCGGCGAATCGTCGCCACGGCCCCAGCGGGTCACCGCGCGCTGCACGTCGTGGTTGGAGATGGCCCAGCACGGCCAGCCCTCGCGCATCGCTGCTTCCAGCCGTTCCACGGTGCCGCGGATGTAGGCGGCGCTGAAATCGTCGGTCAGCAGTTCGAAGCTGTAGCCCATGTGCAGGCGCTGGCCGGTGACGTATTCGGCGGTGGTGGCCAGCGAATCCTCCGAAGAGATCTCGCCCAGTGCGGCGACGTCCGGATAGCGGTCGAGCAGGGCGCGCAGGTCCTCGAGGAAGCCGAGGTTCTCGGGCTGCGTGTTGTTGTAGTAGTGGTACTGGAAGGCGTACGGATTGTCCGGGCTGAAGCCGCGGCCGAAGCGTTTTTCCGGCGGCTTGGCCGGGTTGTCGCGCAGCTGCGCGTCGTGGAAGCAGAAGTTGATCGCATCCAGGCGTAGGCCGTCCACGCCCTTGTCCAGCCAGAATCTGACGTTGTCCAGCACGGCCGTGCGCACTTCCGGGTTGTGGAAGTTCAGGTCGGGCTGCGCGGACAGGAAGTTGTGCAGGTAGTACTGGCCGCGGCGCGGCTCCCAGCGCCAGGCCACGCCGCCGAACAGCGACATCCAGTTGTTCGGCGGGGTGCCGTCTCCGCGCGCGTCGGCCCAGACGTACCAGTCGGCCCTGGGGTTGTCGCGGCTCTGCCGGCTTTCCCGGAACCATTCGTGCTGGTCCGAGCAATGGCTCAGCACCTGGTCGATCATCACCTTGACGCCGCGCGCATGCGCGCCGGCGAGCAGGCGGTCGAAGTCACCGAGGTTGCCGAACAGCGGGTCGACATCGCGGTAGTCGGCGATGTCGTAGCCGAAGTCGGCCATCGGCGACTTGAAGAACGGCGAGATCCAGATGGCGTCGACGCCGAGGTCGGCGATGTAGTCCAGCTTCTCGACGATGCCCGGCAGGTCGCCGACGCCGTCGCCGTCGGTGTCCCTGAAGCTGCGCGGGTAGATCTGGTAGATCACCGCGCCACGCCACCAGTGTTTCGTCGCCATTGCCTTTCCCGGTCGGTAGTTTCGATCGCGCGGCCGCACGGATGCGCAACGGGGCGCCACTATTCCATGGAGGCCGCGCAGCGTCACGACCCCGGTGGCGCGGTGCGGATGAATACGTATGCGGCCGAGGAGACGGCGCGAGGCGCGTCGTGTTGGCGTTTCCGGGAAGAAGGGCGTTTTTCCGCGGGGAAAACGCGATTGCGTGCCATGCGTGGGTGCGCGACGGCGATGGCTTCGTGTTTGCAGTGCAGCATGGAATCGTCGCGGCCTGCCCGCAACATACGCGCACCGCGATCGGCGGCTTCGCATGCAGGGCAGGGGATGGAACACAAACCGCGCTTGTCGTTCTGGCAGATCTGGAACATGTGCTTCGGCTTCTTTGGCATCCAGTTCGCCTTCGCCCTGCAGAACGGCAGCATGAGTCGCATCTTCCAGACCCTGGGCGCGCAGATGGACGAACTGGCGTTCCTGTGGATCGCCGCGCCGATGACCGGCCTGCTGGTGCAGCCGATCATCGGTTACTGGTCCGACCACACGTGGACGCGGCTGGGCCGCCGTCGCCCGTACTTCATGGTCGGGGCCATCCTCGCCACGCTGGCGCTGTTCGTGATGCCGAATTCGTCGGTGCTTTGGTTCGCCGCGATCATGCTGTGGGTGCTGGACGCCTCCATCAACGTGTCGATGGAGCCCTTCCGCGCCTTCGTCGGCGACCAGTTGCCGCCGGAGCAGCGCACCCGCGGCTACGCGATGCAGAGCTTCTTCATCGGCGCCGGTGCGGTGATCGCCTACCTGCTGCCGGAAATCCTCGCGCGGCTCGGCGTGGCCAACACCGCGCCGCCCGGCGAATTGCCGCCGAGCCTGCACTGGTCGTTCTACATCGGTGGCGTGGTCCTGCTGCTGGCGATCGGCTGGACCGTCCTGCGGACACGCGAATACCCGCCGGAACAGCTGGAGCGATTCGACGACGCTTCCGGTGAAATGGCCCCGCAGCATCCGGCGCCGGCCGGATCGCGGGTCGCCATGGAGGCGGCATGCTTCCTGTTGCCGGCCTTGCTGCTGGCGCTGGCGGTGCGCCATTACGCCCTGGGCAAATCGCTGTACCTGCTGGCGGGCGGCCTGGCGGCCTATGGCCTGTTGTTGCTGGCGACCGGTGGCGGGCGGCGGCTGGGCGCGGCGGGGGAAATCGTCGCCGACATGCGCCACATGCCGGTGACGATGCGCCGACTGGCCATCGTGCAGTTCTTTTCGTGGTTCGCCCTGTTCGCGATGTGGATCTACACCACGCCGACCGTGACCAGCGTGCACTTCGGCAGCAGCGACACCGCTTCGGCGACCTACAACGAAGGGGCCAACTGGGTCGGCGTGCTGTTCGCCGCCTACAGCGCCTTCTCGGCGCTGGCGGCCTTTGCGCTGGCGCCGCTCAGTCGTCGCATCGGTTTGCGCGCGACGCACATGGCATGCCTGCTGGTCGGTGGCGCGTCGTTCCTGGCGTTTCGCTGGATCCACGACCCGCACTGGCTGCTGCTGCCGATGGTCGGCATCGGCATCGCCTGGGCGGCGATCCTGGCGATCCCGTATTCGTTGCTCAGCGGCGCGGTGCCGGCGCGCAAGATGGGCGTGTACATGGGTATCTTCAATTTCTTCATCGTCATCCCGCAATTGGTCGCGGGCATCGTGCTGGGCCTCGTCCTGAAAGCATTTTTCAATAACGAACCCATGAGCGCGCTGCTGATCGGCGGCGTGAGCATGGCCATCGCGGGCTTCGCGGTATTGCTGGTGCCGCGCGTGAACACGGAGAAGGCGGCATGAACCCGCATCGCTTGATCGCCGCCATCGCGCTTGGGCTCTGCACGGGCAACGCCATCGCCGCCGCCGACATCTACGGCACGCTGGAACCCTTCGCGCGCGAGTCGGTGTATTTCGTGGTGACCGACCGCTTCGTCAATGGCGACCCATCCAACGACCACCGCGACCAGGGCGGCAAGGACCCGGCGCTGCGCACCTTCGACCGGCCGGTGCCGGATGCGCACGGCGACAACATCGGTTACCTCGGCGGCGACTTCAAGGGCATCGTCGACAACGCCGGCTACATCCGCGGCATGGGCTTCACCTCGGTGTGGGTGACGCCGATCGTCGACAATCCGGACGAGGCGTTCACCGGCGGTTCGCCGATCGGCTCCGATGCGTTCTTCAAGGACCGGGGCAAGACCGGATACCACGGCTACTGGGGCATCAATTTCTACAAGCTGGACGAACACCTGCCGAGCAAGGGCCTGGACTTCGCCGGCTTCACCCGGGCGATGAAGCGGCAGCAGCTCGACGTGGTGCTGGACATCGTCGGCAACCACGGCTCGCCGGCATATTCGATGCCGAAGATGCAGCCGAAGTTCGGCAAGGTCTGGGACAAGGACGGCAAGCTGGTCGCGGACCACCAGAACCTCGACCCGGACAAACTCGATCCGAAGCACAACCCGTTGCACGCGTTCTACAACACCGGCGGCGGGCTGGCCCAGCTTTCGGACTTCAACGAGAACAATCCCGCGGTGCTCGACTACCTGGCCGGCGCCTACGAACAGTGGATCGACCAAGGCGCAGCGGCGTTGCGGGTCGACACCATCGGCTGGATGCCGCACGCGTTCTGGAAGCAATTCGCCGACCGCATCCGGGCGAAGCGGCCGGGCTTCTTCATGTTCGGCGAGGCGTTCAACTACGACGCGGCGACGATTGCAATGCACACGCTGCCGCGCAACGGCGGCTACAGCGTGCTGGATTTCCCGCTGCGCGGAAAGCTGCAGCAGGTGTTCGAGAAGGCCGGCAGCGACTTCGGCCAGCTGGCCGATGCGCTTTACCTGGAGGACGGCCCGTACGCGAACCCGTACGACCTGGTGACGTTCTACGACAACCACGACATGGCGCGGATGGACGCCACCGACGAGGGTTTCATCGACGCCAACAACTGGCTGTTCACCGCGCGGGGCATCCCGGCGGTCTATTACGGTTCGGAGGCCGGATTCATGCGCGGCCGCGCCGAGCACGACGGCAATCGCAACTACTACGGGCAGGAGCGCATCGATGCGGCGCCGCAAGGTGCGATCTATCGCAACCTGAAGCGCATCGCCACGCTGCGTCGCGATTCGGTGGCGCTGCAGCGCGGACTGCAGTTCAACCTGAAGCTGAAGGGCGACGAGGCCGCGTTTTACCGCGTGTACGAGCACGAAGGCCAGGCGCAGACCGCGCTGGTACTGCTGAACAAGGGCGACGCGGCACGGACCATCGCCATGGACGATCTGATCGAAGCGGGCGACTGGCGCGACGGTTTCAGCGGCGAGACGGTGAAGCTGGGAGACCGCCTGGCGCTGGAAGTCCCGGCGCACGGCGTGCGCGTGCTGTTCCTGGAACGGCCGCTAGCTTTGCAGCCGCTGCGCGAGAAACTGCTGTATTCCATGGCGCACAAGGATCGCTGCGCGCCCTAGACCGCCTCGTGGCGCTGATTTCATTCGGCTGCTTCCGTTCTTGCTTTGTAGAGCCGGATTCATCCGGCTGCTCTTCGCCAAGGCGGCAAATGCAGCCGGATGAATCCGGCTCTACCAGGCTGGTTTCACAGCGACGACTGCCGCAGCGCCAGCTTCACGGGGATGCTCTGGCTCTCCACCGGCTGCTTGTCGATCAGGCGGATCAGGCTTTCCACCATCAGCGCGCCGGCGCGCTTGGTGTCCTGTTGCACGGTGGACAGGCCGGGGTTGGCGAAGCTGGCCATCGGGATGTCGTCGAAACCGGCCACGGCCACGTTTTCGGGAACGCGCAGGCCATGCTCGTGCAGCGCCTTCATCGCGCCGATGGCGATCAGGTCGCTGGCCGCGAACACCGCGTCGGGCCGCGCGCCGCGCGCCAGCAGTCCGTTCATCGCCTCGTAGCCGGATTGCTCGGTGGTGATCGCATCCGCCTGCAGCGCCGGATCGACCTCGATGCCGGCTTCGCGCAGCGCTTCGGCATGGCCGCGATGGCGTTCCAGGAATTCCGGATAGTGGTTCGATGCATGGCCGAGGAAGGCGATGCGCCTGCGCCCGCGTTCCAGCAGGTGCGCGGTGATGTCGTGGCCGCCCTGGAAGTTGTCGCTGCCGATCGACACGCCGGGCTGGCCGGGCAGGGCGGCGCCCCAGCGCACGAAATGGGTGCCCTGTTCAGCCAGCTTCTGCAGTTGCTGCACGGCCTCCAGGTAGTCGCCGTAGCCCAGCAGCAGGATGCCGTCGGCCTTGTGGTTGTCCTCGTAGTCGGCCTGCCAGTCGGTCGACAGCTGCTGGAACGACACCAGCAGGTCGTAGCCGTTCAGCGCGCAGGCGCGGGTGATCGAGCCGAGCATCGACAGGAAGAACGGGTTGATCAGCGAGTCGTCCGGGGTCGGGTCCTCGAACAGCAGCAGGGCCAGGGTGCCGGACTGCTGGGCGCGCAGGTTGGAGGCGTTCTTGTCGACCTTGTAGTTCAGCTGCTCGGCGATGGCGCGGATGCGCCGGCGGGTCTCCTCGCTGACCATCGGGCTGCCGCGCAGCGCGCGCGACACCGTCGGCTGGGAAACCCCGGCCAGATGGGCGATGTCGAACGATGTGGCCTTGTCTCGCGAGCGCTTCACTGCGGCCCTCCGCCGCCTGCAGGCGTGACCGAATCATGCCACGTGGCGGCGGCGCGTGCCGGCGGAATGCGCTAACATGCCGCCATCCATCCACCGGAACCGGGTGGCCCGCGGCAACGCCGGCCGAGCGTGCGACATGAGCACTACCACCGCCCACCGCTGAACCCGCCCGAGGACCCGAAAAGGCGCCCTCGCGGCGCTTTTTTTGTGGGGCGGTGATTCGTGATTGGTGATTGGTGATTCGAAAGAGCCCGAAACGCCGATTCCCTTGCGAATCACCAATCACCAATCACCAATCACGGCGTTCCAATGATCAACATCACCCTCCCCGACGGCAGTCGCCGCGAATTCGACAGCCCCGTTTCCGTCATGCAGGTCGCCCAGTCGATCGGCGCCGGTTTGGCCAAGGCCACCGTCGCCGGCCAGGTCGACGGCAGGCTGGTGGACGCCAGCGACGTCATCGACCATGACGCGTCGCTGCGCATCCTCACGCCGAAGGACCCGGAAGGCGTCGAGATCATCCGCCACTCGTGCGCGCACCTGGTCGGCCACGCGGTCAAGCAGCTGTACCCGGACGCGAAGATGGTGATCGGCCCGGTGATCGAGGAAGGCTTCTATTACGACATCTGGAACGAGCGCCCGTTCACGCCCGACGACCTCGTCGCGATCGAGCAGCGCATGAAGGAACTGATCGCGCAGGATTACGACGTCGTCAAGCAGATGACGCCGCGCGCGGAAGTGATCGAGACGTTCAAGGCCCGCGGCGAAGACTACAAGCTGCGCCTGATCGACGACATGGGCCCGGAAGTGACGGCGATGGGCCTGTACCGCCACCAGGAATACGTGGACATGTGCCGCGGCCCGCACGTGCCGAACACGCGCTTCCTCAAGTCGTTCAAGCTGACGCGCATCTCCGGGGCGTACTGGCGCGGCGATTCCAAGAACGAACAGCTGCAGCGCATCTACGGCACCGCGTGGGCGGACGACAAGCAGCTCAAGGCCTACATCCAGCGGATCGAGGAAGCCGAGAAGCGCGACCACCGCCGCATCGGCAAGCAGCAGGACTTGTTCCACCTGCAGGAAGAGGCGCCCGGACTGGTGTTCTGGCATCCGAAGGGCTGGGCGATCTGGCAGGTGGTCGAGCAGTACATGCGCCGCGTGTATCGCGAGACCGGCTATGGCGAGGTGCGCTGCCCGCAGATCCTCGACGTCGAGCTGTGGAAGAAGTCCGGCCACTGGGACAACTACAAGGACAACATGTTCTTCACCGAGTCCGAGAAGCGGACCTACGCGGTGAAGCCGATGAACTGCCCCGGCCACATCCAGGTGTTCAACCAGGGCCTGCACAGCTACCGCGACCTGCCGATCCGCTACGGCGAATTCGGTTCCTGCCATCGCAACGAACCCTCCGGCGCGCTGCACGGCATCCTGCGCGTGCGCGGCTTCACCCAGGACGATGGCCACGTGTTCTGCACCGAGGCGCAGATCGAATCCGAAGTGCGCGCCTTCCACGAACAGGCGCTGAAGGTGTACGCCGACTTCGGCTTCACCGACATCCAGATCAAGATCGCCCTGCGCCCTGATTCGCGGCTTGGCGACGATGCAACGTGGAACAAGGCCGAGGACGCATTGCGCTCGGCCCTGCGCGCCTCAGGCGTCGAATGGCAGGAGCTGCCGGGCGAGGGCGCGTTCTACGGCCCGAAGATCGAGTACCACCTCCGGGACGCCATCGGCCGCACCTGGCAGCTGGGCACGATGCAGGTCGATTTCATGATGCCGGGCCGGCTGGGCGCCGAGTACGTGGACGAGCACAGCCAGCGCCGCCATCCGGTCATGCTGCACCGGGCCATCGTCGGCTCGATGGAGCGCTTCATCGGCATTCTGATCGAGCACCATGCCGGCCAGTTCCCGGCCTGGCTGGCCCCGGTCCAGGCGGTGGTCATGAACATCACCGATGCCCAGGCCGATCACGTCGCCGAAGTGCAAAAAATCCTTGCAAATCAAGGATTCAGGGTCGATCTGGATTTGCGCAACGAGAAAATCGGCTATAAAATCCGCGAGCATACGCTGCAGCGCGTGCCGTACCTCCTGGTGGTCGGAGACCGCGAGAAGGAGAACGGCGCCGTTGCCGTGCGCACGCGTTCGGGCGAGGATTTGGGCACAATGAGCGTTGCCGCCTTCGCCGAGCGCCTGCGCAGCGAGCAAGCGGCGTAGCCAGTCCCGGCCCGCGGACCCCCGAGGGCCGGTTCCTTATCTCCGTGGAGATCGCAACATCAGTACCCCCGACAGCAAGCAGAACAGAAAGAACCACGAAATCCGCGTGCCGCGCGTGCGCGTGATCGGCAGCGACGGCGAAATGATCGGCGTGCTTACGCGCGACGAAGCCTTGGCCCGGGCCGAGGAAGAGGGCCTGGACCTGGTCGAGATCCAGCCCAACGCCGAACCGCCGGTCTGCAAGATCATGGACTTCGGCAAGTTCAAGTTCGAGATGCAGAAGAAGGCCAACGAGGCCAAGAAGAAGACCAAGCAGGTCGAGATCAAGGAAGTGAAGTTCCGCCCGGTCACCGACGAGGGCGACTACCAGATCAAGCTGCGCAAGATGCGCGAATTCCTGATCGACGGCGACAAGATCAAGGTCAACATCCGCTTCCGCGGCCGCGAGATGAGCCACCAGGAGCTGGGTCGCGAGATGGCCGCCCGGATCGAGGCCGACCTCGGCGAGGACATCGTCATCGAATCGCGTCCGCGCCTGGAAGGCCGGCAGATGGTCATGATGATCGCGCCGAAGAAGAAGTGATCTTCCGCGCCAAGGGCGCGGAAGGCCGGCCGCCTTCCTCGATCCGCGACAGTGCGGAGGGAGCAGGGGCGAGACGAGGGCGCCGCGAGGCGCCCTTTGCCGTTGCGTCGGCGTTCCTGCGAGAACCTGCTGATTTGCAAGGGAAACCTGTGGCTGGCATAATGTGCGGCCCGGTTCGCCGGGGCCGTCGCCGGCAACGGCGGCAGATCCAAGGAACCCGTCCTGATTCTTCGTCGAATCAAGGACTTAACCGCCGGTTCGGGTAGGACGGAAAGCGTGGCATAGCCACCACCCAGCCAGTCAGAAAACAATCCAAGCAGGGATTCCCATGCCCAAGATCAAGACCCACCGGGCCGCGGCCAAGCGTTTCCGCAAGACCGCCTCCGGCAAGTACAAGGCAGGCTCGGCCAACCGCAGCCACATCCTCACCAAGAAAGCGACCAAGACCAAGCGCGAAGCCCGCGCCGGCCAGATCATCCGCAAGGAAGATTCGGGCCGTCTGGATCGCATGCTGCCGTATCTCTGAGGAGGACTGAACCATGGCACGAGTCAAGCGTGGCGTGACGGCGCGTCGTCGTCACAAGAAGATCATCAGCCGTGCGAAGGGCTACTACAACGCCCGCCGCAAGGTTTTCCGCGTCGCCAAGCAGGCGGTCATCAAGGCGGGCCAGTACGCCTACATCGGCCGCAAGCAGAAGAAGCGCAACTTCCGTTCGCTGTGGATCGTCCGCATCAACGCGGCGGCCCGCATCAACGGCCTGAGCTACAGCCGCTTCATGAACGGCCTGCTGAAGGCCGGCATCACCCTGGACCGCAAGGTGCTGGCGGACATCGCCGTGCACGACGCGGCCGGTTTTGCCGCCCTGGCCGAGAAGGCGAAGGGCGCTCTGGCGGCTTGAGCCGTCGCTCCCTCTGCGAAAGCAGCGGACAAAAGCTGACAACGCATGGGGAAGGGCGCAAGTCCTTCCCCATTGTTTTTTTAACGCCGTCGTTCCTGCGCAAACCGGGATGACGACTTCGAGAATTTCGGGGTTTCCTGGCGAATGAGCGAAATCGAACTGCTGTCGAAACAGGCGCTGGCCGACATTGCCGCTGCAAGTGCGCCCGACGCGCTGGAGCAACTGCGCGTGGCCCTGCTGGGCAAGAACGGCAGCATCACCGCGCAGCTGAAGTCGCTGGGCGCGCTGCCGGCCGACCAGCGCAAGGCCGCCGGCGAGGCGATCAACGTCGCTCGCGACGCCATCGGCGAGGCGCTGTCAGCGCGCAAGGCGGTACTGGACGCCGCCGCGCTGGATGCGCGACTGGCCGGCGAATCCGTCGATGTGACCCTGCCGGGCCGCAACGGCGGTCGCGGTGGCCTGCATCCGATCAGCCGCACCATGGAGCGCATCGCCGACATCTTCGGCCGGCTCGGCTACGAGATGGCCGACGGCCCGGAGATCGAGGACGACTGGCACAACTTCGAAGCGCTGAACTTCCCGCCGCACCATCCGGCGCGTGCGATGCACGACACCTTCTACTTCGGCGACGGCCGCCTGCTGCGCACGCACACCTCGGGCGTGCAGGTGCGCTACATGGGCGAACACAAGCCGCCGCTGCGGATGATCGCGCTGGGCAAGGTGTACCGCAGCGACAGCGACCAGACCCATTCGCCGATGTTCCACCAGTGCGAGGGCCTGCTGGTCGACGAGCATTCCACCTTCGCCGACCTCAAGGGCACGCTGGCCGAATTCGTCCGCGCGTTCTTCGAGCGCGATTTCGAGATGCGTTTCCGCCCTAGCTATTTCCCGTTCGTCGAGCCGGGCGCGGAAGTCGATATCGCCTGGCAGCAGCCGGATGGCAGCAAGCGCTGGCTGGAGGTGCTGGGCTGCGGCATGGTCCATCCGAACGTGCTGAAGGCCTGCGGCATCGATCCGGAACGCTACACCGGCTTCGCCTTCGGCCTGGGCGTGGAGCGTTTCGCCATGCTGCGCTACGGCGTCGGCGACCTGCGCGCGTTCTTCGACAACGACGTGCGCTTCCTGAGGCAATTCGCATGAAATTTTCCGAAAACTGGTTGCGTGCGCACGTGCCGACCACGGCCTCGCGCGATGAACTCGCGGCGACGCTGACCGCCATCGGCCTGGAGGTCGAGGACGTCGCGGCGCTGGGCGAATCGCTGGACAAGGTGGTCGTGGCGCGGATCGTGTCGGCCGAAAAGCATCCGGAGGCCGATCGCCTGCAGGTGTGCCGTGTCGATGCCGGGCAGGGCGAGCCGCTGCAGATCGTCTGCGGCGCGCCGAACGCGCGCGCCGGCCTGGCCGCGCCGCTGGCGCTGGTCGGGGCGAAGTTCGGCGACTTCCAGATCAAGACGGCGAAGCTGCGCGGCGTGGAATCGAACGGCATGCTGTGCTCGGCCAAGGAGCTGGGCATCGACGCCGATGCTTCGGGCCTGCTGGAATTGCCCGACGATGCACCGGTCGGCACGCCGGTCGCCGACTATCTGGGCCTGCCGGACGCCAGCATCGAGATCAAGCTGACCCCGAACCGCGCCGACTGCTTCAGCGTGCGTGGCATCGCCTACGACGTGGCCGCATCGACCGGCAGCGAAGTGGTGCCGTTCGACGCGAGCCCGGTGGCGTCCGCGATTTCTTCGGAACTGAAGATCGAACTGGATGCCGGCGCCGACGCGCCGCGCTACTGCGGCCGTATCGTCGAAGGCGTCGATGCGACCGCGAAGACGCCGGTGTGGCTGGCCGAACGCCTGCGCCGCAGCGGCGTGCGACCGGTGTCGCTGCTGGTCGACATCACCCAGTACGTGATGCTGGAACTCGGCCAGCCGATGCATGCCTACGACCGCGACCTGCTGAAGGGGCCGGTCGGCGTGCGCGCGGCGCGCGATGGCGAGGGCCTGGAGTTGCTCAACGGCGACGATGCGAAGCTCAATCCGCAGTTCCTCGTCGTCACCGATGCCGACCGTGCGGTCGGCCTGGCGGGAATCATGGGCGGCGAGGACACCAAGGTCGGCGCGAGTACCCGCAACGTGTTCCTCGAAGCCGCGCATTTCGCGCCGTCGGCGATCATCGGCCGCGGACGCAAGCTGGGCCTGCACACCGACGCTTCGCACCGGTTCGAGCGCGGCGTGGATCCGGAATTGCCGCGGCAGGCGATCGAGGTCGCGACGCGGCTGGTGCTCGAACTGGCGGGCGGCAAGCCCGGGCCGGTGACTGAAGCGGTGTTGCCCGATGCGCTGCCGCGCCCGGCCACCATCGCGTTGCGGCGTGCGCGCATCGTCCGCGTGTTGGGCATCGAAATCGCCGATGCCGAAGTCGAACGCATCCTGCGCGCGCTGGGCATGCAGGTCGCGGCTATGGCCGAAGGCTGGAACGTTGTCCCGCCGAGTCGCCGCTTCGACATTGCCATCGAGGAAGACCTGATCGAGGAACTGGCGCGCATCCACGGCTACGAACGCATTCCGACCACGCTGCCCGCCGGTGCGGCGCGCATCGCCGCGCCCAGCGAAAGTCGCCTGGACCAGGCCAGCCTGCGCCGCCAACTGGTTGCGCGCGATTGCCTGGAGACGGTCAACTACGCCTTCGTCGATGCCGCGCTGCTGCGGCAATGGGGCGCGGAAGATGGCGCGGTACCGCTGGCCAATCCGCTGAGCGCCGAACTGGCGGTAATGCGCACGCGCCTGCTGCCGGGCCTGGTGTCCGCCTTGCAGCGCAACGTTGCGCGACAGGCGGGGCGGGTGCGCCTGTTCGAGATCGGCAACGTGTTCGCGGCCGTTGAGCCGCAGGGCGCCGCGCCGCGCGAAACCCTGCGCATTGCCGCCGCGGTTTGCGGCGACGCGCAGGCGGAACAATGGGGCGAAGCCACCCGCAAGGTCGATTTCCACGACCTGAAGGGCGACCTCGACAGCCTGGCCGCGGCATCCGGCGCCGCGCTGGAATACCGCCCGTCCGTCGATGGCTTCGGTCATCCGGGCCGTTCGGCCGATGTCTATCGCGATGGGGTGAAGATCGGCTGGATCGGCCAGTTGCATCCACGCCTGCAGCGCGCGCTGGACCTGGATGCGGAAGTGGTCGCGTTCGAAGTCGATCTGGCCCCGCTGGCCGTGCGTAGCCTGCCTCGTGCCGCCGAACTTTCCCGCTTCCCGTCCGTGCGCCGCGACCTGGCCGTGCTGGTCGACGAGCGCGTGGTCTGGGCCGAACTGGCCGCCACCGTCGAGGCCGCCGCGGGACCGATTCTGCGCGACCTTCACCTGTTCGACCGATACGTCGGTCGCGGTGTCGAATCGGGTCAAAAGAGCCTTGCTATGGGCTTGATTTTGCAGGACAAATCACGCACCCTGACCGACCGCGATGTGGAGACGGTGGTTGCGGGAGTGGTCGAGGCCATCGGCCGCGAACACGGCGCGAGGATCCGCGCCTGAGCCGCCGCGAAGGGCAGGAAAGGAACTGGGGAAGGCGATGGCACTGACCAAGGCGGAAATGTCCGAGCGTCTGTTCGACGAAGTCGGCCTGAACAAGCGCGAGGCGAAGGAATTCGTCGACGCGTATTTCGACGTGCTGCGCGAGGCGCTGGAGCAGGGCCGCCAGGTCAAGCTGTCCGGCTTCGGCAACTTCGACCTGCGCCGCAAGAACCAGCGCCCCGGCCGCAACCCGAAGACCGGCGAGGAAATCCCGATCTCCGCGCGTACCGTGGTCACCTTCCGCCCCGGGCAGAAGCTGAAGGAACGCGTCGAGGCCTTCGCCGGAGGCGCCGCCAATGCTTGATCCGGGCAGCAACAGGGAACTGCCGCCGATCCCGGCCAAGCGCTACTTCACCATCGGCGAAGTCAGCGAGCTGTGCGACGTCAAGCCGCACGTGCTGCGCTACTGGGAAACCGAATTCCCCAGCCTGGAGCCGGTCAAGCGTCGCGGCAACCGTCGCTACTACCAGCGCCACGACGTGCTGATGGTGCGGCAGATCCGCGGCCTGCTCTACGAACAGGGCTACACCATCGGCGGCGCGCGCCTGCGCCTGGAGGGCGACGGCGCCCGCCAGGAATCGGCGCTGAGCAACCAGATCGTCAAGCAGGTCAGGATGGAGCTGGAGGAAATCCTGCAGCTGCTGCGGCGCTGAACCGCGCGGCGGAAGCCGCGGCAAAGTCGGCTATAATCGCCACCCACACCGGGGTATAGCGCAGCCTGGTAGCGCACTTGTCTGGGGGACAAGTGGTCGTCGGTTCAAATCCGGCTACCCCGACCAATTTCCGACGAAGCCCGCCTTGTGCGGGCTTTTTCGTTTGCGGCGCATGCTTCATTCGTCCACCGACGGCTGCATGGAGAAATCGAAGCAACGCATTGCTAACGCGGATTCCGGCGAAACTCCCTAGATTGCACGCGCAGCCGGGAGGTCATGGGGAGGAATCGAATGCGGGTGCTGTCGATTGCGTTGTTGTGGGCGTTGTTTCCCGCCATGTCGTTTGCCCAGACGGCCGTATCGCCGGTGGCCGATCCGCTGGTACGCGATCTGGATGCCGTGGTGGTTGCCGGCGCGCAGCCGGGGCCCGGCATGTGGAAGGTTTCGAAAGGCGACCATGTGCTGTGGATACTCGGTACGGTTTCACCGTTGCCCGGCGGCATCGAGTGGAAAGCCGATGAAGTCTGCGAGGTGCTGGAACAGGCGGATGAGATATTGGGCTCGCCCGGAGTGGCGATCAGGCCAGATGTCGGTCTGTTCTGAGGCATGCTGCTATTGCCGTCGGCAATGAAATTGAAGAAGAATCCGGACGGTCGAACCTTGGATGAAGTGTTGCCACCTGCCGCCTACGCACGATGGGCGGCGTTGAAGCAACGCTATATTGGTCGCGATTCGAGCATTGAGAAAGAGCGTCCTTTGATTGTCGCCCAGAAATTGTATGCCGCTGCGGTCAAGCGTTCAGACTTGGGTGGAAAAGTTCTGTCGCCGGTGATTGACGAAGTGATGAAGCAGCGCAAAATGCAGTACACGCCCACATCGCTGAAGTTCTCGATCAAAGATCCAAAGGCGGCCATTGCCGATTTTCGCGAGGAGGGAATCAATTCGCGGGAACTGGCGTGCATGGACGAAATGCTCGATTCGATAGATCGCGATTTACCGCAAATGGTGGCGAGGGCCAATGCCTGGGCGGTGGGCGATGTGGAAGCATTGCGTGCAATGCCGCGGGTGCGGACCGATTCCTGCTGGTCGACCTGGTCGGAGACGGAAGCCTTGCGTAAACGCGGGATCGAAGACGTGGAAAATCGCGTGAAAGCGCAATGGGTGAAGATTGCCGAGGAGTCGTTGACGAATAATCTCAGTACGTTTGCGCAACTTTCGATGCGAGACTTACTGGAACCCGATGGCTATCTGGCCAAGTTGCGCGCGAAGGGCTATACGGTGGAGGAGCCCATGTAGCGCCAGGTCTGTCCGGCATCTGCATGCATCAACCGAAACCTGCCGCGCTTTGTAGAGCCGAGCTTGCTCGGCTGCCTCTTGTATCAATCTATCGCAAAAAGCAGCCGAGCAAGCTCGGCTCTACAAAACCAGATGGCTTTTGCCGCCATGAAGGCTCGCGGATGGTTCAGCCGGCTGCGGTGCGGGGCGTGTCGGCGTTCGCCAGTTCCGGCCAGCGCTGCAATACCGAGGCGCGGATGCCGTCGGCGTCGATGCCGGCTTCGGCCAGCAGTTGTTCGCGGCTGGCGTGGTGCTGGAACGCGTCGGGCAGGCCCAGGTGCAGCATCGGCAGGGCGATGCTTTCGGCGCTGAGCAGCTCGGCCACACCGGAACCCGCGCCCCCGGCGACCACGTTGTCCTCGACGGTGACGAAGCCCGCATGGGTTTTCGCCAGTTCCAGAACCAATGCGCGGTCCAGCGGCTTGACGAAGCGCATGTTGACGACGGTCAGGCCGAGTTCGCGGGCGATCTGTTCTGCTGCAGTCACGGTCGCGCCGAATGCAAGCATGGCGATGCGCGAACCGCGCTGGCGCAGTTCCGCCTTGCCGATCGGCAGCGTGTCCAGCGTGCTTTCGATTGCGACGCCGGGGCCGGTGCCGCGCGGATAGCGCACCGCGGCCGGGCCTTCGAAGCGCAAGCCGGTGCTGAGCATTTTCCGGCATTCGTTTTCGTCGGCGGGCGCCATCACGACCATGTTGGGCACACAGCGCAGGTACGACAGGTCGAGGTTGCCGGCGTGGGTGGCGCCATCCGGGCCGACCACGCCGCCGCGGTCGATGGCGAACAACACGTCCAGGTTCTGGATGGCGACGTCGTGCACCAGCTGGTCGTAGCCGCGCTGCAGGAACGTGGAATAGATCGCGACCACCGGCTTGGCGCCTTCGCAGGCCATGCCCGCGGCCAGCGTGACCGCGTGCTGCTCGGCGATGGCCACGTCGAAATAACGTTGCGGGTATTCCTTGCTGAAGCGCACCAGCCCCGAGCCTTCGCGCATCGCCGGGGTGATGCCCAGCAGCTTCGGTTCGGCCGCGGCCATGTCGCACAGCCAGTCGCCGAACACGTCGGTGTAGGTTAGCTTCTTCGCGCCGCCGGCCTTGGCGACCAGGCCCTTCTCGGGATCGAACGGGCCGACCGCGTGGTAGCCGATCTGGTCGTCCTCGGCCAGTTCGTAGCCCTTGCCCTTGGTCGTGAGGATGTGCAGCAGCTGCGGGCCCTTCATGCCCTTCAGCAGCCGCAGCGTCTTCACCAGCGCGTCGATGTCGTGCCCGTCGATCGGGCCGGTGTAATGGAAGCCCGTTTCCTCGAACAGGGTGGACGGCACGAACATGCCCTTCCAGTGCTCCTCCCAACGCTTCATGAAGCGCGCCGGTGGCTTGCGCTTGTCGCCGAGCAGCTTCTTGCCGCCTTCGCGGATCGCGTTGAGGGTGCGGCTGCCGGTCATGCGGCCCAGCATCTTGGTCAGTCCGCCGACGTTCTCCGAAATCGACATCTGGTTGTCGTTGAGGATCACCAGCAGGTTCGGCTCTTCCTCCATGCCGCCGGCGTGCATCAGCGCCTCGAACGCCATGCCGCCGGTCATCGCGCCATCGCCGATCACTGCGACCACCTGGCGTTCGTCGCCCTGTCGCGCCAGCGCGATGGCCATGCCCAGCGCGGCGGAGATCGAGGTGGACGAGTGGCCCACGCCGAAGGTGTCGTATTCGCTTTCCTCGCGCTTCGGGAACGGCGCCACGCCGCCGGCCTGCTTGACCGTGTGGATGCGGTCGCGGCGGCCGGTGAGGATCTTGTGCGGATAGGTCTGGTGGCCGACGTCCCAGACCAGGCGGTCCTGCGGGGTGTCGTACAGCCAGTGCAGGGCCACGGTCAGTTCGATCACGCCCAAGCCGGCGCCGAAATGGCCGCCGACGCGCGCGACCTGTTCGATCAGGTAGGCGCGCAGCTCTTCGGCGATGGCGGGCAGCTCGGCCTCGTCGAAGCCGCGCAGGTCGGCGGGCGAGTCGATGCGCGAGAGGCGCGGATAGCGGACGGAATCGATCATCGTGGCGGCGGCTGGCCCGTTGCCGGGCGCGGTGGACCATTTTCCTCCCGCCGGAAGGGTGGGGCAAGCTGGAGGTGGTGAAGCCTCGCTTCTTTTCCGGGGAAGTGGGGCGGAGGGCGGGTCAACCGAGGCTGCGGGGCCGCTTCTTCGGCAGGTGCGCCTTCAGGAACGCCATCTGGTCGGCGAGGATGTTGCGGTTGGACAGGATCAGGTGCTCGATCCAGCTCGGCCGGTACGGCACGGCCAGCAGCGGCATGTTGGCCTGCTGCGGGGTGCGGTTGCTCTTGCGCGAATTGCACTGGAAGCACGCGCTGACCACGTTTTCCCAGATGTCCCTGCCGCCCTTCGACAGCGGCATCACGTGGTCGCGGGTCAGGTGCGGGCGGTTGAACTCGTTGCCGCAATACAGGCACAGGTGCGCGTCGCGCGCGAACAGCGCGGTATTGGTCAGCGTGGGCGTCGGCGACAGCGCCTGCGCGCGCGCATGGCCGCGCGAGGCGACGATGGGATGCAGGTCGATGACGCTTTGCGCGCCGCTGAACCGGTTGGTGCCGCCGTGCACGCGCAGGCAGGGGTCGCCCAGGGTCCAGGCCACCGCGCCGCGCGCATACAGGCAGGCGGCGTCCTGCCAGTTGATCCAGTCGAGCACCCGCCCATGCGCATCCAGCGACAGCAGGCGCGGCGCGAAGCGGGGAAGCGGGGAAGACGCTGCGGCGGCCGGATCGAGGAAAGGTCCGGTATCGTCCAAACGAAGCTGAGCTGGGTCTGCTTCCATTGGCTGGACAGCTTATACCCAAATGCTTGCATTTTGTGAATTGCCCCGGCATGGCTTGTGGCGACGCTTCGCCGCACGCGTCAGGCGACGATCGACCAGGTCGCGCGCCTTTCATCCAGCAGAAACGCCAGCGCCTCCGCACCCGTCGCTTCCACTTTCAGCGCGAGCAGGTCGTCGGCGCGCGTGCGGCCCAGGTTGATCGCGGCAATCGGCAGGCCGCTGCGTGCCGCGGCCTGGACGAAGCGGTAGCCCGAATAGACCATCAGCGACGAGCCGATCACCAGCAGCGCATCGGCCTGCGACAGGTGCAGGTTCGCCTGGGCCACGCGTTCGCGCGGCACGTTCTCGCCAAAGAACACCACGTCGGGTTTCAGCATGCCGCCGCAGATTTCGCAGTCCGGCACATCGAAACGGGAGAAGTCGCGGCCTTCGAGGTCGGCGTCGCCGTCCGGGGCGACGCTGGCGTCGAGCCCGGCCCATTCGGGATTGCGCGCCAGCAGTTCGTGTTGCAGTTCCTCGCGCGGGCTACGCGCTTCGCAGCGCAGGCACCGGACCGTATCGAGTCGCCCATGCAGGTCGATCACGCGCTGGCTGCCGGCGGCCTGGTGCAGGCCATCGACGTTCTGGGTCAGCAGCAATTCGACCTTGCCGCGTGCCTCGAGTGCCGCGAGCGCATGGTGCACGGTGTTCGGCCTTGCCCGGCGGAAATGCGGCCAGCCGACCAGGCTGCGCGCCCAGTAACGGCGTCGCGTCGTGTCGTCGCCGGTGAAGGCCTGGAAGGTGACCGGCGGCGTGCGTTTCCAGTCGCCGTTGGCGTCGCGGTAGTCGGGAATGCCGGAATCCGTGCTGACGCCGGCGCCAGTGATCACGAACAGGCGTTCGTGGGATTCGATGAAGGCGCGGGCCGATTGGTCGCCGGAGTTCGTCGCTTGCATGAAGCGGATTGTGCCTTCCTTCTTTCCGCTTGCGGGCGAAGGCGAGGGTGGAATGGGAAGGCGCGATTGCGGCTGTCGTCATTCCCGCGAAAGCGGGAATCCGTGGGATTGTTGTCGATGTTGTCTCAATTGCAGGACGGCGTCTCTCCCCATCGATAAAGCCGATGGGAAGAGAATGGGTATCGGGGTCAATCCCCGAACCGCTCCGCGTCCATCGCCATCAGCGGTTCCGCGCCGGCCTCGATCGCCGCCTTGTGCGCCAGCGTGCGTGGCAGCATGCGCGCATAGTAGAAGCGCGCGGTTTCCAGTTTCGCCTGCTTGAACGCGGCGCTTTGCGACGAATCGTTGGCCGCAGCGACGCTGCGCGCCCACCAGTAGGCCAGCACAACGTAGCCGGAATAGAACAGGTAGTCGGTGCTGGCCGCGCCGAGTTCCTCCGGATTCCTCGCCGCGCGCTGCAGGATGGCGGCGGTCAGCTGCGCCCATTCGGCGGCCTTCGCCTTCAGCGGGGCGACGAACTCGGCCAGCGCCGCATCGCCTTCGTGCCGCTGGACGAACTCTTCGACCATGCCGAGGAAAATCTTCAGCCCCGCGCCTTGCGAGGAGGCGGTCTTGCGCCCGATCAGGTCCAGCGACTGGATGCCGGTGGTGCCTTCGTACAGCGTGGTGATGCGCGCATCGCGCGCCAGTTGCTCCATGCCGTGCTCGGCGATGTAGCCGTGGCCGCCGAAGCATTGCAGCGCGTTGTAGGTGTTCTCGATGCTCCACTCGGTCTGGCAGGCCTTGGCGATGGGGGTGAGGAAACCGACCAGCGTTGCCGCCCGTTCGCGCGCGGCCGGGTCGGTCGCATGTTTCTCCATGTCGAGCAGCGAATAGGCGTGCAGCGACAGCAGGCGGCCGCCTTCGACCAGCGACTTGACCGACAGCAGCATGCGCCGCACGTCGGGATGGACGATGATCGGATCGGCCGGCTTGTCGGGGAATTTCGCGCCCGACAGCGAGCGCGTCTGCAGGCGTTCGCGCGCGTAGCGCAGCGCGTTCTGGTAGGCGCGTTCGGACAGGCCCAGGCCCTGCAGGCCCACGCCCAGTCGGGCCGAGTTCATCATCACGAACATCGCCTGCAGGCCCTTGTTCGGCTCGCCGACCAGCCAGCCCTGCGCGCCGTCGAAGTTCATCACGCAGGTCACCGAGCCGTGGATGCCCATCTTGTGCTCAATGGCGCCGCAGCGCAGCGCGTTGCGTTCGCCCATCGCGCCGTCGCGGCCGACCTTGAATTTCGGCGTGACGAACAGCGAGATGCCCTTCGGTCCCGGCGGCGCGTCCGGCAGGCGCGCCAGCACCAGGTGGACGATGTTCGGCGCCAGGTCGTGCTCGCCGCAGGTGATGAAGATCTTGGTGCCGGTGATGGAATGGCTGCCGTCGGCGTTGGGTTCTGCGCGGGTCTTCAGCAGGCCCAGGTCGGTGCCAGCGTGCGGCTCGGTCAGGCACATGGTGCCGGTCCAGCGGCCATCGACCAGCGGCTTCAGGAACGCCTCCTTCTGCCAGTCCTCGCCGTAGTGGCTAAGCGCCTCGACCGCGCCGTGCGACAGCATCGGGAAGTTGCCCCAGGCCAGGTTGGCCGCATCGACCATTTCGGTCAGCGCGGCGCCCAGTACTTCCGGCATGCCCTGGCCGCCGTACTCCGGCGGGTTGGTCAGGCCGGTCCAGCCGCCTTCGACGAACTGGTCCAAGGCCTGCTTGAAGCCCGGCGGCGCGGTCACGTCGCCGGTGTCCTTGTCGTAGGTGCACCCGACCCGGTCGCCGACCGCGTTCAGCGGGGCCAGCATGGTTTCGCTGAAGCGGGCGGCCTCGTCCAGCACCGCATCGACGGTGTCGCGGCTGGCTTCGGCGTAACCGAGTTCGGCGAACTCCCGTTCCACGCCCAGCACGTCGTACAGGGCGAAACGCAGGTCGGCCAAGGGGGCTTTGTAGGTGCTCATGCGCGGAAATCCGAGGGGACTCCGCCTAGGATACCCTAGCGTATGGTTTGGTTATGCTGCGTTGCCACAAAGGCTCAGCGCAGCACGCCTTCCAGTCCGGGCGTGGGGTTGAGCGTGTTGCGCGAGTCCACCTCGAAGCTGCGCGATTTGGCATCCTCGGGGACCGCGTCCAGCGTGCCTTTCAGCGTGTAGCCGATGGTGCGGCGGGCGGCCAGCGCGTCGGCCACGACCAGCTTGGCGGCCACCGCCGGCGCCAGCGTCACGCTGACCACGTCGGCCGATTCCGGACCGATCGAGATGCCCGGCGAAGCCTGCAATTCGCCCGCCGGCTGCTCGGCCACGGACACCGCCAGCTTCGCGCTGTCGAAGCGCATCGGGATGCTGCTGTAGTTCTGCAGCCGCAGGTCGATCTTCCAGCTGCCGTCCGCATTCACCGTCAACTGCTGGATGCTGGCTGCCGGGGGCGAAATCCGCCGGACCGGGCCGCTGCTGCACGCGGCCAGCGCCAGGACGAATGCAACAAAGGCGAAGCGCAGGAAATACCGCATGCCGCGATTCCGTGACCGTGGGACGGGCAGAATACTACGACGCGAGCGCGTCCTCGCCGCGATCGCTCCGGTAGTTCGCCAGCACTTCGACCTTGCCGTCGCACACGCTTTGCACCTCGGCATCGACGCCGCTGGACAGGTTGCGCGCGTCGGCCATGATGTGGGCGATTTCCAGCGCCTTGTCGCGTTCGGGGAACCACAGCGACGGCTTGCCGTCGTCGATCAGGTTCCAGCCGCCCGAGGCTTCGACTATCTGCAATACGGACAAGGATGTGCTCCACCAGACCATGAGGGGGGTGGCCCCGGCCAGCTTCAACGTCCTTCGACCATTCCAGCGTGCTGGCGCTCCGTGCCGCCAAGGCTGCGGGGCTGGAGCAAGCATGACCCTGGCGGGAAACCGCCGGTATCGGGGAAGACTGTTGCGGCGTGTAGGAAAAATCCTACACGCACGTCCCGCACATCTTGATGCAGGGCGCGTCTGCCGCGCAGCACCCGGCGCCGGTATCGCCAGGCCGTCCCAAGGCTGATCCCGATCTCGCGAGGACCGTGCGGGCCGGCCATTCCCGCCTGGACATGCGCCGGGCGAGTACCCGATGCGATCGGCGAAAGGACAGGCGCGTGGCGGCTGGCGTTGGCCGTGGGCTGGATCACCGCCCCCGGTACGGCTCGCACCCAATCCCGTCGTTGTCCCTATCCAGATGCGGCCCGTAGCCCGGTTCACCGCGGCGAACGGGCGCAGCTCCCGCAGCGCGCGCTTCGGCGCAGTTGGCGAAAGGGCGGCCATTCGGCGCAGGCGCCGCTCGTGAGGGCGTCAGCCGCATCGGTGCGACCGTGGACCGGCTTGCCGGCGTGACTGCGGCTGGCGCTCGGTGGCAGTGATAGTCGCCCGTTTTCCGGTTCGTATGGCAGCCATGCTTGTCCAAGCCACCGCCATGGGCGTGGCTCGGGCCTGTTTCGGCCATGAGAAGCAGGGGCGCGAGCAGGGCAACGCGCAGCCAGGTGGAACGGGAATGTGGAATCTCGGGCGCCATGCCCGAAAGCGTATGCAAGGGTCGTGCCTATCCATCTGGCGTTGATCCGCAGGCGAAAAGGAAAAAGCACCTGTCGATGCGCATGTGCGCAGCCATTGCGCATGAGCCCAGATGCCCTGAGCCCGCACCAAACGGCCACCATTCGGGCAAAAGAAA
>JBDHQQ010000140.1:0-6396 GCA_039807145.1 Pseudoxanthomonas sp. | reverse complement strand
CCGACGCCAACCCCATGGATGGCTGGAACGACCGCGCACCGCCGCAGCGGATCTTCGGCAACACCTGGTACGTCGGCACCTGCGGCATCAGCGCCCTGCTGGTGACTTCGCCGCAGGGCCACGTGCTGGTCGATGCGGGCACCGAAAAGGCCGCGCCGCTGGTCGAGGCCAACATCCGCGCGCTGGGCTTCGACCCGCGCGACGTGAAGTTCATCGTCGGCTCGCACGAACACAATGACCATGCCGGCGGCGTCGCCCGGCTGCAGCGCGCCACCGGGGCCCGCGTCCTGGCCCGTGGGCCTGCCGCCGCCGCGCTGGAACGCGGCAACGTCGACCGCAGCGACCCGCAGTTCCTCGTCCATGAACCGATGCCCGCCGTCGCCAACGTGCAGCGCATCGAGGATGGGCACATGCTCGAACTGGGCCCGATCAAGCTGACCGCGCATGCCACGCCGGGGCACGCCCCCGGCGGCACCAGTTGGACGTGGCGTTCGTGCGAAGGCGAGCGCTGCCTCGGCCTGGCCTTCGTCGACAGCCTGAGCGCGATTTCCGACGACGTGTTCCGCTACAGCGATGAAGCCGCGCACGAAGGCTACCTCGCCTCCTTCCGCAAGACGCTGGACACGGTCGCGGCCCTGCCCTGCGACGTCCTGGTGACCCCGCATCCCGCGGCCAGCGACTTGTGGAACCGCATCGGGCCACGCGCGAACCGGCCATTGGCCAACGCCAGCGCCTGCCGCGATTACGCCGCCACCGGCCGCAGGAACCTGGACGCACGCCTGGCCGAAGAAAGCGCGAAAATGTCGCCATGACCACCACCCGACGCAAATCCGCTTCGCCGCCCCTCGAAATCGACGCTCGTGAACTGCCTCCGCTGGGCATGCCGCCAGCGCAATTCCTGCGCGATTACTGGCAGAAGCGGCCGCTGCTGATCCGCAACGCCTTCCCCGGTTTCATCTCGCCGATCCAGCCGGAAGACCTGGCCGGGCTGGCCTGCGAGGAAGCCGCGCTGTCGCGCATCGTCGCCCACGACCGCGCCAGCGATGGCTGGACGCTGCGCAGCGGTCCGTTCGCAGAAGACGAATTCCCCGGCATGCCGGACCACGACTGGACCCTGCTGGTGCAGGACGTGGACAAGTGGGACGAAGACGTGCGCGCGCTGCTGGCGCATTTCGACTTCCTGCCGCGCTGGCGCATCGACGACATCATGGTCAGCTTCGCCGCGACCGGTGGCTCGGTCGGCGCGCACGTCGACCAGTACGACGTGTTCCTGCTGCAGGCGCTGGGCGAACGCCGCTGGCAGATCGACGCCGGCGACAACCCGCCGCAGGCTTTCCGCGACGACGTCGAGCTGAAGCTGCTGCGCGAATTCCATCCGACCCACGATTGGGTGCTGCAGCCGGGCGACATGCTGTACCTGCCGCCGGGCGTGCCGCACCACGGCGTCGCGGTGAACCCGTGCCTGACCTTCTCGGTGGGCATGCGCGCACCGTCGGCGGCCGAACTGATCGGCGACTACCTCGACACCCTGGTCGCCGACGCCGACGAGAACCTGCGCTACGGTGACCGCGACCTGAGCATGCCGGCCGATCCTTACGAGATCGACGCGACGGCGATGGGCCGCGTGGTCGAAGCCCTGAACGCGCTGCGCATGAACGACCCCGACCGGCTGGCCGGATGGTTCGGCCGCTTCATCACCACCTACCGCAACGCCGGTGAAGTCGCGCCCGCGCCTTCGGTCCGCTCGCGCATCGAGATCGAATGGGACCTGGATCATGGCGCGGTGCTGCAGCGCCACCCGATGTCGCGGCTGGCGTGGCACAAGGCCGCGCGCGCGAAAAAAACCGGCGGCGCGCAGCTGTTCTGCAGCGGGCTGGAATTCGGCGTGCCGGCGAAGGATGCGCAGCGCATCGCCGCGGCGGAAACGCTGGACGGCGCGCTGTACGGCACGCTGTCGCAGGCGGGCCGCGACGCGGCGTTCGCGCTGTACGAACTCGGCCACTACCAGTTGCCGGCCGACTTCGAAGAATCCTAGGACAACGCAAGCCGCGAGGCCTGGCCATGGCTCGCGGCGTCCCTGCACTGCACCCATGCCCGACTTCAGCATCCATCCCGTCGATTTCGCCAGCGCCGCGGACGAATTGCGCAAAGTCCGCGAAACGGTGTTCGTCCGCGAACAGGGCGTACCGGCCGCGCTGGAATGGGACGGCTCCGACCCGGCCTGCCGCCATGTCATCGCCCGCGACGCCGCCGGCGCGCCCGTCGGCACCGGCCGGCTGACGCCGGATCGCCGCATCGGTCGCATGGCGGTGCTGCGCGAATGGCGCGGGCGCGGGGTCGGCGACGCCCTGCTGGCGGCGCTGCTGGAACAGGCCCGCGCGCTCGGCTGGACCGAAGTGTCGCTGCACGCGCAGGCATCCGCGGAGGATTTCTACGCCCGCCACGGCTTCGTGCCGGAGGGCGGGCGCTTCATGGAGGCCGGCATCGAGCACCAGGGCATGCGGCGCGTGCTGCGCGGGCCCACCGCCATCGAGCATCGCGCCGCCGCGATCGCCACCGTCTCGGCGTTGGCGACGCAGGCCCGGCGTTCGCTGGCCATCTACAGCCGCGACCTGGATCCGCTGCTGTTCGACGCGCCGCCGGTACTGGAAGCGTTGCGCCGGCTGGCCACGCGGCGGGGCCCGGTGGACATCCGCGTGCTGCTGCACGACCCGGCGGCGCCGCAACACGCGCTGGCGCCGATGCTGCCGCTGGCCCAGCGCCTGCCCAGCGTGTTCGCTTTCCGCGAAATCCGCGATCCGGTCGATCGCGCCTGGCCCTCGGCCTACGTCGCCAACGATACCGGCGGCTGGTATTTCCGCCCGTTGGAGCATCGCCTGGAGGGCGAGGCCCGCCTGGACGATCCCGCGCGCTCGCGCCAGCTGCAGCAAGAATTCACCCGCGTATGGGAACGCGCCCGGCCCTGCACGCTGTATCGGGCGCTGGAGCTTTGAACCCGCCTTTGGTCTAACACGGCGCCGTCGAAGCGCGACCCGGGCGCGAGCTGCGCGTATAATTCGCGGGCTTGCGACCGGGCCTCTTCGCCCCGCAAGACTTTTCCCGCCATTTCGCTAGACCGCAGCCGCCACGGCCATCACCCCGGAAGACCAGCCGCCATCGTGGACAATCTACTCAAGCAGTTCGCGCAGACCTCGCAACTCAACGGCGGCAACGCCTCCTACGTCGAAGACCTCTACGAGCAGTACCTGGTGGCGCCCGACAGCGTCGGGCCGAAGTGGAAGGCCTATTTCGACGGGTTCAAGGGCCGCGAGGCCGGCGACGTGCCGCATTCCGTGGTCATCGCCCAGATCGCCGAGGCGGCGAAGCAGGCCGCGAACAACGGCCACGACGCGACGACGGCGGGCGCCAGCGACGAGCGCGGCCGCAACGTCGGCCGCCTGATCACCGCCTACCGCTCGCGCGGCCACCTGGCCGCCAACCTGGACCCGCTGGGCCTGACCCCGCGGCTGGACTCGCCAGACCTGGGCCTGGCCTTCCACAGCCTGTCCGACGCCGACCTCGACAGCGAATTCAGCACCGGCGGCGTCGCCGGCCAGCCGCGGATGAAGCTGCGCGACCTGCTGGCGCGGCTGAAGGCCACCTACACCGGCCCGATCGGCGCCGAGTTCATGCACATCCCGGAAGTCGCCCAGCGCAACTGGCTGTACCAGCGCCTGGAAGCAGCCGGCGGCCGTTTCGGGCTGGATCCGTCCGCCCAGCGCCGCACCCTGGAACGGATCACCGCCGCCGAGGGGCTGGAACGCTACCTGCACACCAAGTACGTCGGCCAGAAGCGCTTCTCGCTGGAAGGCGGCGATTCGCTGATCCCGCTGCTGGACGTGCTGGTGCGCCGCGCCGGCGGCGACAAGGTCAAGGACATCGTGGTGGGCATGGCCCACCGCGGCCGCCTCAACGTGCTGGTCAACACGCTGGGCAAGAACCCGCGCAAGCTGTTCGACGAGTTCGAAGGCAAGTTCGACCACGCCAGCAGCGACCGCGCCCACACCGGCGACGTGAAGTACCACATGGGCTTCTCCGCCGACATCGCCACCGATGGCGGCCCGGTGCACCTGGCCCTGGCGTTCAACCCGTCGCACCTTGAGATCGTCAACCCGGTGGTCGCCGGCAGCGTGCGCTCGCGCCAGGAGCGCCGCGGCGACGCCGAGCACGCCGTGGTGGTGCCGGTGCTGATCCACGGCGACGCGGCCTTCGCCGGCCAGGGCGTCAACATGGAACTGCTGCAGATGTCGCAGGCGCGTGGCTTCGTGGTCGGCGGCACCGTGCACGTGGTGATCAACAACCAGATCGGCTTCACCACCAGCGCGCGCGACGACGCCCGCTCCACCCTGTACTGCACCGACGTGGCCAAGATGGTCGGCGCGCCGATCCTGCACGTGAACGGCGATGATCCGGAAGCGGTGGTGTTCTGCGCCCAGCTGGCCTACGACTTCCGCCAGGCCTTCAAGAAGGACGTGGTGATCGACCTGGTCTGCTATCGCCGCCACGGCCACAACGAGGCCGACGAGCCGGCCGCGACCCAGCCGGTGATGTACCAGGTCATCCGCAAGCACAAGACCACCCGCGAGCTGTACGCCGCGCAGCTGGAAGCGGCCGGCGCGCTGAAGCCGGGCGAGGCGCAGGCGCTGGTCGACGGCTACCGCGCCAAGCTCGATTCGGGCGAGGTCACCACCGAGCTGGCCCCGGCCAAGGCCGAGGACTACGAGATCGCCATCGACTGGTCGAAGTACCTGTCGGGCAAGCTCAGCGACAAGGTCGACACCCGGGTCAAGAAGACCAAGCTGCAGCAGCTGGCGAAGATCATCAACACCATCCCGGCCGGCGTGAGCCTGCACCCGCGCGTGGCCAAGATCTACGAAGACCGCGCGAAGATGACCGCCGGCGAACTGCCCGGCGACTGGGGCTTCGCCGAGAACCTGGCCTACGCCACCCTGCTGGCCGAGAAGCACCGCCTGCGCCTGGTCGGCCAGGACGCCGGCCGCGGCACCTTCTTCCACCGTCACGCGATCCTGCACGACCAGAAGACCGACAGCTACTACCTGCCGCTGCGCCAGCTGGTCGATTCGCCCAACGACGCCACCGTGATCGACTCGCTGCTCAGCGAGGAAGCGGTGATGGCCTACGAATACGGCTACTCCACCGCCGATCCCAACACCCTGTGCATCTGGGAAGCGCAGTTCGGCGACTTCGCCAACGGCGCGCAGGTGGTGATCGACCAGTTCATCGCCGCCGGCGAGGCCAAGTGGGACCGCATCAGCGGGCTGGCCCTGTTCCTGCCGCACGGCTACGAAGGCCAGGGCCCCGAGCACAGCTCCGCGCGCCTGGAACGCTTCCTGCAGCTGTGCGCGCTGGAGAACATGCTGGTGTGCGTGCCGACCACGCCGGCGCAGGCCTTCCACATGATCCGCCGGCAGATGCGCATGACCACGCGCAAGCCGCTGGTGGTGATGACGCCAAAATCGCTGCTGCGCCACAAGCTGGCGGTATCCACGCTGGACGATCTGGCCAACGGCGGCTTCCAGGAACTGATCCCCGACAGCCACGCCGCCGACCCGAAGAAGGTCAAGCGCGTCGTGGCGTGCTCGGGCAAGGTCTACTACGACCTGCTGGAAGACGCGCAGAAGCGCGGCCAGGACGACGTCGCCATCCTCCGCGTCGAACAGCTGTACCCGTTCCCGCGCGAGGCGCTGACGGCCGAGCTGAAGCGCTACCCGAAGGCCACCGACGTGGTCTGGTGCCAGGAAGAGCCGCAGAACCAGGGCGCGTGGTACCAGATCAAGCACCACCTGCAGGCCTGCCTGACCGACAACAAGAACCAGACCCTGCACTATGCCGGTCGCGCGCGCTCGCCTTCGCCGGCCGCCGGCCATTTCGCCGAACACGTCGAAGAACAACTCGCGCTGGTCGCCGACGCGCTGGTCAATCCGCTCGGCAACCAGATCGCCGCCGAATAAGCACGCCATTCCGCAACCCATACGAACGCCCAAAGGACGCCTTTCCCCATGGCCACCGAAGTCAAAGTCCCGGTACTACCCGAATCCGTCTCCGACGCGACCATCGCCGCCTGGCACAAGAAGGCCGGCGATGCGGTCAAGCGCGACGAGAACCTGATGGATCTGGAAACCGACAAGGTCGTGCTGGAAGTGCCCTCCCCGGTCGACGGCGTGCTGAAGGAAATCAAGTTCAAGGAAGGCGACACGGTGACCAGCCAGCAGCTGCTGGCGATCATCGAGGAAGGCGCCGTCGCCGCGGCGCCGGCGCCGGTCGCCGAAGCCGCGCCGCCCGCCGCCGGCGCTCAGCAGGTGCAGCCGAAGGCCGAGGCCGCGAAAGCCGCCGCCG
>JBDHQQ010000139.1:0-6422 GCA_039807145.1 Pseudoxanthomonas sp. | reverse complement strand
GGCGTGGTGGCGCAAGAGCGAGTCAGCCAAACAGTGACGTAGCCCGGGTAAGCGCAGCGCACCCGGGGCCTTCCGGCCAGATCGCGACCCTCCCGTCACGTCGCGAAAATCCCCGGGTGCGCTGCGCTTACCCGGGCTACGAAATCTGAAGGTGCAGGAAGCCTGAGTCCGGAGTCCGAATTGAGCGATTGCTGCGGCCACTGCGAAGTCGATACGCAACGGATGCAGGCGAAGCAGAAGCGCGTGCTGCTGGCCGTGCTGGCGATCAACCTCGCCACCTTCCTGATGATGGTCGCCGCCGCCTGGCATTCGCGTTCCGCTTCGCTGCTGTCCGGTAGCCTGGACAACCTCGGCGACGCCGCGACCTATGCGATCAGCTTCGCCGTGGTCGGCGCAGGCCTGAGGGCCAAGGCGCGCGTCGCGCTGTTCAAGGCGGCGCTGATCCTGGCCGCCGCACTGGCGGTCGCCGCGCAGATCGTCTGGCGCCTGCTCGACCCGGCCACGCCCCTGTTCGAGACCATGGGCGCGGCCGGCATCCTCAATCTGGCCGCCAATGCCTTCTGCCTGTGGCTGCTGCGCCCGTACCGCGATGGCGACGTCAACCTCGCCTCGGCCTACGAGTGTTCGCGCAACGACATCCGCGAAGGTTTCGCCGTGATCGCCGCCGGCGTGGGCGTCTGGCTGTTCGGCGCCGGCTGGCCCGACCTGCTGGTCGCCGCCGCACTGCTGGCGATGTTCCTGCGCTCGGCGTGGCGCGTCTTCGGCATGGCGTACCGCGCATCAAGGGAGGCCCCGCTCGCGCCGACGGCATGAGGTCGACGCATCGGAAACAGGGAGAGGGGGCCGGTTCGCGGCCAGCGACGGGCCGAGGTCTGGGATAATGGCGGCTTCTCCTCGTCGAGTCGCCTGCCATGACCCAGAAGACCATCCTCAACGACACCCATCGCGCGCTCGGCGCCAAGATGGTCGACTTCGGCGGCTGGGACATGCCGATCCACTACGGCTCGCAGATCGACGAACACCACCAGGTGCGCCGCGACGCCGGCATGTTCGACGTCAGCCACATGACCGTGGTCGACCTGCGCGGCGCCCGCGTGCGCGAGTTCCTGCGCCGGTTGGTCGCCAACGCCGTGGACAAGCTGCAGAAACCCGGCAAGGCGCTGTACACCGCGATGCTGAACCCGCAGGGCGGGGTGATCGACGACCTGATCATCTACTTCATGTCCGAGGACTGGTTTCGCCTGGTGGTCAACGCGGCCACCCGCGACAAGGACCTGGCGTGGATCGCGGAGCAGGCCGGGCCGTTCGCGGTCGAAGTGAAGGAGCGCCCCGAGTTCGGCATGGTCGCGGTGCAGGGACCGAACGCGCGCGACCGCGTGATCGGCGTGCTGCGCGAGGAGGACCGCGCGCCGGTTTCGAAGCTGGCCCGCTTCAGCGCGCGTGAGGCGCGAACCGCAGACGGGGTGGACGTGTTCGTCGCCCGCACCGGTTACACCGGCGAGGACGGCTTCGAAGTGATCGTGCCCGAGGCGCAGGCCGTGGCGTTCTGGAACGCGCTGCTGGCGGCGGGCGTGAAGCCGGCCGGCCTGGGCGCGCGCGACACGCTGCGGCTGGAAGCGGGCATGAACCTGTACGGCCAGGACATGGACGAAACCGTTTCCCCGTACGAAGCGGCGCTGGGCTGGACCGTCTCGCTCGACGAAGGCCGCGACTTCGTCGGTCGCGCCGTGCTCGAGGCGCAGCAGGCCAATGGCGCCCCGCGGCAGATGATCGGCCTGGTGATGGACGAGAAGGGCGTGCTGCGCCACGGCCAGAAGGTGCTGACCGCGAACGGCGACGGCGAGATCCTCAGCGGCACGTTCTCGCCGACGCTGGGCAAGGCCATCGCCTTCGCCCGCGTGCCGGCCGGCGAGCCTGGCGACGTGCGCGTCGATATTCGCGGCAGGGAAATCCCGGTGCGCGTGGTCAAGTTCCCGTTCGTCCGGGAAGGCCAGCCACAGCCCGGCGTGCTCGGCTGACTTTGCCCGCGCACCCGCTCTAAACTACTGCCAAGCCACTCCCCCCAACACCCGCCTACCCGGAGCCACCCCATGAGCGAGATTCCCGGCGACCTCAAGTTCCTCAAATCCCACGAATGGGCCCGCGTCGAAGGCAGCGGCCGCGTCACCGTGGGCATCTCCGACCATGCGCAGGGCCTGCTCGGCGACCTCGTCTACGTCGAGCTGCCGAACGTCGGCGACAAGCTCGAAGCCGGCGCCGCCAGCGCCGTGGTCGAGTCGGTGAAGGCGGCGTCGGATGTCTATGCGCCGGTCGGCGGTACCGTGATCGAGGTCAACTCCGCGCTGGCCGACAAGCCGGAAACGATCAACGAGGACGCTTACGGCGAAGGCTGGCTATACGTGATCGAAGTCGACGAACCGGACCAGCTCAACGAACTGCTGTCGCCCGACGACTACGCCGAGCTGCTGGAGGAAGAAGGTCACTGATCCGTCCGGCGCATCGTCGGGCCACGAACCCGCGTCGGCGACGGCGCGGGTTTTTCGTATCCGCGGTCGAGGCGAAGGTGGTCGCTTCCGGCAGTCGTTGGTTGCCGCCGCCGACATCGTCTGTGCGTGTCGGGAACGCCTGCGCGACCGTGCCGCGACGGTGGAAAGTTTGCGCAGTTCGGGCGCATCGAAGCGCGCGGGACGCGAAATCCGGGTTCTCCCGCGGAAATTTTTTCAGCCTGGGTTTATTCCTTTTCGGGCGCCGCCGGCACGCTCCGGCAATGTGCGTGTGAGCTTCGCGACGCGCGTGCTGTAGCGATGCGAAAACGAGAAAAGGTCTGGAAAAAAGCATTTTTCCTTCGTCGCGGATTTCGTTCGCACGCATGCCGCTTGCCTGCACGGCATGTGCGGGACGAACCAGGTGGGCGGACATGCGCCATGCCACAACTGGTGCCGGCGCAAAAATTTTTCGCCGGACAGTTGACACCTGAAAAAACCGTGATTAGGTTTCGCCCCAACAGAAAGCGCGTACCTGCGCAAGAGGGATGGACCATCGCGACGAAACGGACAATGAAACGGCCTGCCACCCGTACCTCGGTCAAACAGTACGCAGGCTTCGTGTCCCCTGGAGAAACCGCGAACCGGCATCCGTCCACCTCCAACGAATTCCACAGCGACACCCGTGCCGGCTCCGGCGCGGGTGTTTTCGCATGTGTAGGAGACCCTAGCTTTTCGGGTTTCCGTCCCATCCGCTCCAACGCGCCTGGCGCGTCGGCGGCTGCCTGCGGGTCCGATCCCCGTGGCGTTTTTGCAACTGGGCTTAGCTACGCGTAGTACCCATCACAGTTAACTGACGAGGAGCCATAACATGGCAACGAAGAAAGCTGCTAAGAAGGCCGCCAAGAAGCCGGCCAAGAAGGCCGCCAAGAAGGCCGCCAAGAAGACCGTGAAGAAGGCCGCCAAGAAGGTCGCCAAGAAGGCTGCGAAGAAGCCGGCGAAGAAGGCTGCCAAGAAGACCGTGAAGAAGGCCGCCAAGAAGGCCGCCAAGAAGGTCACCAAGAAGGCTACCAAGAAGGCCAAGCCGGTAAAGAAGGCTGCCGCCAAGAAGAAGCCGGCGAAGAAGGCTGCGAAGAAGGCCGTCAAGAAGGCTGCCAAGAAGAAGCCCGCCAAGAAGGCTGCGAAGAAGGCCGCCAAGAAGCCTGCCAAAAAGGCCAAGAAGAAAGCTGCTCCGGTAGCGCTGCCGGCCACCCCGGCTCCGCTGATCTGAGCGACCCCGATAAGACCGTAAGACTGTAAAGCGACATCTGGAACTCTCCTTCCCGGCTGCCCAGCGGGGGGAGAGTTTTTTTATGCGCGCAGGTTTCCGGCGTCGTGTGCCGGCGACGAACGCGGGGAGCCCGCCGGTCGCTCGCGTCAATCAGGCCAAGGCGACAGGACTCGGGTACCGGAGAGGGCGGCCGTCGGCCGCAACGGAACAGCCCGGGAAGACTACTTCGGCGAAGCCGTGGATTGTCCGCCGGCGACACCGACCGGCTTGTCGCTGTTCGGTGGCGCGGGGGGCGCGGGCGTGGCCGACGGCGCTTCGGCCAGCAGCAGTTCGTCGTCGGGCATGTCCAGCCAGCGTTGCGCCGGCAGGCCGATCGCGCGGTCCAGGATCGTCGGCAGCAGGCCTGAAGGCAGCGAGCTTTCGCTGTTCCACAGGATGGCGACACCGAAGTCGCGCTCGGGCACCAGCGCGACCAGTCCGCGGTAGCCCTGCACCGCGCCGGCATGGAACACCACCGCACGGCCGGCGTAGTCGAATACCCGCCAACCCAGCGCATAGCCTGCCGAACCAATGCGGTCGCGGCGCCAGCCGGCGCGCATCTCGCCCGGCGTGGACACCAGCGGTGCGTGCAGCGTGGCCAGCAGCGGGGCGGGCAGCACGTCGGGCCGGTGTCCGGTCTGCGCGAGCAGCCATTGCGCCATGTCGCTGGCGCTGGCATTGACGCCGGCCGCGGGCGCGAGGCGGTAATAGGTGGGCTTGGGTGTCAGCGATACCCAGCCGTTGCGGCTGCGCGTGTGCGGGCGCGCCCAGCGTGCGCTGGACTGGATGCCTGACAGGCCGACGCTGGCGTCGTTCATGCCCAGCGGCTTGAAGATGCGCTGTTCGACCAGTTGGCCGTAGTCGCTGCCGGTGGCGGCCTTGGCCACGTCGCCGACCAAGCTGAAGGCGACGTTCTGGTAGGCGTAGCACTGGCCGGGCGCGCACTCCATCGGCGCGTAGGCCAGCTTGTGCGACACCTCGGTGTATTCGGCGTTGGCCTCGATGTCCCGGTCGAAGGCGTTGTGCACCTTCAGGCCGGTGCGATGGCTCAGCAGGTCGGCCAAGTTCAGTTGCTGCGTCGCGTATGGGTCGCTGAGCCGGAAGCCCGGCACGTAGTCGGCGACCTTGCTGTCCCAGCGCAGGCTGCCGTCGTCGACCAGCAGGCCGGCCAGCGTGCCGGCGAAGCTCTTCGACAGCGATGCCAGGCGGAACACGGTGTGTGCGTCGACCGGCTGCGGCGAGACGACGTCGGTGACGCCGTAGCCGCGCGCGCTGAGCACGTGGCCGTCCTGCACGATGGCCATGGACAGGCCCGGCACGCGCTGACTGGCAGTCAGGCTGCTGGCCATCGCCTCGAATTCGGCCACGTCGAAGCCTTGCGCCAGCGGCACCGGTTTCGCCGCGCCCAGCGAGGTGCGGTAGGCCAGCGGCTGGGTCGGCGATTCATAGCGGGCCGTGGCCGTCGCGGCATCGGCAGGGGCGGTGGATGAAGCAGCCCAGCGCAGCGGCGTTTGCGCGGTGGAAGCGAGGGTCAGCGGCAGCAGGGCAGTCAGCAGTCCGATCCGCAGCGCACGAGGGGGATGCCACTTGCCTGCTCTTGCCGAGCGAACTGCATTCATGCTTGCCGAACCTGCCTGAAACCGGGTTCCGGCGATGATAACGCCGCATTTCCGTCGCGTACAAACGGGAAGAAGTTAAATGCGCATCGTGTTCATCCGGCTGACAATTTTGTCGATGCGACGACGGTCACGAAGCGGCCGTATTCATCTTCGGTGGACGGGCCGTGCGAAGCGCATGCCTGGTGCGGGGCGTGCCCGACGATCATGAACTCGACGTGCTGGCGTATCCGCGGGTGCGACAGGTACGTCCGTCGGGCAGGGCGCTCCCTGATCGGGACGTCCCGGCGTCGTCAGCTGCCCAGCACCATCGCCCGGTAGTCCCGCGGGGATACACCCACGGTGCTCTTGAACTTGCGCGAAAACGCGCTCTGGTCCGAGAAGCCGCAGATCTGGCCTATTTCCGCGATGCGCATGTCCGTATGCAGCATCCGCATTGCCGTTTCGATCCGCAGCTTGGTGAGCAACTGCTGCGGGGTGAGCTGGAAGACCCGCTTGAACAGGCGTTCGAGCTGCGTGATCGAAACGCCGGCGATGTTCGAGAGGGTCTGCACGCGTAGCGGTTCGCTGAAATGCTGCTGCATGTGGTTGACCGCGAGTTGCAGCCGGCTGAACGACGAGTGCTGGCTGTCTGGCTGGCCCAGGTCGCGGGAAATGCCGATCACGCCCACGATTTTCCCGTCTTCGTAAAGCGGCTGCTTCATGGTCAGGCACCAGCCCCTCTTGCGGTCGGTGTACAGCTGGACTTCGAGCAGGTCCTCGATGGTCTCGCCGTTCAGCACGCGGCGATCCTGGACGATGTAGGTATGGGCGAGGCCGGGCGGATAGAGTTGCAGGACGCTCTTGCCGATGATGTCTTCGCGCCGCTTCATGCCCAGGCGCTGGATCAGCGTCGGGTTCTACCCCGTTTTCACGGACGGTTGGGTTAAGAGTCTAAAGGCCTGTTCCTGGGCGTCCAGCCGGCGTTGCCTGAGCGGGTTGTGGAAGCGTTCGATGTAGTCGAACACGTCAGCC
>JBDHQQ010000013.1:0-30126 GCA_039807145.1 Pseudoxanthomonas sp. | reverse complement strand
TCTTTGGGCCTGAGACTGGCCTCGGAACACGTTCCGTTATCAGTTCGTGTTTAGGCCCGAGGCCAGAAACGACGAAGGCCACCCGAAGGTGGCCTAAGTGCATGTATTTCTTGGCGCCCGAAGTTGGACTCGAACCAACGACCCCCTGATTAACAGTCAAGTGCTCTAACCGGCTGAGCTATTCGGGCGGGGCGCATATTGTGCCGATTGGCCATGCCCCGTGCAACCGCGGGGCGTTCAGCCCGGGGCCAGGCAGGCCTGCGCCGAGGCGGCGCTGGCCTTGTCCTGGCGCAGGCGGCCGCTGTTGGCGAGTACGAGGGTGGTGGCCTTGGCCGGGCCGCGGCGGTCGCACAGGGTGAAGGTGACGTTGGAGCCGGCCGCCGCGCCGCCCTGCGGTTGCAGCACGATGCGCTTGCGGCCCGCCGTGCTGCGCAGGTGCACGCCGGCGTGCAGGGCGGGTTCGCGGCGCAGCAGCGTTTCGTTCGCGCCCCGGCTGCGGTTGCCGTCCAGGTCCGCGAAGGCGATCCAGCCGGAACTCCAGTCGATGCTGCCGCTGCAGTCGCCGCCGTCCGGGCTGGCGCAGACCACCACTTCGGCGCCGGTCATCGTGGAATGGGTCATCGCCGACAGCAGCGTCGCACCCAGTGCGGTCTTCGCGGTGCCGGCATGCACGGCCGCGACGGCGCCCTGGTAGGCGGGTATCGCGACGCCCAGGCAAATGCCCGCTGCGGTCATGGCCAAGACGACTTCTAGCAAGGTGAAACCCAGTTGCATCCTGCGCATCGCACATCTCCTTGGTGGATGTGCGCAGGGTGGACCGGATCATGGCCGGCGGCCATCGGAGTGGCGCGGAACCGGCGGTAGGAAATTTCCGAAAAGGGAGTCGGAAAGGGATGCCGCGGCTTCCCTCAGTTCCAGCTCAACACCACCTTGCCGGCCTTGCCGCTTTCCATCAGGTCGAAGCCCTGCTGGAAGTCGTCGATGTGCAGTTGATGGGTCAGCACCTTGCCCAGCGGGAAGCCGCTGAGCACCAGCTGGGTCATCTTGTACCAGGTCTCGTACATCTTGCGGCCGTAGATGCCGTGCAGGGTCAGGCCCTTGAAGATGATCCTGTCCCAGTCCACGCCGGCGCCCTTGGGCATGATGCCGAGCATGGCGATCCGGCCGCCGTGGTACATGCAGTCGAGCATGTCGTTGAACGCGCGCGGGTTGCCGCTCATCTCCAGGCCCACGTCGAAGCCTTCCATGTGCAGGTCGGCCATCACGTCCTTCAGCGACTGGTTGGCGACGTTGACCACGCGCGTTGCGCCCATGTCGGCGGCCAGCTTCAGCCGGTAGTCGTTGACGTCGGTGACCACCACGTTGCGCGCGCCGATGTGCTTGCAGATGCCGGCGGCGATCACCCCGATCGGGCCGGCGCCGGTGATCAGCACGTCCTCGCCGACCACGTCGAATTCCAGCGCGCAGTGCGCGGCGTTGCCGAACGGATCGAAGAACGCGGCCAGCTCGGACGGGATCTGGTCGGGGATCGGCCACAGGTTGCTGGCCGGCATCACGATGTATTCGGCGAACGCGCCGTCGCGGTTGACGCCGATGCCGACGGTGTTCGGGCACAGGTGCTGCTTGCCGGCGCGGCAGTTGCGGCAGTGGCCGCAGACGATGTGACCCTCGGCCGACACGCGCTGGCCGACCCGGTAGCCGGTCACGCCGGGGCCGACCTCGACGATGCGGCCGACGAATTCGTGGCCGATCACCAGGCCCGGCTTGATCGTGCGCTGGCTCCACTCGTCCCACAGGTAGATGTGCAGGTCGGTGCCGCAGATCGCGGTCTTCTCCAGCTTGATCAGCACCTCGTTGGCGCCCGGCGCGGGCATCGGCACCTGTTCCATCCAGATGCCCTTGCCGGCTTCGCGCTTGACCAGCGCCTTCATGGTGTTCTGGCTCATCACGTGTTCCCGAGCTCCGTTTCAGGGCGCGGATTATACGCCGCGCACCGCCTCCCCCTGCGAAGGCAGGGGGAGGCGGTGAGGGGGCTGAGCAGGTGCGAACAGGCTTTCCCGCACACACATGCAACCCCTCCCCAACCCACCCTCCAGCCGGAGGGGAGGGGCCAAGACAGGTATCATGCGCTCCCGTTTTCGTCAGCCATCCGGACGAACGCGGCCCCACCCGAAGAAGAACCTCCGCATGCGCATCCTGCTTGCCCGCCATGGCGAAACGCCCTGGAACGCCGAAGGCCGCTACCAGGGCCAGATCGATATCCCGCTTTCTCCGGTCGGCGAAGCGCAGGCCGCGGCGCTGGGCCGGCGCCTGCGCGACCTGCCGATCGGCCGCGCGGTGGCTTCGCCGCTGTCGCGCGCGCGCCGCACCGCGGAACTGGCGCTGGGCGAGGAACGTGCGCGGATACTGGGCATCGACCCGGACCTGCAGGAAATCGCCCATGGCGAATGGGAAGGCCTGCTGGCGAGCGAGATCGACGGCAAGGATCCGGCGCGCCTGCGTGCGTGGCGCGAGGAACCGGAGACCGTGATGATGCCCGGCGGCGAATCGCTGCGGCAGGTGCTGGACCGTTCCTGGCGCGGCCTGGCCCGTGCGATGGAAGGCCTGGGCGATGACGACACCCTGCTGGTGGTCGCGCACGATGCGGTCAACCGCGTGCTGCTTTGCCGCATCCTCGGCCTGCCGATTGCCCGGCTGTGGTCGTTCCGCCAGGCGCCGACCACGATCAACCTGCTGGAAGGCACGGACATCGATTCGCTGGAAGTCGTCCGCCTCAACGACTGCGCCCACCACACGCCGTTCTTCGGCGAGGCGAAGCACCGGGCGCTGTGAGTGCCGCGATGGCGCGTTCGCTCGCCGATTGGCTCGACTACATCGAGCGCCAGCATCCGAAGTCCATCGAGATGGGGCTGGACCGCGTGCGCGAAGTCGCACGGCGCATGGGCCTGGGGAAGCCGGCGAAGCGCGTCGTCATCGTCGGCGGCACCAACGGCAAGGGCTCGACGGTCGCCTTCATAGAAGCCATTGCGCGCGCCGGCGGCTGGAAGGTCGGCGCCTACACCTCGCCGCACCTGCTGCGCTACAACGAGCGCGTGCGCATCGATGGGGAAGAGGCGAGCGACGATGCGCTGGCCGAGGCGTTCGAATCGGTGGAAACCGCGCGCCTTTCCCTTCTCGCTCCGGGAGAAGGGAAGGGCGAAATCCCGCTGACCTACTTCGAATTCGGCACGCTGGCCGCGCTGTGGCTGTTCCGGCGGTCGGAACTCGACCTGGCGGTGCTGGAAGTCGGCCTGGGCGGACGCCTCGATGCGGTGAACATCGTCGATGCCGACGTCGCCGTCATCACCGCCGTCGATATCGACCACACCGACTGGCTCGGCCCCGACCGCGAAAGCATCGGCGCGGAGAAGGCGGGCATCGCCCGCGCGTGGAAACCGCTGGTGCTGGGCGAAATCGACCCGCCGTCCAGCGTGCTGCGCCATGCCTACGCCATCGGCGCCAGCGCGATCCGCGCCGGCAGCGACTATTTCCACGAACCGGTTGATGACGGACACTGGCGCTGGCGCGAAGTCGGTTTCGAAATCGAACTGCCGAACCCGCAACTCGACGCGCCCGCGCAGCGCGCCAATGCCGCCGCCGCGGTGGCGGCGCTGCGCGCGCTGGACGCGAAGCTGCCGGCCGCCGCCTTCGCCCAGGGCATTGCCGATGCGCGATTGCCGGGACGCCTGCAGCGTTTCATCCGCGACGGCGTGGAAGTGCGCATCGACGTGGGCCACAACCCGCATGCGGCGCGGGAATTGGCGGCGTGGCTGCGCACCCGCCAAGGCGAAGGCCGCACGCTGGCCGTGTTCGCCGCGCTGGCCGACAAGGACGTGGCGCCGGTGGTCGAAGCGTTCAACGGGCTGGTCGATGGCTGGCTCCTGGCCGGCATCGACGACGCCGGCCCACGCAACCAGGATGCGCAGGCGCTGGCGACCAGGCTCGTGGCGACCAACGCGGGTGCGGGCGAACGCCACGCCACCGTCGCGGGCGCGCTGGCCGCCGCATTGGCGCAGGCGCGCGCGGGCGACTTGGTGCTGGTGTTCGGTTCGTTCCACACTGCCGCCGCCGCCCTGGCCGTACTGCGTTCAGGCGAATGACGGGGAGCCCCGCGGGGGCGGCCCTATAATCCGGCGATGTTCCCGCCCGTTGCCTGCGAGTTCCGATGGAATCCGTGACGAAACAGCGCCTGATCGGCGCCATCGTGCTGATCGCCCTGGCGGTGATCTTCCTGCCCCTGCTGGTCAAGGGCCCTGCGCCGGACAGCGGCGTGTCCGACGTGTCGATGAAGGTGCCGAACGCGCCCGAAGGGCAGTTCGTCGAGATTCCGCTCAACGCCGTCGGCGAGGTGCCGGTTGGCGGGGTGGTGGGGCTGAAGCCGGGCACGCCGGCTCCCGTCGCGTCGTCCGCCAGCGAAACGACCCCGCTGGGCGCGGACACCGCCGCGCCGGCTGCCGATGCGCTGCCCGCGGCGGTCGCCGGGGGCGACTATGCGGTCAATTTCGGCGCCTACGCCACGCCTGCCGACGCGGCGCAGGTGGTGGCGATGCTGAAGAAGGCGCAGCTGCCCGGTTTCAGCGAGCCGGCCACGATCAACGGCAAGCCGGCGTATCGCGTGCGCATCGGTCCCTACGCCGACCGTGCGCAGGCCGAAATCGTCCGCCTTGAGGCGGTGAAGGTACGCGGCGACGTCAACGCGCAGGTGGTGGCGCTGAACGCGCCCGCCGCCGCCCCGGTGGCCACCGCCAGCACGCCGCCGGCCGCTCCGGCCGCAACCGTCGTCACCCAGCCGCTGCCGCCCGAGCCGAAACCCGAGCCAGCCAAGCCGGCCGCTTCCCAACCCGAACCGGCCAAGCCGGTCGCCGCAACGCCCAAGCCCGCCGAAACCAAGCCGGCGCCGACGCCTGCCGCGACGGCTCCGGCGAGCACGGCCGCCACGGCGCCCGCCAAACCCGCCGCCACCGGCTATGCGGTGCAGGTCGGCGCTTTCGCCAATGCGGCCGAAGCCACCGCGCAGCGCGACAGGCTGCGTGCCCTCGGTTTCAGCGCCTTCGTCGAACAGGTCAATACCGACAAGGGTGTGTTGAACCGCGTCCGCGCCGGCCCCGTCGCCACCCGCGAGGCCGCCGACCAGCTGAAGTCGCAGGTCGCGGCGAAGGCCGGCATCGGCGGCCAGGTGCGCCCGCATCCGTGAGCCCTGAAGCCCTTCCCCCGTTCACGGGGGGAAGGGTTGGGATGGGGGCGGACTCGGGCCGAAATGCACCGGATGTCGCACCCTCCGCCGACCAGGCATCCAACTGTTGTGGAAGTGGCCATCGTGGGAGCGGCTATAGCCGCTCCCACGATGGCGAAGTCCCGCTGCGCCGCCGATGCATTCCAATGAAGCGTTTCCCATGCTCGACCTGATCCTGTTCGCGCTGATCGCGGTTTCCACCTTGTCCGGGCTGCTGCGCGGGCTGGTGGGCGTGCTGGCGTCGATGGCCGCGTGGCTGCTGGCCGGCTGGGCCGCATTCCGCTTCGGTGCCTTCGCGGCGCTGCAGTTCGCCGGCGGGTCGCAACCGACCGCCACCGAGCTGTTCGGCGGCTACGCGGCGTGCTTCCTGGGCGTGCTGGTGTTCGTCGGCGTGGTCGGCTGGATCGTGCGCAAGCTGGTCCACGGCATCGGGCTGTCGGCCGTGGATCGCCTGCTGGGCGGCGCGCTGGGGGCGGTGCGCGGGGCCTTCGTCGCCTGCGTGCTGCTGCTGTTGCTGGGCTTCACCCACGTGCCGCAGGAAGCGGCCTGGCAAGAATCGCGGGCGGTGGCGCTGCTGCTGCCCGGCGCGCAATGGCTGCGCCACTGGCTGCCCGACTGGGCCGCTCGGGAGGTCGATTTTGGCAAGCGGGCGCCGGCGGGCGATAATGGCGGCCTGATCGAGCTGCCCATGCCGCTGGACGAAGGCGTCCGGCAACCACAGACCCCCGAACCCACCGATTCGCGCTGAGTCGAACGGAGTACGTCAACCATGTGCGGCATTGTCGGTATCGTCGGCCACCAGAACGTGGCCGGGCAGTTGTACGACGGCCTGACGGTGCTGCAGCACCGCGGCCAGGACGCGGCCGGCATCGCCACGGCCGACGGCACGCGGTTGCGCCTGCACAAGGGCAACGGCCTGGTCCGCGACGTGTTCAACACGCGCAACATGAGCCTGCTGGAAGGTCGCGTCGGCATCGCCCATTGCCGCTATCCGACCGCCGGTTCGGAAGGCATGGACGAGGCGCAGCCGTTCTACGTCAACTCGCCCTACGGCATCGCCCTGGCGCACAACGGCAACCTGATCAACACCGACGCGCTGCGCCAGCAGGTGTTCGCCCAGGACCGCCGCAACATCAACACCGATTCGGACAGCGAAGTGCTGCTGAACGTGTTCGCCCACGAACTGGACACCCAGGGCACGCTGTCGCCGGAAGCGGCGATCCGCGCGGTGGCCGGCGTGCATCGCCGCTGCAAGGGCGGCTACGCCGTGGTCAGCGTGGTGCTGGGGCTGGGGCTGGTGGCGTTCCGCGATCCGCACGGCATCCGTCCGCTGGTGCTGGGCAAGCGCGAGCACAACGAAGGCGTGGAATACATCGTCGCTTCCGAATCGGCGGTGCTGGACATCCTCGGCTTCTCCCGCGTGCGCGACGTGCGCCCGGGCGAGGCCGTCGTCGTCACCGCGCGCGGCGAACTGTTCGCCGAACTCTGCGCCGAGCCGCAGCGGCACGCGCCGTGCATCTTCGAATACGTGTACTTCGCCCGCCCCGACTCGATGATCGAGAACGTGTCGGTGCACAAGGCGCGCATGCGCATGGGCGTGAAGCTGGGCGAGAAGATCCTGCGCCTGCGCCCGGACCACGACATCGACACCGTCATCCCGATCCCCGACACCTCGCGCGACGCCGCGCTGGAGATGTCGAACGTGCTGGGGGTGAAGTATCGCGAGGGCTTCATCAAGAACCGCTACGTCGGCCGCACCTTCATCATGCCGGGGCAGGGCGAGCGGATGAAATCGGTGCGCCGCAAGCTCAACCCGATCAACCTGGAATTCCGCAACCGCGTGGTGCTGCTGGTCGACGACTCCATCGTGCGCGGCACCACCAGCCAGCAGATCGTGCAGATGGCGCGCGACGCCGGCGCACGCAAGGTCTACCTCGCGTCCGCCGCGCCGCCGGTGCGCCACCCGAACATCTACGGCATCGACATGCCGGCCGCCGACGAACTGGTCGCGCATGGCCGCAGCATCGAGGAAATCGAGCAGTTGCTGGGCTGCGACTGGCTGGTCTACCAGGACCTGGAAGACCTGGAAGCGGCGGTGCGCGAAGGCAACCGCGAGCTGACCGAGTTCGATTCGTCGTGCTTCGACGGCAAGTACGTGACCGGCATCGAACCGGGCTACTTCGAGCGCATCCAGCAGATGCGTTCGGACGAAGCCAAGCGCAAGCGCCGGGCGTCCTGAGTATCGAGAACGTCGTCATTCCGGCGCAAGCCGGAATCCATTTCTGCGGTTGCCTTCACTGTCGAGGCAAAAGCGGAAACCGGAATGGATCCCGGCTTGCGCCGGGATGACGGCAAGAGCGAATGCGTAAATGACCTCTCTCTTTGATGCCGCCCGCGCCTGTCTCGACGCCGCCGATCCGGCGGAAAAGGTCGCCTTGACCCAGCGCTGCGCCGCCGCCTTCGCGCGCGGCGAACTCGCCGTTCCCGACCATGCGCCATCGCCCGCGCCGATCCGCATGCCGGGCCGCCCGCCGTTTCCCAGGCTCGTGCCTCCGCGCGAACTGCCAAGGCGCGGCTTCGGCACGCTGGAAGGGCGGGCCGCGTTCATCCATGCGGTCGCGCACATCGAATTGAACGCCATCGACCTGGGCTGGGATGCGGTCTACCGCTTCCGCGGCCTGCCGCAGGCGTTCTACGCCGACTGGGTATCGGTGGCGAACGACGAGTCTCGCCATTTCATGCTGCTGCGCACGCGCCTGCGCGAGCTCGGCCACGACTACGGCGATTTCGACGCGCACAACGGGCTGTGGGAAATGTGCGAGAAGACCGCGCACGACGGCCTGGCGCGGATGGCGCTGGTGCCGCGGGTGCTGGAAGCGCGCGGGCTGGACGTGACGCCGGGGATGATCGTGAAGCTGCGCGCGCTGGACGACGACGCCACCGCGGACATCCTGGAGATCATCCTGCGCGAGGAAGTCGCCCACGTCGCCGCCGGCTCGCGCTGGTATCGCTGGCATTGCGAACGGCAGGGCGTCGAGCCGCGCTCACGCTTCCGCGAATTGCTGCGTGAATACGCGGGCGGTTACCTGCACGGGCCGTTCAATCTGGAAGCACGCCTGCAGGCGGGATTCGACGAGGACGAGCTGGCGGCGCTGGAAGCGCCGTGACCCCGTAGGAGCGCTCTCGAGCGCGACTGATTCTCTCGCCGAAAGCCTGTCGCGCTCGAGAGCGCTCCTACAGCTTTTCCAGATTCATGTCGTCTGCATCCACCCGCAACACCGAGCCCTGCTCGTACCAGTCGCCGAGCACGACACGCCTGCAAGGCCGACCTGCGACTTCGAGATCGTGGATCGCCGGTCGATGCGTATGCCCGTGGATCAGCGTGTCGATGCCGTAGCGGGCGAAGGTCGCCTCGACCGTGGCCGGGGTCACGTCGGTGACCGATTCGAACTGCGCGCGGTCTTCGCCCTTCATCTCCTGCTGGCGCGAATAGCTGGTTTCGCGCGCTTTCGCGGCGAAAGCCAACCGCGCTTCGAGCGGCTGCGACAGGAACTGCGCCTGCCAGGCCGGATTGCGGGTCTGTGCGCGGAACTGCTGGTAGGCCACGTCGTCCGTGCACAGCAGGTCGCCGTGCATCAGCAGTGCCGGCTTGCCGTGCAACACGACCACGGCCGGGTCGGGCAGGATGCGGAAGCCGGCGCGCTGCGCGTATTCGCCACCGACCAGGAAATCGCGATTGCCGCGAATGAAGAACACCGGCACACCGGCGTCGGCGACTTCGCGCAGGCGCGCGGCGACGAAGGCGCCGACCTCCGATGTGTCGTCGTCGCCAACCCAGGCCTCGAACAGGTCGCCGAGGAGGTACAGCGCGTCGGCCTTGCAGGCCTCGTCGCGCAGGAACCGGCCGAACAGCTCGGTGGCGTCCGGCCGGCTGGCGTCGAGGTGCAGGTCGGAGATGAAAAGGGTGGTCATGGCGGGATTTTAAGCCTTCCCCTTGAAAGGGAAGGGGAAAAACAGGCCGCACTGCTAAAATCCGGCAAGTCCGTAGATTGAGCCACCCCATGACCTGCCGCACCCGCTTCGCCCCCAGTCCCACCGGCTACCTGCACATCGGCGGCGCGCGCACCGCGCTGTATTGCTGGCTGGAGGCACGCCACCGCGGCGGGCAATTCATCCTGCGCATCGAGGACACCGACCGCGAGCGCAGCACGCAGGCGGCGATCGACGCGATCCTGGAGGCGATGGACTGGCTGGGCCTGGACTACGACGAAGGCCCGGTCTACCAGACCGACCGCGTGGCGCGTTACGGGGAAGTGGCCGAGCAACTGGTCGCCGCCGGCAAGGCCTACTACGCCTACGAGTCGAAGGAAGAACTCGACGCGATGCGCGAGGCGGCGATGGCGAAGCAGGAGAAGCCGCGCTACAACGGCGCCGTGCGCGATGCGAACCTGCCGTACCGCGACGACCCGAACCGGGTGATCCGCTTCAAGAACCCGATCGACGGCGTGGTCGCCTTCGACGACCTGATCAAGGGCCGCATCGAGATCGCCAACCGCGAGCTCGACGACATGGTCATCTTCCGCCCCGACGGTTACCCGACCTACAACTTCGCGGTGGTCGTGGACGACTGGGACATGGGCATCACCGAGGTGATCCGCGGCGACGATCACATCAACAACACCCCGCGGCAGATCAACCTGTACGAAGCGCTGGGCGCGCCGGTGCCGAAGTTCGCGCACATGCCGATGATCCTCGACGAACAGGGCGCCAAGCTGTCCAAGCGCACCGGCGCGGCCGACGTGATGCAGTACAAGGACGCCGGCTACCTGCCGCACGCGCTGATCAACTACCTGGCGCGGCTGGGCTGGTCGCACGGCGACCAGGAACTGTTCTCGCGGCAGGAACTGATCGACCTGTTCGACGTGAAGGACGTGAACTCGAAGGCCGCGCGCCTGGACATGGCCAAACTGGGCTGGGTCAACCAGCACTACCTGAAGGGCGATGATCCGCAAAGCATCGCGCCGCAGCTCGAATACCAGTTGCGCGGGCTCGGCCTCGACCTCGCGCAGGGTCCGAAGCCGGCCGACGTCGTGGTCGCGCTGCGCGACCGCGTGCAGACGTTGAAGGAAATGGCCGAAAAGGCCGTGGTCTGGTACGTGCCGCTGCAGGACTACGACGAGGCCGCGGTGGCCAAGCACCTCAAGCCGGAAGCCGCTGCGCCGCTGGCGAAGGCGCGCGAGCTGCTGGCCGCGCTGCCCGAATGGAGCGTCGAAGCGGTCTCGGCCGCGCTGCACGACGCGGCTGCGCAGCTCGGCCTGGGCATGGGCAAGGTCGCGCAGCCGCTGCGCGTGGCGATCACCGGCACCCAGGTCAGCCCGGACATTTCGCAGACCGTGTATCTGGCCGGCAGGGACGAGGCCCTCGGGCGAATCGGCGTGGCAGTTGAAATGGCGTCCAAAGGCGCCTAAATAGCGGCCATGCCCCACAAGCACGCCTGCACCGACCCCAAGCACCACGTCCACGACGCCCCCGGCTTCGTCGCGGCGGTCGAGCGCGCCTGCCGCGAGCGCGGCCTGCGCCTGACCCCGATCCGCTCGCGCGTGCTGGAGCTGATCGCGCAGGCCGGCAAGCCGGTCAAGGCCTACGAACTGCTGGAATGGGTGCGCGAAACCAAGGGCGTCGGCGCCGATGCGCCGCCGACGGTGTATCGCGCGCTCGATTTCCTGATGGCCAACGGCTTCGTGCACAAGCTGGAATCGGTCAACGCCTTCGTCGCCTGCCACCATCCGGACAGCGCACAGCATTCGGTGCCGTTCCTGATCTGCGACCGCTGCCACGGCGCGGTGGAACTGGAAGACCTGGAAGTGGTGTCGCAGCTGGAAGCGCGGGCGAAGGCGCTGGGCTTCCGGCCGCAGGCGCAGACGCTGGAAGTGCACGGCCTTTGCGCGCGCTGCGCGGGCTGAGCCGGATCAGGCCGGCGACGCGGCGAGTCGCGGCGAGCTTTCCCGTATCGGCAGGTTGGCGGCGGCGGCGATGGACGCCAGCGCCATGTCGGCGTACCACATCCACGAATAATCGCCCAGGCGTTCCAGCGCCAGCCCGCCCAGCCACGCGCCGAGGAAGCCGCCGACCTGGTGCGAGAACAGGGTGAAGCCGAACAGGGTGGCGAGGTAGCGCGGGCCGAACAGCTTGCCGATGATTCCCGCGGTCGGCGGCACCGTGGCCAGCCAGGTCAGGCCGAGGCCGGCGGCGAAGCCGTAGAACACCAGCGGCGTGGGCGGCAGCACCAGGTACAGCGCGATCAGCAGCGCGCGGCTGGCGTACATCAGCGCGAGCAGCCACTTCATCCGGTAGTGCCGGCCCAGCCAGCCGATGCCGATGCTGCCGCCGACGTTGAACAGCCCGATCAGCGCGAGCGCGCTGGCCGACACGCGTTCGGTCAGGCCGCACAGGGCGATCTCGGTCGGCAGGTGGGTGACCAGGAAGGCGATGTGGAAGCCGCAGGTGAAGAAGCCCAGGTGCAGCAGCCAGTAGCTGCGGTCGCGGAAGGCGATGCGCAGTTGGCTGGAAAGCCCCATGTCGTCGCGATGCGCATCGACGGCGACGCGGGCCGGCGCCTTGCGTCCGCGCAGTGGCCACGCCAGCGGCAGCGTCGCCATCGCGGCGGCGGCCAGCGCCCACATGCCCGCGGCCCAGCCGGCGACGGAAATCACCGCTTGCGTGAGCGGTGCGAACACGAACTGCCCGAACGAGCCGCCGGCATTGATCACGCCCGCGGCCATCGACCGGTCGCGTTCCGACATGCGCTGCGAGACCGCGCCGATCAGCACCGAGAAGCTGCCCGCGCCCGCACCCGCGGCGCCGAGCAGGCCCAGCGTCAGCACCAATCCCCATTCCGAAGCGAGCCATGGCGCCAGCGCCATGCCGACCACCAGCAAGACGCTGCCGAATACCAGCACGCGTCCGGGCCCGCGCTTGTCCGCCCACATGCCGAACAGCGGCTGCGCCGCGCCCCATACCAGCTGCGCCACCGCCAGCGCGAAGCTGATCTGGACGATGGACAGCCCGGTGCCGGCGTGGATCGGCTGCACGAACAGGCCGAGCGACTGGCGGATGCCCATCGTCACCAGCAGCGTGAGCGTGGCGGCCAACAGGAGCAGCCAGGGCATGCGCGTGGCGGCGCGGGTCATGCGGTTTCCCCGTGCAGCCCATCGACCAGCGCATCGAGGTCGCGATGCAGCCGGGCGATGCGGGTCATGCCGAAGGTTTCATCGATGGCGCGCTGCGCGCGCCGCCAGTGCGGCCTTGCGGCTTCCAGGCGCTTGCGGCCCGTCGCGCTGAGTTCGACCAAGCGCTGGCGCGCGTCCTCGCCGCGGGTTTCCTGCAGAAGCTTCGCTTCCAGCAGCGGCTTCAGGCCGCGGCTCAGCGTGGTGCGGTCCATGCCGAGTTCCTCGGCCAGCTCGCACAGTGCGCGTGGTCCGTGGCGGCTGCGGCGCAGGATCGAATACTGGTTCAGGCTCAGGCCGACCGCCGCCAGCTCGCGGTCGTAGACCTGGGTCACCCGTCGCGCGGCGCGGCGCAGGCGATGGCAGGTGCAGGGGCTGGGGTCGGAAGCCATGGCGCATGATAGGTGCATATGCACATGACCGGCAAGAAGAAACCCCTCGCCCAGCGGGAAGGAGTTTGCATGGTCGCCTGTGTCAGAAGAACACGCGCAGGCCGAACGAAACGCTGCGGCCGGGCAACACGACCGAATCCTTCAGGAACGAGGTGTGCACCCGCGCGACCTGGTCGGTGAGGTTGCTGCCGTCGGCGAACACTTCCCACGCCGCGCGGCCGCCGAAGTCGCGATGGTAGGCCAGGTGCGCATCGACCAAGGTGTAGCCGCCGGTCGGCGTTTCGCCGTCCGCCACCTTGTCCTGTTTCGCGTAGCGCAGCGCGCCCAGCGAAGCGCGCCAGTGCTCGTTTTCCCAGCGCAGCTGCGCGCCGATGCGCGACGGTGCGATGCGCGGCAGGTTGCCGCCGGATGCCAGCGTGCCGCGCACGGTGTCGCCGTACACGCGCAGGTCCCAGCTGCCGCGCTCGTCGTCGAGCAGGTGGAAAGTCGCTTCGCCTTCGAAGCCGCGGAAACGCGCGTCGGCCTGCGACCACTGCCGGACCGGCAGTTCCTCGTCCTCTTCGTCCCAGTACCAGCTTTCGCCGGTGTCCACCAGGTAGATGAAGTCGTCGAAGCGGTTGTAGTAGGCCGACAGCTTGGCGTCGATGCGTTCGCCGCGGTACTGCGCGCCCAGTTCCAGCTGGTTGGCCTTCTCCTTGCCCAGGTCGGCGCTGCCGATCTCGTAGGCGAGGGTGGCGATGTGCGGGCCGTCGGCGAACAGTTCCTCCTCGGCCGGCGCGCGCTCGGCGTGGTCGAGGTTGGCGGTCAGTCGCCACTGTTGGTCCAGCTTCCAGGACAGCGCCGCGGACAGACTGAGCGGGCGGAAGGTGCGCGAGCCGCCGTTTTCCGGATCCGATTCGATCCGGTCGACGCGCGCGCCCAGGTCCAGCTGGAGCGGATCGAACTTGCCGCGCGCCACGCCGAACACGCCCAGCGAACGGGTGCTGGTCCGGGGCACGAAGGCCTCCTCGCCGATCGCCTCGAAGGTGCTGTCGCCGCCCTGCAGGCCGGCCGCGCCGGTCCAGGCGCCGGTGCTGGCGAATGAGGCTTCCACCCGGCCTTCGTTGGCGGTCTTCTTGAAGGTGGTGCCGACCTCGTCGCCTTCGAACTCGACGTGGTCGTAGTCGGTGTGGCCAACGCTGAAGCGCAGGCCGCTGCCTTCACCCCACGGATCGGTCAGCCCGCCCTTCAGGTCGTAGCGGTTCTGGCGCATGCGCAGCCACACGCCGCGCTCGCCCGCGGCCAGGTCGCCCGGTTCGCCGGGATTGCCGTAGTCGTCCTCGAAGCGCGCGGCCGACACGCCGACGAAGCCCCAGTCGCCCAGCAGCGAGCCGCCGAGCGAGCCGGTCTTCGTGTCGATGAAGGCATTGGCCTGGCGTCCTTGCGGCGTGTCGTAGTCCTTCTGGTTGCGGTACACGCCGTCGGCATGCAGGGCGAAGCGGTCGTTGCCGCCGTCCACGCGGAACATGTCGGTCTGGCCGTCGCGGTCGCCGGCGTCGAAGCGCATCTCGACGCGGCCGCCGAAGCCGCCGTCGATGGCCGCCTGGGGAATGCGGCCATCGACCACGTTGACCAGGCCGCCGATCGCACCCGAGCCGTACAGCAGGGTCGAGGGGCCCTTCAGCACCTCGATCTGGTCGGCGAGGAAGGCCTCGACCGCGGGAGAATGGTCCTGGCTGACGGTGGACACGTCCTGGGTGCCCATACCGTCGCTGAGCACGGCCACGCGCGGGCCGTCCATGCCGCGCAGCACCGGACGGCCAACCCCAGGGCCGAAATTGGAACTCTGCACGCCGGGCAGGCTGGACAGCGTTTCGCCGAGGCTGGCGGCGCGGTTCTCGTCGAGGCGCTCGCCGGCCAGCACTTCGGTCGGCTTGCTCAGCGCGTCGGCGGTGTCGCGCAGGGGACTGGCGGTCACCAGCACCTTGTCCAGGTCCTTGACGTGGCGGTCGCCTTCGCCGTGATGGCGGGTGTCGCTGGCGGGCGGGTTCGCCGGATCGGTGGCGACCTGGGCCCATGCGGGTGCGGCGAGGGCGGCGGACAGGGCCAGGACAAGGCCGGAGCGGGGAAGCGGGATGCCGGGCATGGATGGGTTCTCGGCCAGTGGGAAAGGGTTGAATAATGTTATAATATATCTAAATCGATTCCGGAACCCCTCCCGGAAGTCATACTCGTCGCCATGGATTCCCATTCGGATCGCCCGCTTCGCAGCCTGCTGGACCGCTTCGGCGCCGGCGGTTCGCTGATATGCGCCATCCATTGCGCGTTGACCCCGATGCTGCTGGCGGCGATTCCATCGCTGGGGCTGTCGGCATGGTTCGGTGGCGGCTTCGAAACGGGATTCGTGTCGTTCGTGACCGTGCTGGGGCTTTTCAGCCTGCTGTGGGGATACCGGCGCCACCGCAGCTTCCGCGCGCTGGGTCTGCTGCTGGCCGGGCTAACCGCGCTGTGGACGGGCATGCTGCTGCCGGCGCTGCACGATCCGGTCGTGGTCCACGCGGTGACGATGACGCTGGGCGGCACCCTGGTCGGGCTGGCCCACCTGCTGAACCTGCGGCTGAACCACTGGCACGTGCACGACGCGACCTGCGCGCATTGACGCCGCTGCGCAGTGGCCGCCGGGAAGGGGAGCCCCCTGCGGCGGGCCCTTCCGGCGCGGAAGTCGGTGCCGGGCCCGCATGCTAGACTCCGCGGCCGAATATTCTCGCAACCCCGCACCCGGTGCGGATTTCTGACGGATCAAGGAGTACGGAACATGGGCAAGGGCGACCGCAAGACTGCCAAGGGCAAGCGTTATAACAGCAGCTACGGCAATGCGCGCAAGCAGACCTCGAAGGGCGCGGTGGTGAGCGCGTCGGCGACGGCTAAGAAGACCGTGGCCAAGGCCCCGGTGAAGAAGGCCGTGGCGAAGAAGACCGTCGCCAAGGCGTAAGCGCCCGGCCGGCCTCGTGGAAAAGCCCCGCATCGCGGGGCTTTTTTTGTGTTTTTTAACTTTGTGGAGCCGGATTCATCCGGCTGCTCTTCGTCGATCATGCGGAACGGCAAAAGCAGCTGGATGAATCCGGCTCTGCAAAACGGACGCAGACACAAGACGGGCGCGGTCGTTACTTCGCGCCCGCCTCGATCTCGCCCCATGCCCGCAGCAGGTTGCCGCCGAGGATCTTGCGGATGTCCGCGTCCTTGTAGCCGCGCGCCTGCAGGCCGGCGACCAGGTTGGGGAAATCGGCCACGGTCTTCAGTTCGGCCGGCAACTCGCCGCCGACGCCGTCGAAGTCCGAGCCGATGCCGATGTGGTCGATGCCGACCAGCTTCACCCCGTAGTCGATCTGGTCCAGCACCTGCGCCAGCGTGCTGTCGTGCGGCGGGTGGGCCGCTTCCCATGCCTTGTCGAAGGCGGCGCGGCTTTCCTCCGGCTTGCCTGCCGCCTTCAGCTGCGCGTTGCGCCGGTTGAAATCGTTGATCGCGCGGAAGTGCGCCTGGGTATCGGCGGCGCTGGCCGGGTCGATGAACGCGGTGCCGAACGGCACCTGCACCACGCCGCCCTTCGCCGCGATCGCCCTGGCGAGTTCGTCGCTGATGTTGCGTTCGAAGTCGGGCGTGAAGTGGCGGAACGCCGAGTGGCTGGCGATCACCGGCACCGAGCTGAGATTGATCGCCTCCATCGCCGAGCCGTCGGCCAGGTGGGAGACGTCGACCATGATGCCCACGCGGTTCATCTCCTTCACCACCTCGCGGCCGAACGGGCTCAGGCCGTTCCATTTCTTGTCGATCACGTACGACGAATCGGCGATGCGGTTGTTGGCGCTGTGGGCCAGGGTGATGTAGCGCACGCCGCGGTCGAAGAAGAACTTCACGTTGTCCAGCTTGTCGACCAGCGGTGCGCCGTTCTCCATGCCCAGCGGCAGCAGCACGCGCCCGTCTTCGAGCAGGCGCGCGGCGTCCTTCGGCGAGGTCAGGATGGCGAACTTGTCGGGATGCCGCTGCACTAGCGCCTCGATGCCGTCGATCATCGCGTTGGCAGCCTGCCAGGCGCTGCCCTCGTCGTCCTGCCCGGCCGAGGTGTAGATCGACATGAAGGCAACATCGAGTCCGCCGGCGCGGGCCTTGGGATAGTCGAACTCGCGGTCCTTCGCTTCGGCGCCAAGGTCGGCCCAGTTCTCCATCAGGATGCCGGGCGCGTCGATGTGGGTATCGACGATGATCGCATCGTGGGCGAGCCGCTGTGCCGCGCTGTCGGGCGACTGGGCAAAGGATGCAGGGGCGAGCAACAGGCAGGCCAATCCAAAAGGAAAGCGACGCATATGGAAACTCCCGTGGGTCCGAACCCTTATTGTGCGGCAATTCGCCCATCCCTGTAGGAGCGCTCTCGAGCGCGACCGGGCCTTCACGGGAAAGCCTTGTCGCGCTCGAGAGCGCTCCTACGACATGCGGCGGCCGCCGGCGTAAACGTCGGCAGCCAGTTGGCCGCCCAGCCAGTAGCAAAGCTCCGCGGGATGGGTGACGTTCCACAGCACGAAATCCGCGCGCATGCCGACCTTCAGCGCGCCGCGGTCGGCCAGGCCCAGCGCCCTGGCCGCGTTGGCCGTGGCGCCGCGCAGCGCTTCCTCCGGGGTCAGCCGGAAGTGCGTGCAGGCCAGTTGCATCGCCTGGCGCAGCGACAGCAGCGGCGACGTGCCGGGATTGCAGTCGGTGGCGACCGCCATCGGCACGCCGTGCGCGCGGAACGCGTCCAGCGGCGGCAGCGTGGTTTCGCGCAGCACGTGGAACGCGCCCGGCAGCAGCACCGCGACGGTGCCGGCGGCGGCCATCGCCTGCACGCCGACTTCCGAAGCATGTTCGACGTGGTCGGCGGATAGTCCGCAAAATTCCGCCGCCAGCGCCGCGCCGCCGCCATCGCTGAGCTGGTCGGCGTGCAGTTTGACCGGCAGGCCCAAAGCGCGCGCGGCCTCGAACACGCGCCGCGTCTGCGTCGCGCTGAAGCCGATGCGCTCGCAGAATGCGTCCACCGCGTCGACTAGGCCCTCGGCGTGCAGCCTTGGCAACCATTCGACGACGGCGTCGATGTAGGCGTCCGCGCGCCCTGCATATTCCGGCGGCAGCGCGTGCGCGCCGAGAAAGGTGGTGCGCACGGTGACGCCGAGCGCGTCGCCGACGCGCCGCGCGACGCGCAGCATCTTGCGTTCGCCATCGTAGTCGAGGCCGTAGCCCGACTTGATCTCCAGCGTGGTCGCGCCGTCGAAGACCAGCGCCTTCGCGCGGGGCAGCGACTGCGCCAGCAGTTCGTCCTCGCTCGCGGCGCGGGTGGCGCGCACGGTGGACACGATGCCGCCGCCGCTGCGGGCGATGTCTTCGTAGCTGGCGCCCTGCAGGCGCTGTTCGAACTCGGCCGCGCGGTCGCCGGCGAATACCAAGTGGGTATGGCAATCGACCAGGCCGGGCGTGATCCAGCCGCGCGCTTCGATCACCTCGTCGGCGAGCGACGAAGGTTCGCCGGGCAGCGCGTCGGCGCGGCCGACGAACGTCAAGCGTCCGTCCCGCCAGCCGAGCGCGCCGTTTTCGATGGCGCCGTAGCCGTGTTCGCCGTCCAGAGTGGCCAGCGATGCGCCGACGACCAGTCCATCCCAGCGGGGTTGCGCTGCGTTCATTCCGGCGATTGTAAGCGCGGCCGACCGCGCGGCGCCCGCTAGAATGGCGGCTCCGATTCCGCAGGGTTTCCCGATGAAGCCGTCGATCCGTCCGCCGCAGGGTTCGCCATGAGCGCCGTGGAAGGTTGGGGCGGCCGTGTCGATCTGCCGGAAGACGCCGCCAACCGGCGCTGGCACCAGTGGGTGCGCGAAGCGTCGGACGGCGCGCCGCCCGGGGTGGCGCTGCTGGGTTTCGCCTGCGACGAGGGCGTGCGCCGAAACCATGGCCGCGTCGGCGCGGCCGAAGGCCCGGTGGCGTTGCGCCGGATGCTGTCGAACCTGCCGGTACTGGACGATGCGCCGCTGTACGACGCCGGCACCGTCGCCTGCGTCGATGGCGACCTGGAAGCCGCGCAACTGCAGTACGCCAGACGCCTGGCCGCGCTGCTGGACGCCGGCCACCTGCCGGTGGGACTGGGCGGCGGCCACGAGATCGCCTTCGCCACCTACCGGGGATTGGCGCTGCACCTGCGCGCGAACCGACCGCGCGTGGCCATCGTCAATATCGATGCGCACTTCGACCTGCGCCGGCAGGAACGGGGCAGCTCCGGCACGCCGTTCCTGCAGGCCATCGAACACGCGGCGGCGCTGGGCCTGCCGCTGGATTATCTGGTCTACGGCGTCAGCGCGTCGGCCAACACGCGCGTGCTGTTCGACACCGCCGATGCGCTTGGCGTGCACTACGTGCGCGACGACGAACTCGGCGTGCTCGACCTGCCGGAACGGCTGGCCGGGTTGAAGGAGAAGCTGGCGCGCGTCGATGCCATCTACCTGACCATCGATATCGACGGCCTGCCGCACGCGGTGGCGCCCGGCGTCAGCGCGCCGGCCGCGCGCGGCGTGCCGATGGAAGTGGTGGAGCCGCTGCTGGACGCCGTGGCCGCCACCGGCAAGCTGAAGGCGATGGACGTGGCCGAACTGTCGCCGCCGCTGGACCGCGACAACGTCACCGCGCGCGTCGCCGCGCGGCTGATCCACCGCGTCGCCCATGCGGCGATGCGCGCCGCGCGCAGTCGGGATTAGCTCGTCAGAACAGTCCCGCCTGCTGCGGCAGCGCGCCTTCCAGCCGCAGCAGGTATTCCTTGGTCGGCAGGCCGCCGCCGAAGCCGGTCAGCGAGCCGTCCGCGCCGATCACCCGGTGGCAGGGCAGCATGATCGGCAGCGGGTTGCGTCCGTTGGCCGCGCCGACCGCGCGCGTGCCGTTGGGATTGCCCAGCCGCTGCGCGAGCTGCGCGTAGCTGATCGTTTCGCCGAACGGGATATTCGCCAGCTCATGCCAGACGCGCAGCTGGAATTCGGTGCCATGCGGTGCCAGCGGCAGGTCGAAGGCGCGGCGCCTGCCGGCGAAGTATTCGTTCAACTGCGCCTCTGCGGCCTGCAGCACCTCGCTGTCGCCGCCGTGCCAGTCCGCGCGGTCGGCGGGATGGCGGTTGTCGCGGAACTCGATGTGGCGCAGGCCGGTCTTGTCCGCCGCCAGCATCAGCGGCCCGACCGGGCTGTCGATGCGGCGGCAGAGGATCACTTCGCGCCTTTCAGCGCCGGCAGCAGGGTTTTCGGATTGCCGTCGTTCGGCGCCGGCGTCACTCCGGTCAGCCGCGCCAGCAGCGGGTACACGTCGACGTTGTCGAATGCGGGCAGCACCACGCCCCGCCGGAATGCCGGTCCGTGCGCGATGAAGATCGCGTGCATCGACGGCAGCGCCGGGTCGTAGCCGTGCGAACCGCGCGGTCCACCCTGCTTGCGCTTCACGGCGGCGCTGCGCGGCAGGGCATCCCAGCCTTCATGCATCTGGCAGAGGATGGGCGGCACGCGAGGATGCGTGCCGTAACGCCAGCGCGCCGGCAGTTCGCCCTTGCGCCAGCAATCGTAATGCGGATGCGCGCCGAGCAGCTTTCGTTCGGCCTGCGCCTCGAAGCCGGGATTCGGCGCGATGCCGATCACCTGGCCCACCGAAACCACCTTCGCTTCTTCCGTCGACACCATGTCCTCGATGGCGATCACGTGATCGGGCGCGACCGTGGCCATGCCGTGATCGGAAACGACGATCAGGTTGACGCGGTCGCCGAGGCCGCGCGAGGCCAGGCCGTCGAGCAGGCGCCCGATGGCGTGATCCGCTTCGACCAGCGCATCGCGCACATCCGCCGAATCCGGACCGTGGTCGTGGCCTGCGTGGTCCACGTGGTCGAAGTACAGCGTCACCACCCGCGGTCGCGTCGCGGCGGGTTCCGACAGCCAGGCCAGCACCTGGTCCACGCGTGCGTCGTAGCTGACTTTCTCGTCGTAGTTCTTCCAGTAGGTGGGGTGCATCCCGCCGATCGGTGCCTCGCTGCCCGGCCAGAACAGCGTGGCGGCGCGCTGGCCGGATTTCATCGCGCCGATCCAGATCGGCTCGCCGCCCCACCAGCGCGCGTCGCCGACGGCCTCGCGGTCGGACAGCTTGAACGTGCCGAGTTCCGCATCGCTCATGTTGTTGTGGACGATGCCGTGGTGATCCGGGCGCAGGCCGGTGACGATGGCGTAGTGGTTGGGGAAGGTCAGCGACGGGTACGACGGATTCATCCACTCCGCGCGCACGCCTTCGCTGGCGATGCGCGACAGGTTGGGCGTCAGCCCGCGCTGCAGGTAATCGGCGCGCAGGCCGTCGATGGAGATCAGCAGGACCGGATCGGACGTCCGGGTGGCGGAGCGGGGCGGGGTGGCGCAGGCGGCCAGCAGCAACAGGCAGGCCAGCCACGCGACCCTGACGAATGGCAGGCGCATGGGCGAGGTGCAGGGTTTTGAATCGGATATCGCAAGCTTCGCAGAAACGGGAGAACCTTGCATGACGATGCCGCATTGGCCCGCCGTCGCGGGACTGTCTTGGTTGTTGGTTGCTCCGGCGGCGTTCACGCAGCCCACGGGAACGGAACGGGCCGACGCGCGCTGCGAAGTGTGGCAGCGCGAGCTGGATTTCGCCCGTTCGGTCGCCGAGCACGACGCTGCGGCCTTCGCCGATCACGTCGATGCCGATGCGGTGTTTGGCGTCGGCGGGCCACGACGCACGCACGGCCGCGAGGCCATCGTCGCCGAGTGGCGCGGCATCATCGATGGGAGCGCGCTGGAACTGCGCTGGTATCCGGACCAGGTGTCGTTGGCGCCAGACGGCCGCACCGCGCATTCCAGCGGCCCCGCGCTGTACCGCGATCCGAAGGACGGCAGCCTGCGGCAAGGACGCTTCGGCTCGGTGTGGCAGCGCGGCGGCGATGGCGTCTGGCGGGTGGTGTTCGACGGCGGCGTGCAGCCACCGCGGCCAGTCGGCGAGGCCGCGGCGGAAGCGTTCGAGGCCGGGCGGCGCAGCGAATGCCCGCCGGCCGGCTGATCGGCGCTCGGCAGTCTCCGGAAAGCCTTGTCACATAGCGCAGCCCGCGGGAAAGCTTGCGCGGGAAATCCGGGGACATGGCAGTCCGCGGGCCGGCGACAGGCCTGCGATAATGGGGCCTCGATCTTCGAGGTGCCGTCGTCATGTCCGATTCGCGTCACGACCCGTCCCGGGTCATCCGTGCGCCGCGCGGGAGCCAACTGAACTGCCGTTCGTGGCTGACCGAAGCGCCGTTCCGCATGCTGCAGAACAACCTGGACGCGGAGGTGGCCGAGCGCCCGGAAGATCTAGTCGTCTACGGCGGCATCGGCCGCGCCGCGCGCGACTGGGAATGCTTCGACAGGATCCTCGAAACGCTGAAGACCCTCGGCGACGACGAGACCCTGCTGGTGCAGTCCGGCAAGCCGGTCGGCGTGTTCCCCACGCATGCCGACGCGCCGCGCGTGCTGATCGCCAATTCCAACCTCGTCCCGCACTGGGCGACCTGGGAGCACTTCAACGAACTCGATCGCAAGGGCCTGATGATGTACGGCCAGATGACGGCCGGATCGTGGATCTACATCGGCTCGCAGGGCATCGTGCAGGGCACCTACGAAACCTTCGTCGAGATGGGCCGCCAGCACTACGGCGGTTCGCTGAAAGGGCGGTGGATCCTCACCGCCGGGCTGGGTGGCATGGGTGGCGCGCAGCCGCTGGCGGCCTCGCTGGCCGGCGCCTGTTCGCTGAACATCGAATGCAGGCAAAGCAGCATCGACTTCCGCCTGAAGACCCGCTATGTCGATGAACAGGCCAGCGACCTCGACGACGCGCTGGCCCGCATCGGCAAGTACACGCAAGCGGGCGAAGCGAAATCCATCGCGCTGCTGGGCAACGCGGCGGAAATCCTGCCGGAACTGGTGCGCCGCGGCGTCAAGCCGGACTGCGTGACCGACCAGACCAGCGCGCACGATCCGGTGCACGGCTACCTGCCGTTGGGCTGGACGGTCGAGCAGTGGCTGGAAGCACAGCAGGCGAATCCCGGGAAAGTGCGCGACGCGGCGAAGCAGTCGATGCGCGTGCACGTCGAGGCGATGCTGGCCTTCCACGCGCAGGGCATTCCCACCGTCGATTACGGCAACAACATCCGCCAGATGGCGTTCGACGAGGGGCTGGAGAACGCCTTCGACTTCCCCGGCTTCGTGCCGGCCTACGTGCGCCCACTGTTCTGCCGCGGCGTCGGCCCGTTCCGCTGGGTGGCGCTTTCCGGCGATCCCGAGGACATCTACAGGACCGACGCCAAGGTCAAGGAACTGATCGCCGACGACGCCCACCTGCACAACTGGCTGGACATGGCGCGCGAGCGCATCAGCTTCCAGGGCCTGCCGGCGCGCATCTGCTGGGTCGGCCTGGGCCAGCGGCACAAGCTGGGCCTGGCCTTCAACGAGATGGTGCGCAATGGCGAACTGAAGGCGCCGGTGGTGATCGGCCGCGACCACCTGGATTCAGGCAGCGTGGCTTCGCCGAACCGCGAAACCGAATCGATGCAGGACGGCAGCGATGCGGTCTCCGACTGGCCGCTGCTCAACGCCATGCTCAACGTTGCCGGCGGCGCGACCTGGGTGTCGCTGCACCACGGCGGCGGCGTCGGCATGGGCTATTCGCAGCACAGCGGCGTGGTGATCGTGTGCGACGGCAGCGAGGAAGCCGACCGCCGCATCACCCGCGTGCTGTGGAACGACCCCGGCACCGGGGTGATGCGCCATGCCGATGCCGGCTACGAGATCGCGAAGCGGTGCGCGAAGGAGCAGGGCCTCAAGCTGCCGATGCCTTGAGTCACGGCGCTGGCCACGGATGTCATTCGCCCATGTAGCAGCAATTGAGCTTGTTGCCGTCCAGGTCGCGGAAATAGGCGGCGTAGAACCCGGGATAGCGCTGGCCCGGCGCGCCTTCGTCGCTGCCGCCCAGTTCCAGCGCCCTGGCGTACACCGCATCCACCTGCTCGCGGCTGTTGCCCTGCAGGGCCACCATGGTGCCGTTGCCGACCGTGGCTGCCTGCTTGTCGTAGGGGTAGGTGATGCCCAGCCCCGCACCCTGCGCCGAATTGGCCCAGGCGATGAAGTAATCGGGTTCTTCCATCATCCGGATGGCGCCGAGCGGCGCGAGCACGGCATCGTAGAAGGCCGCGGCGCGGGCGAGGTCGCGGGTGCCGAGGGTGGCGTAGGCGAGCATGACGGTTCTCCATCGATCCGGAGCGCGGAGCCTACACCTTCGTTGCGGTGCCCGCAGGCTATGATCCTGTCGATTCCCTGAGCCTCCCGGGTTCCGCCACGCGGAACGAAACCATGACCGAAATCGCCATCCTCACCCCCGACCCGGCGGAAGTCGCGTATCCCGATCTCTGGCCCAAGGTGCTGGCGCGCCTGCAGCGCGCGCTGGACGAGGTCGGCATCCGCACCGTACCGACGCCGTGGACTGGCCACGTCGACAGCGGCGACGGACTGAAGCGCTATGCGCGCGTGCTGCCGCTGCTGGCGTGGGGCTACCACCACGACCACGCGCGCTGGCTGCGGGCCTGCGCGGCGTGGGAGCGCGACGGCGTGCCGGTTTCCAATCCCGCGCGGGCGCTGGCGTGGAATTCGGACAAACGCTATCTGCGCGAACTGGCGGAACGTGGCGTTGCGGTGCCAACCACCGTCTGGACCGAGCATCCGACCCGGGCGCAGCTGGACCGGGTTTTCGATGAAACCGGCGCGGAAGAACTGATCGTCAAGCCGGCCGTTTCCGGCGGCGCGTGGAAGACGCAGCGCGTGCGCCGCGGCGCGGCCTTCGAGGAAACCGCCGGTGTCGCGATGCTGGTGCAGCCTTACCTGCCGACCATCGAGAGCGAAGGCGAGACCTCGCTGCTGTATTTCGGCGGACGCCTCAGCCACGTGGTCAACAAGCGGCCGGTGGATGGCGACTTCCGCGTGCAGGAGGAATTCGGCGGCCGGTACACGCTGCTGGCGTCGCCGCCCGTTGGCGCGGTGGCGCTGGCCGGGCAGGTGCTGGACGCGGTCGGCGAGCCGCTGCTGTATGCGCGCATCGACGTGGTGCCGGATGCCGACGGGCGCTGGCTGCTGATGGAAGCGGAGCTGATCGAGCCCGATTTCTATCTGGGCGTGGATCCATCGCAGGGCGGCGGTTTCGCACGCGCGCTGCGCGAAGCCATCGACGAGGGAGTTCCCGCATGACCGCGCTGCGCATCGATTTCGTTTCCGACGTGGTCTGCCCGTGGTGCGCCATCGGGCTGGCGTCGCTGGAGCAGGCGCTGCTGCGGCTGCAGGGCGAGGTCGAGGCCGAGATCCACGTGCAGCCGTTCGAACTGGCCCCGGACATGCCGGCGGAGGGCATGGAGGTGGCCGACAACCTCAAGCGCAAGTACGGCATGAGCGATGCGCAGCTGGCGGAGAACCAGGAACGCATCCGCCAGCGCGGCGCCGAGCTGGGCTTCACCTTCGATTTCAACGCGCGCAGCCGGACCTGGAACACCTTCGACGCGCACCGCCTGCTGCACTGGGCGGAAGGCCAGGGCGCGGGACGCCAGATCGCGCTCAAGCGCGCGCTGCTGGTGGCCAATTTCAGCGAAGGCCGCGATGTCGGCGACCCCGCGACGCTGGTGGAGATCGCGGCCGGCGCCGGGCTGGACGCAGGGCGCGCGCAGGCGGTGCTGGCCTCCGGGGAATTCGCCGACGAGGTGCGTGCCGCCGAGCAGTTCTTCCAGCGGCTCGGCATCAGCGGCGTGCCGGCGGTCATCATCGAGCGCAAGCACCTGATCTCGGGCGGGCAGCCGCCGGAGGTGTTCGAGCGCGCGCTGCGCGAGATCGCTGCCGGAAAGGCGGACTGAGCGCCACTGCTTCGCCGGTGTCGTTCCGCGTTCGGCCGCAGATCCGCCGGGAATCGCGTCAGGCCTGGCGCAGCCGGTCTTCGAGGAAGGCTTGCAGATCGAGGATGTCGGCCTGCAGCGGTTGCGGCAAGGACGACAAGGGCAGCGTGGCGGCGGATGGCCGTCGCGCCCCTGCAAGGGCGTCCAGCGCCGCGGCGGTGCTCGCGGCGTTTTCGGGGGTCAGGCGCAGTGCGGGATTGCGTGCGGGCGCATCGCTCTCGACGGGATGCTCGGCGTCCCAGCATGCCGCCAGCACGCGGTAGGCCAGCCGCTGGCAGACCGATACGCCTGGCCACCAGTGTTCGGCGGCGTCGCGCTGCGCGGATGAGCCGGCCAGCGCATCCTCCATGCGTTGCTCGAGCAGGAAGCTGCAGTGCTGCAGGTCGCGGCGCGTGGCGCGTGCCGAAGACGTGGTGACTTCGCCCGAAGCGAGCACGAGGCAGGTGTCGCGGATCGCCGCAAGGCATTGCCTCACGCCATCGGTGAAGCTGCGCGCGTCTGTCCTGGGCGGCACCAGCCGGAACGCGGCCAGTGCGCAGGCGCAGCCGAGCAGGGTGTCGAGCCCGCGCGCGAGCAGCATGCCGCCGATGTCGGCCACCGGCTGTCCGCCGGCGGCGATGGTCAGCGCCGCGCCGGTGATGAACACCACGGCGACGGCGTAGTTGCGCACCACCGCGATTTCGATCACGAACTGCAGCGTCATCACCACCAGCGCCAGCCATGGACCGGACGGATGCCACCACAGGATCGCGCCCGCCAACAGCAGGCCCACCCAGGTGCCGAGCGTGCGTTCGATGTTGCGCAGCAGGGTGCGCGGCCAGTCGAAGCCCTGGTGCAGCATCAGCAGCGCCGCGGCGATCGCCCAGTAGGCGCGCTGCATTTCCAGCGCACCGGCCAGTGCGCCGGCCAGCAGCGTGGCCAGGCCGATCCGCAGCAGCACGCGCAGGCCGTTCGAGCCGGGCGCGATGCCCTCGCGCAGCAGCGTCCACGAGCGCGGGTAGCCATGCGGTACCGAACCGGGCGGCAACGAGTCCGGGCGCCGGATCGCGGGGCGGGTCGCTTCACCGATCAGTTCATGGACGCGGGCCAGCAGGGCGTCACGGCGTTCGGTCGGCAGGGTTTCGTCGATGGCGTTGGCGAACAGCAGGTGCAGTTCGCGGTTCAATGTGCGCAGGCGCTGCAGTTCGCCGCCGCTGCGCGCCGGGATCGGCTGGAAGCCGACCAGCGTCTGCCAGCTGTCGTGCAGCGCACGGGCCGCGGCATGGCGCGCGCCGGGATGTGCCGGACCGGCCTGGGCCTGGAGGCAGGCGGCGACCGCGCGTCCTGCGGCGGCAACGGCCTTGCGTTCGGGCCCGCGCGGCTGGATCAGCGCGCCGGCGCTATGCAGCAGCCAGGCGATGCCGCCGCCGCACAGCACCAGCAGGCCGGCATGCCAGGTCTGCAGCTGCTGGGCCGGCATCGCGGTGCCGGCTGCGCAGGCCAGCACGAACATGTACGCCCCCGGCGGCCCCAGGCGGATCGCGTTGCACAGCCAGGTCGCCAGCATCGCCACGAGCGAGAGCGCCGGCACCACCAGCCATGGCCGGTGTTCCAGCCACAGCCCGAACATCACCGCCAGGGCGAAGGCGCAAGCGATGACGGCCAGCGCGAACGCGCGCGATGCATGCGGCCGGCCGCCGCAGTACAGCGCGGTGAACGCGCCGATGGTCGCCATCATCCCGGCGGGCAGATTGCCCAGCCAGTAGCCGGCGAGGATCGGAGTACCCATTGCCAGCGACGCGCGCAGGGCGAAGGCCCAGCGTTGCGGCGGCGCCGGACGCACCTGGCGCAGGTCGCGCAGCAGGCGGCGCAGCGTGGGTTCCTGCGGCGGCGTGGGGACGGGCGGGAGCGGCGCGTGCATCGTCTCATCCTAGCCGGTCGGGATGGCGGCGTGCCGCCTCCGTCGTCAGGCACGACGCCATGGTTCGCACCGCGCGGCAACTTCGCGCGGTTGGTCGTGGTGATCGATGATGCGGCCTATCACCAGGACGGATACGCACCGTTCATCGGCATGCCGTGCGATGACACCTGCAGGCGGGGTTCCACTTGCAGGGTGTCGGCCGGCTGCAACTGCCTGTCGCTCCCGCAGTGCCTTGCCTTTGGAATGCCACCAGCCATCGTGGCCGCTCGCGTCATTGTCGTTCGTTGGGTGCGTTGTAGTCGTAGCTGCTAGCGCCAGGCATCCGATCCGCGAGGGCATCGGCGACCGGCAGGGTGGCTGGGTGTACCCGAGGGCAAAGTGCGCGAGTCCGATTGGCATCAGGATGCGTTATCCGACGGCGCGGGGTTCGCGTTCACGACCGCGCAACATTTCCGACCATGCAGCCTGCGCGTGTGCCGGGACGCCATAACAGGCGTATCCTTGCTTGGCAGGGGTCAAGGACCACGCGGCATTTGCCTGCCTCGGCGGGGGAAGCGGCGCGGGTTCTATTCGACACGAGGGTTTTCCGATGACGAAGTCGCAGCGGTTCGGCTGGGGCGTGCTGTCGTTCTTGTTGATGCTGGCCATTGTCGGCTGTGGCGGCGGTGGTGGCGGATCGAATGACAGTGGCGGGAGCAACGGCGGCGGGGGCGGCACCACGCCGCCCGCGAACCAGGCTCCCCGTTTCACCTCGGCTGCATCCGTCACGGTCGCGGAAAACACCGCAGGGGTGTTTTACACCGCCACGGCGACCGATCCCGATGGGGATGCGTTGACCTTCTCGCTTTCGGGCGGAGCGGACCGGGATCGGTTCAGCATCACCAGCAGTGGAGGGCTCTCGTTCGCGTCTCCGCCCGACTTCGAGGCGCCCGCGGACAGCGATCGCAACAACGTCTATCAGGTCGAATTGTCGGTCAGCGACGGCAAGGCTTCCGCCACCCTGTCCTTGTCCGTGACGGTTACCGATGTCGCCGACGTTGGGTACCGGGTGCGCCGCGTTGCCACCGGCCTCGACCAGCCTGTTTTCCTCGCCCCGGTTCCGGATGGCAGCGGACGCGTCTTCGTGGTCGAACTGGCCGGGCGCATCCGCATATTGACACCATCCACTGGGGCGGTGGCGACCACCCCGTTCCTGGACATCAGTTCGCAGATCACGATGGCGGGCGAGCGTGGCCTGCTCGGTTTCGCGACGGCGCCGGATTTCCGCACTTCCGGCGTGTTCTACATATTCGTCACTGCCCGTGACGGAAGGCTGGAGATACGCCGCTATCTCACCATGTCCGGCGACCGCAATCGCGCCGATCCCGCATCCGCCAGCCTGATAATCGGCATTCCGCATTCGGACAGTTATCACAATGGCGGCTGGATCGGTTTCAGCCCTGCAGGCCTGTTGTACATAGCCACGGGCGATAACGGCGACAGCGGGCTGAATAATCCGCAGAACCCGAACATCCTGCTGGGCAAGATCCTGCGCATCGATCCTTCGCGCGACGATTTCCCCGCCGACACCGAACGCAACTACGGCATTCCGGCCAGCAACCCGTTCGCCAGCAGCGGTGGCGCCCCGGAAGTGCTGGCGCTGGGGCTGCGCAACCCGTTCCGCAACGCTTTCGATCCGGTGACCGGCAATCTGTGGATTGGCGACGTCGGGCAGGATGAAGTGGAGGAAATCGATCTGCTGCGCCCGACAGACTCGCCCGCCAATTTCGGTTGGCCGATTTTCGAAGGCACGCAGCGCTATCCCTATTATTCCGGCACGGGGACCAATCTGATTCCGCCGGTAGCGGAATACCGGCATGGCGGCAGCGACCGGCAGGGCAACTCCGTCATTGGCGGCCATGTCTACCGCGGGCCCATCGAGCAGTTGCAGGGGCAGTACGTGTTCGCCGATTTCATCGTGCCGAACGTCTGGACCATCCCGGTCTCGCGCGTGAATCAGGGTTCGACCCTGCCTGCTTCCGAATTCACCGTGCGCAATGCCGACTTTACCCCGAACGCCGGGAGTTTCAACCATTTGGCGGGCTTTGGCGTGGACGAGTCGAACAATCTCTATCTGTTGGACCTGGACGGTGAAGTCTTCGTGATCGAGCCGAGGTCGTGAGACCGGCAGCAGCGCCATACCAACAGGATGCGTTCGCCCCATATCGGTCGTCAGCGGCCGATGCGGGGTAGCACTCCTGCACATGCCGCATCCCGAACTCGACGCGCCGTTCTGGTCCGCGCTGCGCAGCGTCCACGCGCACCTGGCCGTGGTCGCCGACGACGTGGCGCGCTATCCGTCCGAATACGCGCCG
>JBDHQQ010000138.1:0-6461 GCA_039807145.1 Pseudoxanthomonas sp. | reverse complement strand
GGCACCGTGCTGAGCACCTGCACCTGCACGCCGAATCCCGCGTACTCGGCGATGCGCACCTGCGGGTCCCAGGTCTTGGGCCAGATCTCGCGGAAGAACTTGCCGTCCTTGTAGATGCGCGCGCGGCCGTCGTCGCCGTGGTGGATCACCGGGAAGCGCGCGTCGCCGTACTTGCGCGCCAGGTCGGGCCAGGTGCGCGGCAGGTAGTGGGCGTGGGTGTCGATCTTCAGCATTTCAGGTGATGTCCGCTTGCGATTGCGCTTCCATCTCGTAGCGCGTCGGTCGCGGGTTCAGCGTGCCGCATCGCGTGCAGGTGCGCAGGGCTTCGTCGCGGTAGAACTTCTCGAACACGCGGAAGAAATCCTGCTCGATGTCGACCAGGTGGAAGAATTCCTCGTACAGTTTGTGGTTGCAGTCCACGCAGAACCACATCAGTGCGTCGTCCTCGTGCGGCAGGCGCTTGCGCTCGATCACCAGGCCGATGCTGGCCGGCATGCGCTGCGGGGAATGCGGCACGTGCGGCGGCAGGTAGAACATTTCGCCGGCGCGGATCGGGACGTCGCGCGCCTTGCCGTCCTCCTGGATGCGCAGGACCATCTCGCCTTCGATCTGGTAGAACCACTCCGGCCCGTCCTCGTAGTGGTAGTCGGTGCGCGCGTTGGGCCCGCCGACGATCATCACGATGTATTCGTCGTCGACGATGCACTTGTTGCCGACCGGCGGCTTCAGCAGGTGGCGGTGTTCGTCGATCCAGGCCTGCAGGTTGATCGGGTTGGGCAAGGTCATCGTTGAATCCTCGCGAAATGCGAAGTAGGGCGGGCCCGGGCCCGCCGTATTGTCCGCGATGGTGGGCCGGGGCCCACCCTACAGGATGCAGGCCACGCACTTCAGCTCGATGGAAATCGGTGTCGGCAGCGCGGTGATGCCCAGGGTGGTGCGGCACGGCGCCGTGGCCGGCTCGGGGAAGAATTCGGCCCAGACCGCGTTGTAGGCCGGGAAATCGCCCGCCATGTCGGTGAGGTACACGGTCACGTCCACCAGATCGCTCCAGCCCGCGCCGCTGGCTTCCAGCACTGCGCGGACGTTGGCGAACACCGCGCGGGCCTGCGCCTCGATGCCGGCGGGAATGGCGCTGCTCGCCGGATCGCGCGGGCCGATGCCGGACAGGAACAACAGATTGCCCACGCGTCGCGCGTGCGGATAGTGACCCACGGCCTTCGGCGCGGCGCTGGCGTGGATGCCGCCACTCATGCCGCGATCCCCCGGCGCGTGCGCACGCCGGCGATGGCGCCGGCGTACACGGTCGGCAGTGCGTCGGGCGCATCGACGTCCATGCCCAGCTCGCGGACCTTGCCATCGGCCAGGCTATAGACCCAGCCGTGCACGGCGAGTTGCTGGTCGCGCGCCCATGCGTCGCTGACCACGGTGGTCAGGCAGACGTTCTGCGCCTGTTCGATGGCATTCAGTTCGCACAGCGTGTCGTGGCGTTCCGCCTCCGGCAGCATCTCCAGCAGCGCGGCATGCTTCTGGGCGACGTCGCCGACGTGGCGGATCCAGTTGTCCACCAGCCCCAGCCGGGTGCCGTGCAACGCCGCGCCCACGCCGCCGCAACCGTAATGGCCGACCACGAGGATGTGCCGCACCTTGAGCACGTCGACCGCGAACTGGATGGTCGACATGCAGTTGAGGTCGGTGTGCACCATCACGTTGGCGATGTTGCGGTGGACGAACACTTCGCCGGGGACAAGGTCGATGACCTGGTTGGCCGGCACGCGCGAATCGGAGCAGCCGATCCACAGGTATTTCGGCGCCTGCTGCTTCGACAGCCGTTCGAAGAAGGTCGGGTCTTCGCGCGTCACGCGCTCGGCCCAGCCCTGGTTGTTGCGCAGGAGGTTTTCGAGTTCTTTCTTCATGGATCGTCCGGTCCGGATGGATTCTCTGCGCAAGCGCCGATCGCGGGAAAGCCCTCGGACCGCATCGACGCCTGTCCGAAGTCTCGCATCCGCCAAGCTTACCGCGTCAGCCGGGCTGGCAACGCGGGCACAGGAACAGCGGGCGCGACTGGCTGGCGATGCGCGCGATGGGCGTGCCGCAGCGTTCGCAGGCCTGGCCTTCGCGCTTGAACACGTGGAAGCGGAAGGTCCCGCCTTCATGCGTCTGGCCGGACGAGGACCCGATGCCGCGGGTGGCGTAACTGTGCCGCGGGATCGCGAGCAACGCCCGCGAAAGCCGCGCGATCTGCGCCGCATCCAGGTCGCGGGGGCGCAACGACGGGTGCAGGCCGGCATCGAACAGCACTTCCGCACGCAGGTAATTGCCCATCCCCGCGAGAAAACCCTGGTCCAGCAGCAGCGCGCCCAGCGCACGGTTGCGGAACGGCGGCGACTGCAGGCGTGCGGCGACAACGGCGGCGTCCAGCGCCGGGTCGAGCACGTCCGGTCCCAACCCCTGCAGGAACGGGTGCGCTTCGATTTCATCGCTGCGCCACATCTCGATGTCGGAAGCCGAGTACAGCAGGATCGCGGCGTGCCCGGTTTCCAGCGCGACGCGCAGGCTGCGCGCGGTGTCGGGGCGCTGGCCCGGCTCGGCGATCTTCCATACGCCGTACAACTGGTTGTGCGTGTAAAGCGTCCAGCCGGAATCGAATGCCGTCAGCAGCGCCTTGCCGCGCGGCGCGATGGAAAGGATGCGCCTGCCGGTCAGCTCCCGCTCGAAGCGCTTGAGTCGCGGGAATGCGAACTGCGCGCGCACCACCGTCTGCCCGCCGACCGCCGCTGCCAGTCGGTCGGCGGCGCGGCGGATTTCCGGGCCTTCCGGCATCGCTCAGATCGACTGCATGCGGCCGCCGTCGATCGCGATCGACTGGCCATTGACGTAACCCGCCGCCGGCGCGCACAGGAAGGCGATTACGCCGCCGGTTTCCTCCGCTTCGGCGAAGCGGCCGGCCGGCACGCTGGCCAGCATCGCCTGCGCCACTTCGTCCCGCGACTTGCCGGAAGCCTCGCTGCGGTCGGCCAGGATCTGGTCGAGGCGCTGGGTGCGGGTATAGCCGGGCAGCACGTTGTTGACGGTGATGCCGTCCGGTCCCAATTCGCGGGAGAGGGTCTTGGCCCAGCTGGCGACTGCGCCGCGGGTGGTGTTGGACACGCCGAGGTTCGGAATCGGCTCGTAGACCGAAATGGAGATCACGTTGACGATGCGGCCCCAGTGCGCGGCGCGCATGCCCGGCAGCACCGCCTGCACCAGCGTCTGGCCGGCGACCAGGTGCTTGCGGAACGCATCGAGATACGCATCGACGCCGGCTTCGTGCGCCGGCCCGCCCGGTGGCCCGCCGGTGTTGTTGACCAGGATATGCACCGGCTGCCGTGCGGCCAGCGCCTGCACGCCGGCGCGTAGTGCGTCGGCGTCGGCCATGTCCGCGGCCAGGTGGCCATGCGTCTGGCCGTGTTCGCGCGGCAACGCGGAGACGGCTTCGCGCAGCGCGTCCTCGCGGCGGGCGAGCAGGGTGACGGTGGCGCCGAGCCGCGCCAGTTCGACGGCGGCGGCGCGGCCGATGCCTTCGGATGCGCCGCAGACCAGCGCATGCCTGCCTTCGAGATTCAGATCCATGGGCGGACTCCGGAAGGGAACCTGCGCATTGTAGGCCTCGCGCCGGCGGCGGGCCGATACCCGATGCGGCTGTCCAGCCAGCCTCCGGCTCAGGCGTTCGCGCCGAGCGACTGCACCATGCGCGATCGCAGCGTTTCGTCGTCGTCGGCCCGGGGCGGGGAGATTTCGCCCAGCGAGAAGCCGCGCTGCAGCGCGTCGTCTTCGTCCAGCCCGTCGAAGGCGACGAATTCGGCGTCCAGCAGCGCCGCGCGGGCGTCGTCTTCGCTCGGGAAGACCTGGGCGCGGCCGTCGCTGTCGAAGACTTCGGCGGTGCCGGCCTCGCGCACGCGCAGGCGCGCCCACACCAGAGTGCGGCCGAGGGAGGCCAGCCACCACTGCGCGCGGTTTTCGTCGGTAACGTTCATCGCACCAGCACCGAAAGCAGCCACAGCAGGCCGGCCATCGCCAGTCCGCCGAAGATGGTCAGCATCGCCACCCGCGCCGGCGTCGCCAGCCCGGTCAGCGCCTGGTCGCGGGTCTGGCGGTAGCGGCCGCTGAGCAGCCAGCCCAGCGCCTCGGGCTTGAGGAAAGCGCCGGTGCCGAATTGCGCGGCGATGCCGGCGTGCCGGTCGCGCACGTGCACCAGGGTCAGCGGCCAGAAGATCAGGAAGGCGCTGAAACCGGCGATGGCGACGCCGACGAAGCAGAGTGCGAAGAACAGGATCAAGCTTTTGGACTCCGTGGAATGTGCGGGCCGCCATTCGCGCGTGGGCGGGAATGGCGCGCAAAAGCCGAATCAGAACTCGGCATTGCCGGGTGCGCGCGGGTAGGGGATCGCGTCGCGGATGTTCGACAGCCCGCAGACGTACACCACCAGCCGCTCGAAGCCGAGGCCGAAGCCCGCGTGCGGCACCGTGCCGTAGCGGCGGAAGTCGCGGTACCAGCCGTAGTGCGCCGGGTCCAGGCCGAACTGGGCCATGCGCGAATCCAGCACGTCCAGCCGTTCCTCGCGCTGGCTGCCGCCGATGATCTCGCCGATGCCCGGCGCCAGCACGTCCATCGCCGCGACGGTCCTGCCGTCGCCGTTCAGGCGCATGTAGAAGGCCTTGATGTGCTCGGGGTAGTTGGTCACCACCACCGGGCGGCCGACGTGCTGCTCGGTCAGCCAGCGCTCGTGCTCGGTCTGCAGGTCCAGGCCCCATTCGACCGGGAAGTCGAACTTCTGCCCGGACTTCTGCAGCAGCGCCACCGCGTCGGTGTATTCGATGCGCTCGAACGGCGCGTTGACGAACGCTTCCAGCTTGGCGATGGCGTGCTTGTCCACGCGCTCGGCGATGAAGGCCATGTCGTCGGCGCGCTCGTCCAGCACCGCGCGGAACAGGTACTTGAGGAATTCCTCGGCAACCCGCGCGTCCTCGGCCAGGTCGGCGAAGGCGATCTCCGGCTCGACCATCCAGAACTCGGCCAGGTGGCGTGTGGTGTTGCTGTTCTCGGCGCGGAAGGTCGGGCCGAAGGTGTAGACCTTGCTCAGGCTCAGGCAGTACGCCTCGACGTTGAGCTGGCCGGAGACGGTCAGGAAGGTTTCCTTGCCGAAGAAATCGCGGGAGAAATCGACCTCGCCCTTGTCGTCGCGCGGCAGGTTGGCCAGGTCCAGCGTGGACACGCGGAACATCTGGCCGGCGCCCTCGGCGTCGCTGGTGGTGATGATCGGCGTGCTGATCCAGCAGTAGCCGTTCTGGTGGAAGAAACGGTGCACCGCCTGGGCCAGGCAGTTGCGGATGCGCGTCACCGCGCCGAACAGGTTGGTGCGCGGGCGCAGGTGGGCGAATTCGCGCAGGTATTCCAGCGAATGCTGCTTGGGCTGCATCGGGTAGGTGAGGGGATCCTCGACCCAGCCGACCACCTCGATGCGGCTGGCCTGGATCTCGAAGCTCTGGCCCTGGCCCTGCGAGGCGACCAGCGTGCCGGCGGCGATCACGGCGCAGCCGGTGGTCAGGTGCTTCACCTCGGATTCGTAGTTGTCCAGCGTGTCCGGCGCGACCACCTGGATCGGCGCGAAGCAGGAGCCGTCGCTGACGTTGACGAAGGACAGGCCCGCCTTGGAATCGCGCCGCGTGCGCACCCAGCCGCGCACCGTGACTTCGCCGCCGGCCGGAATCTTGCCCGCCAACGCATGCTCGACGCTCACCACCGTCATCTTGAATCCTTGTCCGATCGGTCCGATCTATGGAACGCGGAGTTTACCGTAGCCGCCGCTGGCGCCGTTGCCCGCGGCGTATCATGTCCGCACGAGGAGCGAATCCATGGCCGTCACCCTGACCCCCGTTGCCTTCGAGCGCGTGCAGCGCTTCGTCGACCAGAATCCCGGCGCGCTGGGCCTGCGCTTCGGCGTGGCCCGTACCGGCTGCTCCGGCTGGGGCCACGTGGCCGACCTGGCCCGCGACGAACGGCCCGGCGACACCGTGTTCGAGCAGGACGGAGTGAAGATCTACGTCGACGCCGATAGCTTGGCGCTGGTCGACGGCACCGAGATCGATTTCGCCAGGCAGGGCCTGGGCGAGGCCTTCTTGTTCAGGAATCCGAACGCGACCGCCGAGTGCGGCTGTGGCGAGAGCTTCACCACGCAGGAAGACGCCGCCTGACTTCGCGCCACGACGGGCTTCCACCGCCTGCCCGGAATTGCGCGTAACCCGTTGAGCTGCCATAATTTCTGGCTCCCGCTCGCCGGGAGACCTTGCTCCACCGCGCCCAATTCCGGGACGTCGGGGGGCTTTCGGGCTTGGCGCGACCCTGCGTCAGGTCAGATATCCTGAAGGAAATCAACCACATGCGTCATTACGAGATCGTGTTCCTGGTCCATCCGGACCAGAGCG
>JBDHQQ010000137.1:0-6487 GCA_039807145.1 Pseudoxanthomonas sp. | reverse complement strand
CGGCAAGGGCAACAAGCAGCGCATCGTGCCGGTCGGCTCGCACGCGCGCGCCGCGCTGCAGGCGTGGCGCGACGAACGCAAGGCCGCGAACGACGCCTGCGTGTTCCCCGGCCGCGGCGGCGGGCCGATCTCGCAGCGCGCGGTGCAACTGCGGATCAAGCAGCTGGCGAACCGGCAGGGCCTGTTCAAGCACGTGCATCCGCACATGCTGCGGCACAGCTTCGCCAGCCACATCCTGGAATCGTCCGGCGACCTGCGCGGCGTGCAGGAACTGCTGGGCCACGCCGACATCTCGACCACGCAGATCTACACGCACCTGGACTTCCAGCACCTGGCCAAGGTCTACGACGCGGCGCATCCGCGGGCGAAGCGGAAACCGTAGGCGCGCACTCGGGCGCGACCCGGGATCGTCCGGAATGGAATTCCCCCTGCGGCACGGTTTCCACGGACGCGCCCGAGTGCGCGCCTGCAGGAAGGCTTGAACCCGTCAGGGCCATCCCCACATCCGGATAAACCCCGGAGGCCGCATGGACCCCAGCCAGAACCCCAACGTGTTCCACGCCACCACCATCGTGTCCGTGCGCCGCGACGGTCGCGTCGCCATCGCCGGCGACGGCCAGGTCACGCTGGGCCACACGGTGATGAAGGGCAACGCGCGCAAGGTGCGGCGCCTGGGCGACAACGGCGAGGTGCTGGCCGGCTTCGCCGGCGCGGCGGCCGACGCCTTCACCCTGTTCGACCTGTTCGAGGCCAAGCTGAAGCAGCACGGCCAGTTGCTGCGCGCCGCGGTCGAACTGGCCAAGGAGTGGCGCACCGAACGCCGCTACGGCAAGCTCGAGGCGCTGCTGGCGGTGGCCGACAAGGACACCTCGCTGGTCATCAGCGGCACCGGCGACGTGATCGAACCGGAGGACGGCATCATCGCCATCGGCTCCGGCGGCAGCTACGCGCTGGCCGCGGCGCGCGCGCTGGTGGCGCACACCCGGCTGGACGCGAAAGCCATCGCGACCGAGGCCATCGGCATCGCCGGCGACATCTGCATCTACACCAACCGCAACGTGGTGGTCGAAGAGCTGTGAAGCCGTGATTGGCGAGTCGGGATTCGCAAAAGCGAAATCCCGCTTTGCTGCCCGGCGCTGCCTCGATCCCGTTTTCAACCAATCGCGAATCACCAATGACCAATCACGGCTCTTCCTCCACCATGACCCCGCGCGAGATCGTGCAGGAGCTCGACCGCCACATCGTCGGCCAGCACGCGGCCAAGCGCGCGGTCGCCATCGCCCTGCGCAACCGCTGGCGGCGCATGCAGCTGCCCGAGGAGCTGCGCAACGAAGTGATGCCGAAGAACATCCTGATGATCGGCCCCACCGGCGTCGGCAAGACCGAGATCGCGCGGCGGCTGGCGACGCTGGCCAACGCGCCGTTCGTCAAGGTCGAGGCGACGCGCTTCACCGAGGTGGGCTACGTCGGCAAGGACGTCGAGCAGATCGTCCGCGACCTGGCCGACACCGCGGTGAAGATGTACCGCGAGCAGGCCAAACAGCGCGTGCGCGCGCAGGCCGAGGAGCGCGCCGAGAACCGCATCCTCGACGCGTTGCTGCCGCGCCGCGCGCCGACCATGGGCTTCGACCCCGGCGTGACCGAAGTGCAGGTCTCCGGCCCCGAGGACGCCACCCGCGCCAAGTTCCGCAAGATGCTGCGCGCCGGCGAACTGGAAGACCGCGAGATCGAGATGGAGTTCGCGGTGAATGTCGGCGTCGACATCATGACCCCGCCGGGCATGGAGGAAATGGGCCAGCAATTGCGGCAGATGTTCTCCAGCCTGGGCAACGCCAAGTCGCAGTCGCGCAAGCTGGCGATCAAGGCCGCCCGCCCGCTGCTGCAGGACGAGGAAGCGGCCAGCCTGGTCAACGAGGACGACGTGCGCGCCGCGGCCATCGAGGCCTGCGAGCAGCACGGCATCGTGTTCATCGACGAGATCGACAAGGTCGCCAAGCGCGGCGACGCGCACGCGTCCGGCGGCGACGTGTCGCGCGAAGGCGTGCAGCGCGACCTGCTGCCGCTGGTCGAGGGCAGCAATGTCAGCACCAAGTACGGTACGGTCAAGACCGACCACATCCTGTTCATCGCCAGCGGCGCGTTCCACTTGGCCAAGCCCAGCGACCTGATCCCCGAGCTGCAGGGCCGCTTCCCGATCCGGGTGGAGCTGTCGGCACTGAGCAAGGACGATTTCGTCCGCATCCTGACCGAGCCGAAGGCCGCGTTGACCATCCAGTACGTCGAACTGCTGAAGACCGAGGGCGTGGCGTTGGCGTTCGCCGCCGATGCGGTGGAGCGGCTTGCCGAGATCGCCGCGCAGGTCAACGAGCGCCAGGAGAACATCGGCGCGCGCCGCCTGCACACCGTGCTGGAGCGCCTGCTGGACACGCTCAGCTTCGAAGCGCCCGACCGCGACGGCCAATCGCTGGCCATCGACCGCGCCTACGTCGACGCCCACCTGGGCGAACTGGTGCGGGACCCGGACCTGAGCCGCTACATCCTTTGATGCATGGTGCGTCACGCGCCCGCCGCAGGGTGGGCGCGGTTGCGGCATCGCCTATAATCCGCGCCGTTTTCCGCACCAGACGATCCGCCGATGAGCACGCTGCCGCCCTGCCCGCAATGCAGTTCCGAATACGCCTACGAGGACGGCGCGCAGCTGGTGTGCCCCGAATGCGGACACGAGTGGTCGGCGCAGCCGGCGGCCGAGGCCGATGAAGGCGGGCGCGTGTTCAAGGACGCCAACGGCAACGTGCTGCAGGACGGCGACAGCGTCACCGTGATCAAGGACCTGAAGGTCAAGGGTTCGTCGCTGGTGGTCAAGGTCGGCACCAAGGTCCGGAACATCCGCCTGGTCGACGGCGACCACGACATCGACTGCAAGATCGACGGCATCGGCGCGATGAAGCTGAAATCGGAATTCGTGCGCAAGGCCTGAGCGCGACAAGGCTCAGCGCGGCGGCGCGGCCAGTTCCTTCGCGTCGAGATAACCGTCGCCGTTCGCATCCTGCCTGCGGAACCGCTCGGCGAGGCGGTCGCGGTGCTGCGCGCGGGTGATCGGCGCGCCGCGCCCGCCGGGCTGCTCCGCGGCCGACAGCACGCCGTCGCGATTGCTGTCCATGCCGTCGAAGGCATAGCCCATCCAGTCCTGGTACTCGGCCAGCGACACGCGGCCGTCGCCGTCGGCATCGATGCGCGAAAGATAGTCGCCGGTGGTTCGGACCTGGGCGGGCAACGACGCAGGCATCGCGGCGATCAGGATGATCGCGCCGGGCTTCCACCGGACAAACCCGGCACATCGCGAGCGGGAGCCCATTCGCCCGGTGTCGCTCAGTGCGCCAGCGCGTAGCCCTTCAGGCGCGCCGAGTATTCCTGCAGCGCGCGCACGCCGCTGCGCTCGGCCTCGATGCACCAGGCCTGCAGGTGGCGCAGGCGCTCGGCGGCGTCGTGGCTGCGCGCTTCCAGCAGGACGGCCAGGCGCTTGCGGTGTTCGACCAGCAGCTGGATGCGCGGACGCTGCGACACCCAGTGCTGGAGCTGTTCGCGCGCGTCCGGCTTCAGCCAGCGGCCGTCGTCCACCAGGCCCTTGCGCAGCTTGCGCGGCAGCAGCGACCGCAGCTTGGCGCCGGCGTGCGCGGCCTCTTCCTTCAGCGCCGGCATGAACACCTTGCGCTGGTAGTCGGTCATGGCCTGGAAGCGCAGCGCCAGCAGCGCCTTCAGCGTGTCGGCGTCGGGCACGGAGATGTTCGGGCGGATGTCCAGCTTCGGCGCCACGCGCAGCACCTTGGCCAGCTTCAGCTTTTCCAGCAGCTTGATCGCGGCCCAGCCGATGTCGAATTCCCAGCGCCGCATCGAGAAGCGCGACGAACTGGGGAAGGCGTGGTGGTTGTTGTGCAGTTCCTCGCCGCCGACCCAGAACGCCCACGGGGTCAGGTTGGTCGAGGTATCGGCCGATTCGAAGTTGCGGTAGCCCCACCAGTGGCCGAGGCCGTTGATCACGCCGGCGGCCCAGAACGGGATCCACGCCATCTGGATGGCCCACAGCGCGATGCCCGGCAGGCCGAACAGGGCGAAGTGCACGAACAGCAGCAAGGTCGGCCCGAAGGTCGCGCATGGCGTGTACAGGCGGCGCTCGATCCAGTCGTCCGGCGCGCCCTTGCCGTACTGCTCGATGTCGGCGCGCTGCCAGCGCGCCTCACGGTACAGCTCCAGGCCACGCCAGAACACGTTGCCGATGCCCTTGGTCTGCGGGCTGTGCGGGTCTTCGTCGGTCTCGACCTTGGCGTGGTGCTTGCGATGGATGGCCACCCATTCCCGGGTGATCATCGACGTGGTCAGCCAGGTCCAGAAGCGGAAGAAATGGTTCAGCACCGGGTGGAAATCGACGCCGCGGTGGGCCTGGCTGCGGTGCAGGTACAGGGTCACCGAGAAGATGGTCAGCTGGGTGAACAGCAGCAGCATGCCCAGCAGGCCCCACCAGCCGAATTGCAGCAGTCCTCCGGTCAGGAAATCGGCAAGGGACTGGGACATGCGGGCTCCGGGGCGACTGCGCCGGTGAAGCCGGCGCCAACCCCGCCATAATGGGGCTTGTCGACGCGATTTTCACCTGTCGCCTCCGTATGGCCGTTCACGTTTCCGCCCCCTCCCATGCCCATGCCTGCCGCTGCTGAAGTTTCCACCGAAACCGACCCGCCCCTGATCGAACTGGATCGCGCCAGCGTGGTGCGCGGCGACGCCACCGCGCTGCACGCGCTGTCGCTGCGCATTTCCCTGGGCCGGCACACCGCGATCCTGGGCCCCAACGGCTGCGGGAAATCGACCTTCATCAAGCTGATCGACCGCGAGCTGTACCCGCTGGCGCGCGAGGGCGAGGCGCCGGTGCGGGTGTTCGGCCAGGACCGCTGGAACGTGCAGGCGCTGCGCAACCGCCTGGGCATCGTGACCGGAGACCTGACCCGTGACCTGCAGGAGATGTACCGGCTCAGTGTCGAAGACGCGGTGCTGACCGGTTGCTTCGCCACCCTGGTGCTGCATCCGGACACGGAAATCACCGCCGGACACCGCCAGCGCGCGCATGAAGCGCTGGCCCGCGTCGGCGCGACCGCGTTGGCGCCGCGCCCCTGCGCGGAGCTGTCCACCGGCGAGATGCGGCGCGTGCTGATCGCCCGCGCGCTGGTCAATCGTCCGCAGGCGCTGCTGCTGGACGAACCGACCACCGGCCTGGACCTAGTCGCGCAGCAGCATTTCCTCAGCCTGCTGCGCGAACTGGCGGGGCAGGGCGTCACCCTGGTGCTGGTGACCCACCACATCGAGGAAATCGTGCCGGAGATCGGCCGGGTGATCCTGCTGCGCGAAGGCCGCGTGCTGGCCGACGGGGCGCGCGACGCCGTGCTGACCTCCGAACTGCTTTCGCAGGCCTACGGCGGCGCGTTGCGCGTACAGCGCGATGGTGATTCCTTCCGCGCGACGATGGATTGAATGCATTGCCGTAGAGCGGGGCTTGCCCCGCTGCGCCTGCTTTCTTGCGGCGGATCGAAAGGCAGCGGGGCAAGCCCCGCTCTACGAAAGCGATTACGCTTTCCATGAATCACGAATCACGAATCACGAATCACGGCTCCCCATGCCCGAACTGCCCGAAGTCGAAACCACTCGCCGCGGCCTGGCGCCGCACGTCGAAGGCAAGCGCGTGCGCGAGGTGCTGCTGCGTCGCCCGGACCTGCGCTGGCCGATCCCCTATGACGTGGTGGAGAAACTGCCGGGCCAGCGCATCGTCTCCGTGCGCCGCCGCGCCAAATACCTGTTGCTGGACACGGCCGCCGGCAGCGCGTTGCTGCACCTGGGCATGACCGGCAGCCTGCGCGTGCTGCCGGCAAGCACCGGGGTCGCCGCGCACGACCACGTGGACTTCTTCCTCAGCTCCGGCCGCGTGCTGCGCTTCAACGATCCGCGTCGCTTCGGTTGCCTGCTGTGGCAGGCGCCGGGCGAAACGCACGAGTTGCTGCGCGGCCTCGGGCCGGAACCGCTGGAAGACGCGTTCGACGGCGCGGCTTTTAATGGGGATTACCTGTTCGAGATGTCGCGCGGGCGCAAGGCGCCGGTGAAGACCTTCCTGATGGACCAGCGCATCGTGGTCGGGGTGGGCAACATCTACGCCGCCGAAAGCCTGTTCCGCGCCGGCATCTCGCCGCTGCGCGAAGCGGGCAAGGTGTCGCGCGAGCGTTACGCGCTGCTGGCCGATGCGGTGAAGGACATCCTGGCCTATGCGATCACCCGAGGTGGCACCACGCTGCGCGATTTCATTTCGCCGGACGGGTTGCCCGGTTATTTCGAACAGGAACTGGCGGTGTACGGCCGCGGCGGCGAGGCGTGCCCGACCTGCGGGCGAAAGCTGAAGGAAGCCAGCATCGGCCAGCGCACCAGCGTCTGGTGCGGGCATTGCCAACGATAA
>JBDHQQ010000012.1:0-30479 GCA_039807145.1 Pseudoxanthomonas sp. | reverse complement strand
GCCGAGATGCCAATCCGTCAGAGTCGGTCAAAGATGAGCTAGCGGCTTACAAAAATTCTCTTGTTGAATACCAGAGAAGCCTTCAGCAGTTCTATTTAATCCCGACCAGCGAAGTCCCGCTAACCAACATCGTCCGCGACGAAATCGTCGAAGCGGAAAAACTGCCGCTGCGCATGACCGCGCATTCGATGTGCTTCCGCTCCGAAGCCGGCAGCGGCGGCCGCGATACGCGCGGCATGATCCGCCAGCACCAGTTCGAGAAGGTCGAACTGGTCAGCATCGCCAAACCCGAAGAATCCGACGCCGAGCACGAGCGCATGACCCGCTGCGCCGAGGTCGTGCTGGAGAAACTCGGCCTGCCGTACCGCAAGGTGCTGCTGTGCACCGGCGACATGGGTTTCTCCGCGCGCAAGACCTACGACCTGGAAGTCTGGCTGCCGTCGCAGGACACCTATCGCGAGATTTCCTCGTGTTCCAACTGCGGCGATTTCCAGGCCCGGCGCATGCAGGCGCGCTGGCGCAACCCGGCCACGGGCAAACCGGAACTAGTGCATACGCTCAATGGTTCCGGCGTCGCCGTAGGCCGCGCGCTGGTCGCGGTGATGGAGAACTACCAGAACGCCGATGGCAGCATCGGCGTGCCGGAAGCGCTGCGTCCTTACATGGGTGGCGCGGAAAGCATTTCCTGATTTTCCGGAGCGGTCGGGTTCGATCCCTTCGTCGCGCCCCGACCCCTCTCCCGACGGGAGAGGGGCCTCCTGCAGTTTCGCTTCGGCGGATCAGGCGGCTTCGGCCAGCTCGCTGTCGTTGGCGGCGATGCGGCCCAGTGCCGCGTTGATGGCCTGCTCGCGCTGTTCCGGGCCGTAGGCGATGCCGTCGGCGCGGACGAACTCGATGTCGGCGATGCCGAGGAAGCCGAACACCTGGCGCAGGTAGGGCTCGACGAAGTCGGTCGGCGCGCCCGCATGCATACCGCCGAACGCGCCGGCGATGATCAGCCGCTTGTCGCCGGCCAGGCCCTCCGGACCGTTCTCGGTGTAGCGGAAGGTGCGGCCGGCCACGGCGACACGGTCGATCCACGCCTTCAGCGTCGAGGGAATCGAGAAGTTGTACATCGGTGCGCCGATCACCACGACGTCGGCGTCGAGGAACTGCTGCAGGGTGCGCTCGGCGGGTTCGGCTTCGGCGGGATCGGCCTTGGCCAGCGAGGCGCCGCTGAGGTGCGGCAGCGGTTGGGCGGCCAGGTCGCGGTATTCCACCTGGATGCGCGGGTCGCGCTGGCGCCAGTCGGCCACGATGGCTGCCGAAAGCCGCCGGCTGACGGAGTTCTCGCCCAGGATGCTGGAATCGATATGCAACAGTTTCATAGTAGTATTCCGTCGAAATGCAGTATTGCTGCGGTTGGTGAAACAATAATTCACTGCATTTTCGGAATAAATATGAAATAAAATCACTTATTGTTCCATTTATGGAATAAATGCCATGCAAGACCTCAATGACCTGTATTACTTCGCGATGGTGGTGGACCACGGCGGCTTCGCTGCGGCAGAGCGGGCGCTGGGTATCCCGAAGTCGCGCCTGAGCCGGCGCATCAGCCAGCTGGAAACCGACATGGGGGTCCGCCTGCTGCAGCGCTCGACCCGCCGTTTCGCCGTCACCGACGTCGGCATGAGCGTGCACCGCCACGCCCAGACCATGCTGGCCGAGGCGCAGGCCGCGCGCGAAGTGGTGGACCGGCTCAGCGCCGAGCCGCGCGGCGTGGTCCGGGTCAGCGTGCCGGTGGCGGTCGCGCAGATGCAGTTGCCGAAGATATTGCCGGCCTTCCTCGACAAGTACCCCAAGGTGCGGTTGCAGTTGCACGTCAACAACCGCCGCGTGGACATCATCAACGAAGGCTACGACGTGGCCCTGCGCGTGCGCGCCAAGCTGGACGACGACGGCAGCCTGGTGATGCGCAGCTTCGGCCAGATCCAGGAACTGCTGGTCGCCAGCCCGAAATACCTGAAACGCGCCGGTCGCCCGCAGCGCCCCGAGGACCTGGCCGAACACGTCACCCTGAGCATCAGCGAAGACGAGGCACGGCAGCGCTGGGAACTGCACGGCCCCGAGGGTGAAGTGCGCCGGGTCGACCTGCAGCCGCGCTTGATGGGTTTCGACTTTCCGCTGCTGCAGGCGCTGGCGAAGGACGGCTACGGCATCACCCTGTTGCCGGAAACCGTGTGCGCCGAAGCCGTGCGCAAGGGCGAGCTGGAGGTGGTGCTGCCGGAATGGTCGCTGCCGCAGGGCATCTGCCACGCCGTGTTCGCCTCGCGCCGCGGCCTGCTGCCGGCGGTGCGGGTGTTCATCGACTACCTCGCCGAACACCTGCCGCAGCTGATCGAATCCTCGCGGCTGGACTGCGGCGGCAAGTGCCAGGAAGCCAAGGCCAGTTTGGCGGCGAAGGCCGGAAAGGCTTCCTGAGCGCGTTCGGCGTGCGAGAATTCATTCGCCGGCGAATGTGAAGAAAACTTGGCAGCGGGGCAGGATTCGAACCTGCGCGACATTGCGACCCCGACACGAAAAGGAAGGATGGCCGAGCGGTTTAAGGCACCGGTCTTGAAAACCGGCGATGGGTCAAACCATCCGTGGGTTCGAATCCCACTCCTTCCGCCATTCATGCCGCAACCGTTCGACGGCGGGTAATCCCGGTGGGAGACAAGATGCGAGACGTTCGCTGGCACGGTTGGGCATCCTTCCTGTTGCTGGCGTTGTGTCTGGCCGCCTGCACGCGCACGTCGCCGGAACAGGCGCTGCGCGGGCAGATGGATGCGCTGCAGAACGCCATCGAGGCGCGCGAGTGGGGCGGCATCGACGAAATCCTCGCCGGGGATTTCGTCGGCAATGGCGGCATGGACAAGCAGGAAGCCAGGCGGGTGGCGGCCGCCTTGTTCATGCGCTACCGCAACGTGGGCGTCAGCATCGGCCCGCTGCGATTGCAGATGCATGGTGACGATGGCGCGACGGTGGATTTCATCGCCGTCGCCACCGGTGGCGATGGCGCGTTGCCCGAGAGCGGCCGGATCTGGGACGTGACGACCGGCTGGCGGCTGGACGGCAACGACTGGCAACTGGTCAGCGCGGAGTGGAAGCCGAAGCTGTGACCACGGTGCCGCCCGTTGGCCGAAAAAACGCCGGGAGCGTTTTCTGACCTCGTGCGACGACGCCCCGAAAGCGCGCCGTCGTGGGGGCGGGCACAAAAAAGCCCGGAAACGCGGGTTTCCAGGCTGCTTGTACCAATGTAATTGGTCGGGGAGACAGGATTCGAACCTGCGACCTCTACGTCCCGAACGTAGCGCTCTACCAGACTGAGCTACACCCCGAAGGGCGCGTATTGTATTCAGACCGGCCGGTTGCGGGCAAGGGCCGGGCCGGTTTCCGCCGTGGACGGGCGTCGAACCGCTAAAATGATCGCCTGCCGCGGCCGCGCCGCGCCCTTGGCCTTCATTCAGGAGTCTCCGCTTGATCAAGCCGCGCACGCCGCCCGGGGTGATGGAACTGTTGCCCCGCGAACAGATCGCCTTCCAGCGCATGCTGGACACGATCCGCCGCAACTACGAGCGGTTCGGCTTCCTGCCGGTGGAAACGCCGGTGTTCGAGCTGTCCGAGGTGTTGCTGACCAAGTCCGGCGGAGAGACCGAACGCCAGGTGTATTTCGCCCAGTCGACCGGCGCGCTGGAGAAGGAAAGCCAGGGCCTGCCCGAACTGGCGCTGCGCTTCGACCTGACCGTGCCGCTGGCCCGCTACGTGGCCGAACACGAGCACGAGCTGGCCTTCCCGTTCCGCCGCTACCAGATCCAGCGCGTGTACCGCGGCGAGCGCGCCCAGCGCGGGCGCTTCCGCGAGTTCTACCAGTGCGACATCGACGTGATCGGCAAGGATGCGCTGAGCGTGCGCTACGACGCCGAGGTGCTGGCGGTGATCCATGCGGTGTTCTCCGAACTGGGCATCGGCGACTTCACCATCCAGTTGAACAACCGCAAGCTGATGCGCGGCTACTTCGAGGGCCTGGGCATCGCCGACGGCGGGCAGCAGGCGCTGGTGCTGCGCGAGGTGGACAAGCTGGACAAGCGCGGTGCCGATTACGTGCGCGAGACGCTGGCCGGCGAGGGCTTCGGCCTGTCCGCAGAGGTGGTGGGGAAGATCCTGGATTTCGTCGCCGTGCGCTCGTCCGGCTACGAGGACGCGTTGGCGAAACTCGACGCGCTGGGGCAGGGGGGCGACACGCTGAACCAGGGCGTCGCCGAGCTGCGCGAGGTGCTGCAGCTGGTCCGCGCGCTGGGCGTGCCGGATGGCGACTGGTGCCTGAATTTCTCCATCGCCCGCGGCCTGGACTACTACACCGGCACGGTTTACGAGACCCAGCTGGACGGCTATCCGCAGATCGGTTCGATCTGCTCCGGCGGCCGCTACGAGGACCTGGCCAGCCACTACACGAAATCGAAGCTGCCGGGCGTGGGCATTTCGATCGGCCTGACCCGGCTGTTCTGGCAGTTGCGCGAGGCCGGGCTGATTTCCGGCATGGACGAAAGCTCGGTGCAGGCGCTGGTCGCGCTGATGGACGAATCGCGCATGGCCGATTCGCTGGACATCGCCCGGCGCCTGCGCGCGGGCGGGATCAACGCCGAAGTGCAGATGGAGCCGAAGAAGATCGGCAAGCAGTTCCAGTACGCCTCGCGCGCCGGCATCCGCTTCGTCGTGTTGTGCGGCGACGACGAAGCTGCGCGCGGGGTGGTCGCGGTGAAGGACCTGCAGCGCGAGCAGCAGTTCGAAGTGCGCCGCGACGAACTGGCTTCCGCGCTGAAGGTGGAACTGGAACAATCGCGCGCGCTGGCGGGGCGCTGATGAAACCGATCCTGCTCGACGGCCAATCGCTGAACCGCGACCAGTTGGTCGAGATTGCCCACGGCGCACAGGTCGGCCTCGACCCGAGTGCGCTGAAGCGCGTCGCCCGCGCCGCCGATTTCCTCGCCGAACAGGTGCGCCGCGAAGAGCCGATCTACGGCGTTTCCACCGGCTTCGGCAGCAACGCCGACAAGCTGCTCGGCGCGCATCCGCTGCGCGACGAGCTGCCGGGCGCGACGCCTTCGGGCCGTTCGCTGCACGAGGAACTGCAGCGCAACCTGATCGTCACCCATGCGGTCTGCGTCGGCGAGCCGATGGCGCCGGAAGTGGTACGGGCGATGCTCGGCATCCGCATCAACACGCTGCTGCGCGGGCATTCGGGCATCCGCGTGCAGACGCTGGAAGCGCTGGCGGCGATGCTCAACGCCGGGGTGGTGCCGGTGGTGCCGGAACTCGGCTCGGTCGGCGCATCGGGCGACCTCGCGCCGCTGTCGCACCTGGCCATCGTGCTGCTCGGCGGCGGCGAGGCGTTCTTCGCGGGCGAACGCCTGCCGGGCGCGGAAGCGCTGCGGCGCGCCGGCCTGGCGCCGGTCGATCTTTCGTACAAGGAAGGCCTGGCGCTGAACAACGGCACCGCACAGATGCTGGCGATGGGCGTGCTCGCGGTGCACCGGCTGGACAAGTTGCTGGACACCGCCGACCTGGCCGCGGCGATGACCCTCGACGCCTTCGCCGGCCGGCTCGGCGCGTTCGCCGAGGAAGTGCATGCACTGCGCCCGCATCCGGGCCAGGTGCACGTGGCTGCACGGCTGCGCACGCTGCTGGCCGGCTCGACGCTGGCCGACATCCCGTACCACCTGGTGCCGAAGTTCCGCCCGTGGCTGCCGCACAGCTGGGATACGGCGGAAGCGCGCGAGCTGCGCTTCGACATCGGCTGGGACTGGGTGCCGAGCGACCAGCGCCACGGGCGCGAGAAGTTCTACCTGCGCTTCAAGCCGTTCCGCGGCGGCAAGAAGCACCAGCCGCAGGACAGCTATTCGCTGCGCTGCATCCCGCAGGTGCACGGCGCGGTGCGCGACGCCTTGGAACAGGCCCGGCGCGTGCTGGATATCGAGCTGAACGCGGTCACCGACAACCCGCTGGTGTTCCCCGACAAGACCGACGCCGCGCACGTGGAAGAGCAGGTGATCTCCGCCGGCCATTTCCACGGCATGCCGCTGGCGCTGGCCCTGAGCTACGTGAAGGCGGCGATTCCCACGCTGGCGTCGATCAGCGAGCGCCGCCTCAACAAGCTGGTCGATCCGGCCACCAACGACGGCCTGCCGGCGTTCCTGATCGGCAACGAGGACGGCACCGAGTCCGGTTACATGATCGTGCAGTACACCGCCGCGGCCATCGTCAACGACCTGGCTTCGCGCGCGCATCCGGCTTCGGTGTTCTCGGTGCCGACCAGCGCCAACGCCGAAGACCACGTGTCGATGGGCGCGAACGAGGCGCGCCACGTGCTGGCGATGGTCCGCGACCTGTCGAAGGTGCTGGCGCTGGAGCTGTACGCCGCCGCGCAGGCGCTGGACCTGCGCCGCGACATGATCAACGCCGCGCGCGACCTGGCCGACCACGCGGACGCGGAAGCGTTCTCGGCGAAGGTGCAGGGCGGCCCGCAGCCGGGTTCGGCCGGTCGCGAGGGGTTCCTTGTCGAGGTCGAGGCGCTGCGCGCGGAACTGGCGGCCAGCGACGAATTCCATCCGGGCGAGGCGGTGGCGGCCGCGCACGCGGCGATCCGCGCGCGGATTCCGTTCCTCGACCGCGACCGCGCGCTGGACGGCGAGGTCGCGGCTATCTGCCGGATGGTCGAGCAGGGCGAAGTGCTGGCAGCCGCACGCATCGCCCTGGGTTGAGTCGCCGAGGCATCCGCGACTGACCGGCCGATGCTGGGGGCAGGGTCGTCGCACACCCAGCCTTCATTCGTGGAATCGCGGTTCCCGCTTGCCTGCAAGCCAGGCCTTCCCGCCTTGACAGGGTTGATTCTGTTGATTAATGTATTAACGCGTTAATACATGAGTTCGCCCATCTTGAAGCGTCGTTCCGCCCCGGAAAGCAATTCGTCCAGGTTCGTGCAGGCCCTTGCGCGCACGCTGGCCGCATTGTCGCGGCCGGAAGACGTGCAGGCCTTCCTCGAAGACCTGTGCACGCCGGCCGAGCTGGAAGCCATGGCCGATCGCTGGCGGGTCGTGCCGCTGCTGCTGAAGGGCGTGCCGTACCGCGAAATCCACGACCTGACCCAGGTCAGCGTCACCACCATCGGCCGCGTCGCCCGCACGCTGGAGCGCGGGACGGGCGGTTACGCCGTCGCGATGCGTCGCCAATCGGGCCGTTCGGCCGCCCACTGATCGAATTCCCATGAGTCCTACCGTTCCCGGCGCGAAGCGCGACCGCCTGCGCATCGCCATCCAGAAAAGCGGCCGCCTGGCCGAACCGGCGCGCGCGCTGCTGTCGGCCTGCGGGCTGAGCTGGCGCGAGAGCCGCGACCGGCTGTTCTGCTACGGCGAATCGCTGCCCATCGACCTGCTGCTGGTGCGTGACGACGACATCCCGGGGCTGATCGCCGACGGTGTCTGCGATTTCGGCGTGGTCGGGCGCAACGAACTGAACGAGCAGGCCGGCGAGCGCGCACGCATCGGCCTGCCGCCGGCGTTCGGCGAACTGCGCGCACTCGGCTTCGGCGGCTGCCGGCTGATGCTGGCGGTTCCCGAAGCTTGGGAATGGCGCGGCGCTTCGCAGCTGCAGGGCCTGCGCATCGCCACCAGCTATCCGGCGATCCTCGGCGAGTGGCTGCAGGCGCAGGGCGTCGAGGCCAGCGTGGTCGAACTGTCCGGCTCGGTCGAGATCGCGCCGAAGCTGGGCACCGCCGACCTGATTTGCGACCTGGTGTCCAGCGGCGCGACCCTGGTGGCGAACCAGCTCAAGCCGGTTGAAACGCTGCTGGACAGCGTCGCCGTGCTGGCCGGCCCGGTGCGCGACTTCGACGACGAACGCGCCGCGCTGGCGGAAATGCTGCTGCGGCGGGTCGATGGCGTGCTGAAGCTGAAGGACAGCAAGCTGCTGATGTTCCGCGCCCGTCGCGACGCCGTCGCCGAACTGGCGCGGCTGCTGCCCGACGCCGACCCGCTGGTGCAGCTGCCGGGCGAAGGCGACGGCCCGCTGTCGCTGCAGACGATGTGCCACGGCGCGGTGACCTGGCAGCGGCTGGAGGAACTGGAACGCGCCGGCGCGCAGGGCCTGATGGTGCTGTCGGTCGAGAGGTCGCTGGCATGAACCGCCTCGAATGGCCGTCGCTGGACGAAGCGCAACGCCGCGCCGCGTTGACCCGGCCGGTGCAGGTCGTCGCGCAGCAAACCCGTGATGCGGTCGCCGCGCTGCTGGCCGACGTGCGCGAACGCGGCGACGTCGCGCTGCGTGGAATCACCGCGCGCTTCGACGGCGTCGAACTGGCGTCGTTCGAAGTTCCGGAAGCCGAGTTCGCCGCCGCCGAAGCCGCGGTGGACGATGAGCTGAAAACCGCGATGCGGGAAGCCGCCGCGCGCATCGAAGCCTTCCACCGCGCCGGCATGGCGCAACCGTATGCGGTCGAAACCGCGCCCGGCGTGGTCTGCGAGCGGATGATCCGACCCATCGCCAGGGTCGGCCTGTACGTGCCGGCGGGCAGCGCGCCGCTGCCTTCGACGGCACTGATGCTGGGCGTGCCTGCGCGCCTGGCCGGCTGCCGTGAGGTCGTGCTGTGCACGCCGCCGCGCAAGGACGGCAGCGCCGACCCGGCCGTGCTGGTCGCCGCACGGCTGACCGGCGTAAGTCGCGTGTTCAAGCTGGGCGGCGCGCAGGCCGTGGCCGCGCTGGCCTTCGGCAGCGAAAGCGTGCCGAAGGTCGACAAGATCTTCGGCCCCGGCAACAGCTACGTCACCGAGGCCAAGCAGCAGGTGGCGCAGGCCGGCGCCGCCGCCATCGACATGCCGGCCGGGCCGTCCGAAGTGCTGGTGATCGCCGACGCAGGCGCGAATGCCGCCTTCGTCGCCGCCGACCTGCTGTCGCAGGCCGAGCACGGCCCGGATTCGCAGGTATTGCTGCTGTCGGACGATGCGGCACTGCTCGATGCGGTCGAGGCGCAGATCGAAGCGCAGCTGGCCACTTTGCCGCGCGCCGACATCGCGCGACGGGCGCTGTCCGCCTCGCGCCTGATTCGCGTCGATGCGCTGGAGCAGGCCTTCGACATCAGCAACGCCTACGCGCCCGAACACCTGATCCTGGCGCTGCGCGAGCCGCGGGCGTGGCTGGACAGGGTGGAAGCCGCCGGTTCGGTGTTCCTCGGCGACTACACCCCGGAAGCACTGGGCGACTATTGCAGCGGGACCAACCACGTGCTGCCGACCAGCGGCGCCGCGCGGGCCTACAGCGGCGTCGGCGTGGCCAGCTTCCAGAACTTCGTCAGCGTGCAGTCGGCCAGCCGCGAGGGCATCGCCGCCATCGGTGCATGCGCCTACACGCTGGCGCGTGCGGAAAGCCTGGACGCGCACGCCAATGCGGTGGCGCTGCGGATGGAGAAAGTGGTCCTTCGACAAACTCAGGAGGGGCCGTGAGCGTGCTCGACCTGGTTCGCGACGACCTGCGCGGCTTTGGCGGCTACAAGTCCGCGCGCAGCGAATCGCTGCGCGGCGACGTCTGGCTGAACGCCAACGAATCGGCATGGGCGAACCCGGCCGACGCGGATGCGGGCAGCCGCCGCTATCCGGATCCGCAGCCACAGGCGCTGCGCGAAACGCTCGCGCGGCTCTATGGCTGCGCGCCGGAACAACTGCTGATCGGGCGCGGCAGCGACGAAGCCATCGACCTGCTGGTGCGTGTGTTGTGCGTGCCGGGCCGCGACGCCATCCTGATCGCGCCGCCGGTGTTCGGCATGTACGCGGTTTCGGCGCGGCTGCAGAATGCACGCGCGATCGAAGTGCCGCTGTGCGATGGCGAGGACGGATTCGTCGCCGACCTCGGCGTGATGGCCGACACCGCGCTGGATAACGGAGCCAAGCTGGTGTTCCTGTGTTCGCCGGCGAATCCTACCGGCAACGCCAACACGCTGGCCGAAATCGTCGCGCAGGCGCGTCGCCTGCAGGGCAGCGCGCTGCTCGTGGTCGACGAGGCCTACGGCGAATTTTCCGACGTTGCTTCGGCGGCGACGCTGTTGCCGGAGTTGCCGAACCTGGTGGTGCTGCGCACCCTGTCGAAGGCGCACGCGCTGGCCGCCGCGCGCATCGGCGTGGCGATGGCCGATCCGCGCTTGATCGAAGTGCTGCGCGCCTGCCAGGCGCCGTATCCGGTGCCGACGCCGTGCACGCAACTGGCGCTGGCGGGCTTGTCCGACGCAGCGCTGGCGCAGACCCGGCAACGGGTACAGACGGTGAAATCGGAACGTGCGCGCCTGCAGGCCGCGCTCGCGGCAATGCCGGGTGTCGTCCGCGTGTATCCGTCGCAGGGCAACTACCTGCTGGCGCGTTTCGCCGATGCCGAAGCCGCGTTCCGGGCGCTGCTCGCCGCGGGCGTGGTGGTTCGCGACCAACGCGCCGCGCCGCAGCTAGGCGATGCGTTGCGCATCACCGTCGGTTCCCCGGAACAGAACGACCGCGTGATCGCGGCGCTGCAAGGACTGCGGGTGGCAGCATGACGAAGATCCTGTTCATCGACCGAGACGGCACCCTGATCGAGGAGCCGGAAGACTTCCAGATCGACAGCTACGAGAAACTACGCTTCGTCGAGGGCGTGATTCCGGCGCTGCTGAAGCTGCGCGACGCCGGCTATCAGTTCGTCATCGTCAGCAACCAGGATGGGCTGGGTACCGAGAGATACCCGCAGGCCAGCTTCGACGGCCCGCACGGGTTGATGCTGCAGGTATTCGAAAGCCAGGGCATCGTGTTCCGCGAGGAACTGATCGACCGCAGCTTCCCCGAGGAGAACCTGCCCACGCGCAAGCCGGGCATCGGCCTGGCGCTGCACTACCTGCGCGACCGCAACGTCGACCTGGACAACTCCGCGATGGTCGGCGACCGCGAAACCGATATCCGGTTCGCCCAGAACATGGGTATCCGTGGCTTCCAGCTGAAGACCGTCCAGTTCGGTGGCGAATGGGACTGGGCCGGCATCGCCCACGAACTGGCCGATGCGCCGCGCCGGACCCACGTGCACCGCAACACGAAGGAAACGAAGATCCGGGTCGATGTGGACCTGGACCGCGTCGCCGAACCGGCCATCGCCACCGGCCTGCCGTTCTTCGACCACATGCTGGAGCAGATCGGCAAGCACGGCGGCTTCGCCCTGTCGGTCGAGGTCGATGGCGACCTGCACATCGACGAGCACCACACCGTCGAGGACACCGGCCTCGCGCTGGGGCAGGCGCTGCGCGAGGCGCTGGGCGACAAGCGCGGCATCGGCCGCTACGGGTTCCTGCTGCCGATGGACGAGACCCTGGCGCAGGCGGCGCTGGATTTCTCGGGGCGCCCGTACTTCGTGTTCGACGGGGAATTCGAGCGCGAGCGCGTCGGCGACCTGCCGACCGAACTGGTGCCGCATTTCTTCCGTTCGCTATGCGACGCCTCGGGCATCAACCTGAACCTGCGCGTTCATGGCGAGAACGACCACCACAAGATCGAGGCCTGTTTCAAGGCGTTCGCGCGCGCGCTGCGCCAGGCGATCCGCCGCGAAGGCGCGGAATTGCCTTCGACCAAGGGCATGCTGTGATGCGCGGTGCAGGCCGATGAAAGTGGTCCTGGTCGATGGCGGCGGCTCCAATATCGGCTCGGTGCGCCATGCGCTGCAACGCATCGGCGTGGACGCCGAGCTGACCGGCGATGCGGACGTCGTCCGTGCCGCCGACCGGGTGATCCTGCCCGGCGTCGGCGCCGCGGCCGAAGGCATGCGCAAGCTGCGCGGGCACGGACTGGTCGAGGTGCTGCGCACGCTGGACAAACCGCTGCTCGGCGTCTGTGTCGGCATGCAGCTGCTGTTCGAGCATTCCGGGGAAGACGATGTCGAATGCCTCGGCCTGCTGGACGGCAAGGTCGCCAAGCTTGCGGCGAATGATGGCGTACGCGTTCCGCACATGGGCTGGAACACGTTGCATCGCCGCCGCGACGCCTCGCTGCTGGATGGCATCGACGAGGGCGCGTACGCGTATTTCGTGCACAGCTACGCTGCGCCGGCCGGCACGGATTGCCTGGCCAGCTGCACGCATGGGCGCGAATTCGCAGCGGTAGTCCAGCGCGGCAACGTCGCCGGCGCGCAGTTCCATCCCGAACGTTCGTCCGCGGTCGGCGAGCGGCTGCTGAAGAACTTCATCGAACACGGGTTGGCATGAGCAGCAAGGATTTCCAGGTTTTTCCGGCCATCGACATCCGCCATGGCCGCGTCGTGCGCCTGGCGCAGGGCGACTACGCCCGCGAGACGGCGTACGGCGACGATCCGCTGACGGCGATCCGCGGTTATATGCGGCAGGGCGCGGACTGGCTGCACCTGGTGGACCTGGATGCCGCGCGCGAGGGCGGCTACACGCTGGCGCCGCTGCTGGGCCAACTCGCCGCCGATGGGCTGAAGGTGCAGACCGGCGGCGGCGTACGTTCGCGCGACGATGTGCAATGCATTCTCGACGCCGGCGCGGCGCGCGTGGTGGTCGGTTCGCTGTCGGTGAATCGGCCGGACGAAGTGATCACGTGGATCGGCGAATTCGGCGCCGAGCGCATCACCGTCGCGCTGGACGCGCGGCAGGACGCAACCGGGACGTGGCGGCTGCCGGTGCACGGCTGGACCGAGGATTCCGGCCTGACCCTCGACGAACTGGCGCGACTCTACGAGGCGGCCGGCCTGCGCCACCTGCTGTGCACCGACATCGCACGCGATGGCATGCTGTCGGGGCCGAATTTCGACCTGTACGCGTATCTGGCGCGGATCGCGCCGGCGCTGCGGGTGCAGGCCTCGGGCGGCGTCAGCGGCCTCGGCGACGTGCGCGCGGCGCGCGAGCAGGGTTGCGCCGGCATCGTGCTGGGCCGCGCGCTGCTGGAAGGCCGTTTCAGCGTGGCGGAAGCGCTGCAATGCTGAGCCGACGCATCATCCCGTGCCTGGACGTGAAGGGCGGTCGCGTCGTGAAGGGCGTGAAGTTCCGCGACCACGTCGACATGGGCGACATCATCGAGCTCGCGTTGCGCTATCGCGACGAAGGCGCCGACGAACTGGTGTTCTACGACATCGGCGCCAGCCCGGAAGGCCGCTCGGTCGATTACGCCTGGGTCGAGCGCGTGTCGGCCCTGCTCGACATCCCGTTCTGCGTGGCAGGCGGCATCCGCAGCGTCGAGACCGCGCGCGCGGTGCTGCACGCCGGCGCGGACAAGGTATCGGTCAACACGCCGGCGCTGGAGCGGCCGGAACTGGTTTCGGAACTGGCGTCGGCCTTCGGCGTGCAGTGCGTGGTGGTCGGCGTCGATTCGGTGCGTGAGGCCGATGGCGAATGGCGCGTGCGCCAGTACACCGGCGACCCGTCGAAGATGCGTTCGGCCGGGCTGCGCACGCTGGACTGGGTGGTGCGCGCGCAGGCGCTGGGTGCGGGCGAGATCGTGCTGAACTGCATGGACAGCGACGGTGTGCGCAAGGGCTACGACATCAAGCAGCTGTCGGCGGTACGCGCGCTGTGCACGGTGCCGCTGATCGCTTCCGGCGGTGCGGGCGAGCCGGCGCATTTCGCCGATGTGTTCAACCAGGCCGACGTGGACGGCGCATTGGCCGCCAGCGTGTTCCACAGTGGCAGGATCGCGATTCCGGAGCTGAAACGCTACCTGCGCGACGAAGACATCGAGGTGAGGTTGTGAGCGAAGCCAACGATGCGAGGTCCTCGCAAAAGTCCGGATGCCCACTTGCGGACTCCCTTGCAGGCAACCTCGACTGGGCCAAGGGCGGCGGCCTGCTGCCGGTGATCGTGCAGGACGCGGACACCCTGCGCGTGCTGATGCTCGGTTACATGAACGCCGAAGCGCTGGCCGCGACGTACGCCAGCGGCCATGTGACCTTCTACAGCCGCAGCAAGCAGCGGTTGTGGACCAAGGGCGAAAGTTCGGGGCATTTCCTCGATCTGGTCTCGGTCGAGGCCGATTGCGACAACGATACCCTGCTGGTGCTGGCATGCCCGCACGGGCCGACCTGCCATCTGGAGCGTGCGAGTTGTTTCCCCAATGCGCCCGCTGATTTTCTGGCCGAACTCGACGCGCTGGTCGCACAGCGCGAACGCGAGCGGCCGGCCGGCAGCTACACGACGAAGCTGTTCGAATCCGGTATTCGCCGTGTCGCGCAGAAGGTGGGGGAGGAGGGCGTGGAAACCGCGCTGGCGGCGGTCGCGCAGGGCGACGCGGAACTGCTCGGCGAAAGCGCCGACCTGCTGTATCACCTGACCGTGCTGCTGCGTTCGCGCGGCCTGTCGCTGGAAGACGCGGTTGCGGTATTGCGCGAACGCCATCGCTGATCCTCGGGAGCGTGCTTTGGCGTGCTCCCGCAAGGGTCTGAAACTGGGATAATCCCGGCCTCTTCGGGAGAGGAATGCCCATGCGCGCCTGGCTGCTGTTTTCGCTGCTGCTGGCCGGTACCGCCTTCGCGGCAAGCCGCAAGGCCCCGGAGGCGATGGACGTGCTGGTGTTCGGCGATCCGCAGCCGAAGTCGGCGATCGACGTGGATTATTACCGGCGCGACATCGTCGAGCCGCTGGTCGGCCGGCATGGCGCGAAACTCGGCATCTCGCTAGGCGACATCACCGACGACGACCCTGCGCTGTACCCGCAGGTGAAGGCAGTGGATGCGAAGCTCGGCGTGCCGTGGCTGTACGTACCGGGCAACCATGACGTCGACGCCGGGGCGAAGGATGATGTCTCGTCTCTGTCCGGTTTCCATCGCGCCTTCGGCAAGGACACCTATGGCCATCGCACGGAACTGGCGACCTTCGTCGTGCTGGACGACGTGGTGGTCCGGCCGGGGCAGAAGCCGGCCTACGTCGGCGGTTTCCGCGAGGACCAGTTCGCCTTCCTCGAATCGTTCCTGCCGACCGTGCCGAAGGACCGGCTGCTGGTCGTCGCCGTGCACATCCCGCTGTTCGAGGACGCGGGCGCGGATACGTTCCGCGATGCCGACCGCGAACGCCTGTTCGCGATGCTTCAGGACTTCCCGCACGTGCTGGTGCTCAGCGCGCACAGCCACAACCAGCGGCACGTGTTCCACGATGCGGCCGATGGCTGGAATGGCGCCGCGCCGCTGCATGAATACAACGTCGGCGCGGCCTGCGGGGCATTCTGGTCGGGGGTGAAGGATGCCGCCGGCATTCCCGACAGCACGATGAGCGACGGCACGCCGAACGGCCATGCGGTGCTGACCGTGCGCCGCGGCGGCCAGTACGCGCTGGCCTGGCACAACGCGCGGGATCCGGTCGATGCGCAGATCGGCCTGCACGCGCCGAAGGTGCTGCGGCAGGGCGCGTATCCCGCGTGGGGCATTTATGCCAACGTGTACATGGGCGATGCGGATACCCGGGTGGAATATCGCGTGGACGGCGGCGAGTGGCAGTCGATGCGCAAGGTGCTGCGCCCCGATCCGCGCCTGCTGGCCGAGAACGCGAAGGACGATGCGGCGGACGCGCTGCGCGGCTACGACCGATCACCGGAGGCGATGCCATCCACGCACCTGTGGCGCGGCGCACTGCCGACCGACCTGGCCGTGGGCGAGCATGCCGTCGAAGTGCGCGCCTTCGACCGCTGGCGCGGCGAACAGCGGGCCCGTACGTCGTACCGATTGCAGGTGGCGTCGCCATGAATACGCCAGCCGACCTTCCTTCGGTGCATTTCGAAGACGCCGTGGACTGGGAGCGATGGCTGGAGGCTAACCTCGACGCCGCCGGCTTGTGGTTGCTGATCGCGAAGAAGGGCTCAGGCATCGCCTCGGTGACCTATGCCGAGGCGCTGGACGTGGCGCTGTGCCATGGCTGGATAGATGGACAGAAGAAAGGGGTCGATGCGCGGTTCTTCGCCCAGCGGTTCACCCCGCGGCGGCCACGCAGCCTGTGGTCGAAGATCAATATCGGCCATGTCGAACGGCTGCTTGCGGCCGGCCGAATGCGCGCCGGCGGCCTGCGCGAGGTCGAGGCGGCGAAGGCCGACGGCCGCTGGGATGCGGCCTACCACGGCGCGTCGAAGATGGAAGTGCCGCTGGAACTGGCCGCGGCGCTGGCGAAGAACCGCAGGGCCAAGGCCTTCTTCGATACGCTGGACAGGACCAACCGCTACGCGTTCTGCTGGCGCGTGCAGAGCGCGGTGAAGGCCGAGACGAAGAAGGTGCGGATCGAAAAACTGGTCGCGATGCTGGCGAAAGGCGAGAAGCTGCACTGACCGCTGCTTTGTAGAGCCGAATTCATTCGGCTGCCTTTCGTCACGACGCGACCAAGCAAGAGCAGCCGAATGAATTCGGCTCTACAAGGCGACCGCCGATGCCCGCGTATGAGCCCCATTGGGGCGCGAAGGGCTGTTTCTTCGCGCCCCAATGGGCGCTCCTACGAAGCGTTGCGCGGTTGCCTCACGCTGAGCCATGCGCCGACCAGCAGCAGCGCGATGGCGACCGCCTGGGATGCATGTGGCTGTGCTTTCCCCGCCGCGACCAGCAGCAGGGTGGACAGCAGCGGCGCCAGGTAGGACAGGCTGCCGAGCAGGGCGATGTCGCCGCGCTTGGTGCCGTTGTCCCACAGCAGGAAGGCGGCGCCGGTCGGGCCGACGCCCAAACCGACCAGCGCCAGCCACTGCACGAGGCTGGGCTCGACGTGGGTTTCGAACCGGCCGTGGACGATGGCGCCGAAGATCGAAACCAGCGCGCAGGGCACGGCGATGGCCGCGCTGGGCACGTCGGCGTAGCGGCGGTTCAGTACCGAATACGCGGCCCAGATCACTGCGGCCGACAGCGCGGCCAGGTAGCCGGGCACGAATTCGCCGCGGATCTGCACGCCGCTGCCCTTGGTCACCAGCACGACGGCGGCGACCAGGCCCAGCACGGTGCCGACGATCTGCCCGCCGCGCACGCGCACGCCCGGCAGCAGGCCGGCGAACAGCACGATCAGCAGCGGCCACATGTAGTTGAGCAGGTTGGCTTCCAGCGCCGGCGCGCGCTTCAGCGCGATGAAATACAGCGCGTGATAGCCGAACAGCGCCGCGGTGGCCAATGCCAGCGCCGGCAGCGGCTGGCGCAGTTCGTTCAAGCCGATCTTGCCACGCAGCGCAGCGCGCAGCAGGCCCAGCACGGCGGCGACGCCGAAACCGGTCGCCAGCACCTGGAACGGCGGCAGGCCCGCGGTCAGCGTGGTCAGCAGGGCCAGCGAAGACCACAGCAGGATCGCCAGCAGGCCGCCCAGCGTGGCGCGGCGATCGGTTTGCGACGCGGCGTTCAAGCGGCGGGTTCGATTTCGGAAAAGCTTTCGACGCGGCGATGGCCGTGCGTGGCTTCGGCGTGGCGCGGCTGCGGATAATCCTGCAGGCGGTCGATCAGCACGGTCTGCAGGCCGGCCTCGCGCGCGGCGTCGAGTTCCTCGACCACGTCGGACAGGAACAGGATCTCGCCGGCCGGCGTGCCGACGACGTCCGCGATGCGCCGGTAGCTGGCCGCGTCGCGCTTGCCGCCGATTTCGGTGTCGAACCAGCCCGAGAACAGCGGGGTCAGGTCGCCGGCGTCGCTGTGGCCGAAGAACAGTTTCTGCGCCGGCACCGAGCCGGACGAATACACGTACAGCGGCAGGCCCGCGGCGTGCCAGTCGCGCAGCGCGGGCGCGGCGTCGGGGTAGATGTGCGCGGTGAAGTCGGCGTCGCGGTAGCCGGCTTCCCAGATCAGGCCCTGCAGCGCCTTCAGCGCGGTGTGCTTGCGGTCCTCGTCGATCCAGCCCTGCAGGGCCTCGACGATCATCTCGTCCTGGCACATGCCGCCGTTTTCCACGGCCGCCTGGTCCAGCCAGCGACGCACCTCGGACTCGTGGCCGTGTTCGCGCACGAAGCCGGGCAGGGCGCGGCGCGCGTACGGGAACAGCACGTCCTTGACGAAGGAGATGCTGCTGGTGGTGCCTTCGATGTCGGTGAGGATCGCGGCGACCATCAGGCTTGCGTCGGCCCGTGGTAGCGTGGGAATTTCTGCGCGATGTCGTTGCCGGTGAAGTGGCCGACCCAGCCGTCCGGCTCGGTGAAGAAACGGATCGCGACGAAGCTCGGCTCCGGCCCCATGTCGAACCAGTGCAGGGTGCTGTCCGGCACGCCAATCAGGTCGTCCTGCGCGCATTCGATCTCGTAGACCTTGCCGCCGACGTGCAGGGTGAACAGGCCCGAGCCCGCGACGAAGAAGCGCACCTCGTCTTCCTTGTGGAAGTGCTCGTCGAGGAATTTCGCGCGCATCGCCTCGCGCTGCGGGTTGTCCGGGGCGATGCTGACCACGTCGACGCTCTTGAAGCCGCGTTCGGCGACCAGGCGGTCGATGTCGGCGCGATAGGCGTCCATCACCTGCTCGGGCGAGTCGCCGGGCGCGATCGGCCGGCTGGCCTGCCAGCGCTCGAAGGTCACGCCGAGTTTCTTCAACTCCTCGGCGATGAAGTCGGGATCGTAGCTGGCGAACTCGGGCGTGGCCGGGTCGTTTTCGTCGAAGATGCGCAGGCGGCTCATGGCGGTGGATCGGCTGTGTGGGGGAACCGGCGAAAGCGTAGCAGGACGCGGCGGCGGAAGCCGGTACGGCGGCGGAACGCAGCGGTCCGGCGGTCAGTTCCGGGCGCGGAGCTTGTACAGCTCCAGTTCGCACAGCAGCAGGAATTCGAAGGCCTCCAGGTGGCGGCGCGCCTCGGCCATGTCGCGGCCCCAGGCGTACAGGCCGTGGCCATCGATCAGGTAGCCCCACAGCGGGCCCAGATCCAGCAGCGCATCGACCTTCGCCGCCAGCTCGGGCATGTCCTGGGTGTTGGCGAAGACCGGCACGTCCACCGCGGTCTCGTGGGTGGTGTTGCCGTGGAAGGCCTTGAGCAGCTCGTAGCCTTCCAGGCGCACGTGGCCGGCGCCGGCGAACAGCCGCGAGGCGATGGTCTGCACCGGCGAGTGGGTGTGCAGCACGCAGCCGATCTCGGGGAAGCGCTGGTACAGCTGCGTGTGCAGCAGGGTTTCCGCCGAGGGCCGGTGCGTGGTGGCGACCGGGTGGCCGTCGAAGTCGACGACCATGATGTCGCCGGGCGTCAGCCGGCCCTTGTCGCGGCCGGAGACGGTGATCGCGGCGTGCCGGTCGTCGAGGCGCTCGGAGAAATTGCTGCTGGTCGCCGGCGTCCATCCGGCCTGGGCCAGCTCGCGCACGTTGGCGATGATCTCGTCGGCTTTTTCGCGCAGCAGCGCGGCGTCGTAGGGCAGGGTGGTCATGCGCCGGATTCTAACCCAGCGCCATGAACCGGCCGGGCTTCAGCCCCGGCGCAGCTTGCTGTGGCGGTAGCCGTACAGGAAGTAGACCAGGAAGCCGAACACCGTCCACACCACCATCAACATCCAGTTGTGTGCGGTCATCGTCGACAGCAGGGCCAGGCAGCAGAAGATGCCGGCCAGGCAGATGCCCCACGCGAACGGAATGCGGAACGGCCGCGGCAGGTCGGGCTGGGTGCGGCGCAGGACCAGCACGCCGGCGCAGACCGCGGCGAACGCGATCAGCGTGCCCATCGAGGTCAGTTCGCCCAGCACGTCCAGCGGAAACAGCGCCGCCAGCACGGCGATGCCGATGCCGGTGATGACGGTGTTGATGTGCGGGGTGCGGTATTCGGGATGGATCCTGGTGAACACCGGCGGCAGCAGGCCGTCCCGCGCCATGATCATGAAAATGCGTGGCTGGCCGATGATCATCACCAGCACCACCGAGGACAAGCCGATCAGCGCGCCGATCTCGACGATCACGCGCAGCCAGCCCAGCTCCGGATGCGCGGCGACCGCGGTCACCACCGGTTCGTCGGTGCCCAGCTGGGTGAAGGGCACCAGCCCGGTCATTACCGCGGCCATGGCGATGTACAGCACGGTGCAGATCGCCAGCGACAGCAGCATGCCGATCGGCAGGTCGCGCTGCGGCTTGTGCGATTCCTGCGCCGCCACCGACACCGCCTCGAAGCCGATGTAGGCGAAGAACACCAGCGCCGCGCCACGCAGCACGCCTTCGAAACCGTACTTGCCCGGGCCCTCGTTGGCCGGGATGAAGGGGTGCCAGTTGGCCGGATCGACGTACTTCCAGCCGGCGAAGATCACCAGCAGGATCAGCCCGGTCTTCAGCACCACCATCGCCATGTTCATCGCCGACGACTTGCGGATGCCGACGTAGCACAGCCAGGTCAGCAGCAGCACGATGCCGGCCGCCGGCAGGTTGGCGATGGCGCCGGTCGGCTGCAGCTTCGCGTCCAGCGGCGCGCTGACCAGCGCGGCGGGCAGGTGGATGCCGAAGTGGTCGAGCAGGCTGAGGAAATAGCCGGTCCAGCTGACCGCCACCGCCGACGCCGATACGCCGTATTCCAGCACCAGCATCCAGCCGATGAACCACGCTGACAGTTCGCCCAGGGTGGCGTAGGTGTAGGTGTAGGCGCTGCCCGACACCGGCACCATCGCGGCGAACTCGGCGTAGGCCAGCGCGCAGAAGGTGCAGCAGATCGCCGCCAGCACGAACGACAGTATGATCGCCGGCCCGGCGTGATCGGCCGCGGCCTGCCCGGTGATGACGAAGATGCCGCCGCCGATCACCGCGCCGATGCCCAGCGCGGTCAGGCCCCACGGGCCCAGCGCGCGCTGCAGGCTCAGGCCATCCGCATCGGCGTGGCTGGCGTGGGGGTGCTTGGTGGCGAACAGCTGCTTCATGCGCGGGTCCGGCGGGAAGATGGAGGGACGGCGAAACGCGGAAGGCCGGCATGGTGGCCGGCCTTCGCGTCGCTGCGGTTACGGACCGGGGTCGGGGCCTTCGTGGAACTTCGGCGCCGCCTCCAGGTTGGCGTTGTCCTGCGCGGGCTGGCGTCCCGGCGCGAGGTCGCTGCGGCGGTAGCCGTACAGCGCGTAGAACAGCAGCCCGATCGCGGCCCAGACGACGAACACGACCTTGGCCACGATGCTCAGGTTGACGAACAGCAGCAGGGTGGCCAGCACCGCCAGCGGGCAGACCAGCCAGATCATCGGCACCCGGAACGAGCGCGGACGGTCCGGCTGCTGCTTGCGCAGGATCATCACGCCGATGGAGACCATCGCGAACGCCAGCAGCGTGCCTGCGTTCGAGGTGTCGGCCAGCTTGCCGACCGGGAACAGAGCGGCGCAGATCGCGACCACGATGCCGGTGATGATCGTCACCACGTGTGGGGTGTGGAAGCGAGAGTGGATCCTCGACAGCGCTTCCGGCAGCAGGCCGTCGCGCGACATGGTGAAGAAGATGCGGGTCTGGCCGAACATCATCATCAGGATCACCGAGGGCAGGGCCACGATGGCGGCCACGCCGATCCAGTTGCCGATCTGGACGTGCCCCAGCACGCGCAGCACGTGCGCCAGCGGTTCGTTGCTGCACACCAGCGCCTGGGCGTTGGCCGCCAGCGCGCAGGCCGCGGTCATCTCCGGGGTGCCCGGGTCGATCGGCAGGCCGTTGGCGCCCATCAGCGGCTGCGCGCCGATGGAGCCGGCGGCGCCGTAGCCGACCAGCAGGTAGAAGATCGTGCAGATCGTCAGCGAGCCGATCAGGGCGATGGGGATGTTGCGGTTCGGGTTCTTGGTTTCCTCGGCGGCGGTGGAGACCGCGTCGAAGCCCACGTAGGCGAAGAAGATCGACGCCGCCGCGCCCAGCACGCCGATGCCGCCCAGCGGGGTGCCCCAGCCGCCCGGGAGGAACGGCTGCAGGTTGCCGGAATTGGCGACCGGTACGGACAGCGCGATGAACACGGTCAGCGCGATGATCTTGATCGCCACCAGCACCGCGTTGACCTTGGCGCTCTTCGAGGTGCCGATGACCAGCAGCCAGGTCACCGCGATGCCGATCAGGAAGGCCAGCAGGTTGAAGCCGCCGCCGGAGAACGCGCCGGTCTGCAGTTCCTTGGGCAGCGCCAGCGCGCCGGGTTCGACCAGGCCGAAGAACGTGGTGTGCGCGAGCAGGCCGTTCATGTAGCCGGACCAGCCGACGCAGACCGCGGTCGCGCCGATGGCGTATTCCAGCACCAGCGCCCAGCCGACGATCCAGGCGACCAGTTCGCCCATCACGCCGTAGGTGTAGGTGTAGGCCGAGCCGGAGACCGGCACCATCGACGACAGTTCGGAGTAGGCGAAGGCCGCCAGGCCGCAGACCACGGCCGCGATCACGAATGCGACCATCATCGCCGGGCCGGCCTTCTGGGCGGCTTCGGCGGTCAGCACGAAGATGCCGGTGCCGATGACGGCGCCCACGCCCAGCAGGGTGAGCTGGATCGGGCCGAGTTGGCGCACGAGCGCTTTTTTCTCGGCCGTCTGGAGGATCAGGTCCAGCGGCTTGACGCGCTTGAAGAGCATTGAGTTGTCCCCACTGATGACAGACGGACCGCGACGCCGGAAGGTGCGGGCGGGTGCCGCACCTTACCTTGTCACACTTTGGTCGTACAAGCGCCGGATGGGCCGGCGCGGCGATAATGCGCCCCTGAACAGGCGCGCGAATGCCGCAAGGACCCGATGGCCGCAGTGCAACATTCCCGTCTGGCGGGGCAATTGGACGACTACCGGCGGCGCTGGTCGTCGGAACACGCAGTCGTCGCGCGATTCCTCGCTCTGCTGGACGATCCGGCCAACCCTTTCGTCCGCGAACGGCTGCAGGGCCACTTCACCGGCAGCGCCTGGCTGGTCAGCGGCGACGGTAGGCGCGTATTGCTGACCCATCACCGCAAGCTGGGCCGCTGGCTGCAGCTGGGCGGGCACGCGGATGGCGACGCCGACCTGGCGCGGGTGGCGCTGAAGGAGGCGGAGGAGGAATCCGGCCTGGCCGGCCTGCGCGTGGAGGCAGCGGAAATCTTCGACCTCGACCGCCACTGGATTCCCGAACGCGGCGACGTGCCGGGGCATTGGCATCACGACGTGCGCTACGTCGTGCGCGCCGAAGGCGACGAGGACTACGTGGTCGGCGAGGAGTCGCTGGACCTGGCCTGGCGCGAGATCGCGCCGATGGCCGACGACCCGGACGAATCGCTGCGGCGGATGGCGCGCAAGTGGTTGGCCGCGCCGGAACGATACCCGGCGGACCCGGCCGAACGGCCTTGACCGGGGCCTGTATGGCGGGAACGACCGGCCTCGTTCCCGCTTGTCCCGCGCACATGCGTCGGGATTGGACCAATGAAGCGGAAGCAGTCAGCCCTTCATCCGGGTCCGGCGACGGCTCGGTGGCTGCCGTCAGCCGTCCTGCGCGGCATCCGGCCCCGGCGGTTCCTGCTGCCCCAGCGCGGCGAGCAGGGGGTTGGCCGAGGCCGATCCCGGCGGCAACAGGTGTTCGCTGCCCTGGACCAGCTGGCGCACGGCGCCTTCTTCCCGATAGGCATCCACTTTGCGCTGCATGACGGTGTTGTAGTAATCCTCGATGCGCTTGAACTGCAGGTCGCACTCGTCCGGTTTCAGGTCCACGCTCTGGACGTAACGCCGTCCCTTGCGGGCGAACGCAACGCTTTCGAGGCGCGCGACGCAAACCCAGAACTCGACATGCTCGATGCGCTGGGTGCTTTCGGTCAGGGTGCCGCTGCCGGTGACGGTGTTGCCGGCCACGCGCTGGGCCTGACGGTAGCTGCCCTTGTAGAAGATGCGGTACAGGGTGGAAGTGAAATCCACCCGGTTCCAGAGCCCGCGCGAGGCCATCAGGGAGAACTGGGAAGCCGAGAACAGCGACAGGGCGGTCAGGCCGATCGTCAGGCCGCCGTTGCGGGTGTAGGCGAAGGCAAGCAGGGTCGCGGCGATGCCCGCCACCAGGCCGAAGCAGCCCAGTCCCACCAGGGGTTGCTGTTCGTCGTCCGCCCATGCCGTGCGCAGCGCTTCGATGGGGCTGCCATGGCTGCGGATGGCATTGAGCTGCTGGTCGGTCTCCACCAGCAGTTCGCCGCCGAAATTGCCGTCCTTGGACCAGCCCGGGTTGTAGGACAACACCTTGCGGGGGAAGGGGAGTTCGTTCATCAACCCGTCGATCAGGCCGCTGCTGAGGTTGGGCAGGTTGAGGTCCTTGCGTACCTTGTGGCCGACGCCCGACGTGGTCAGTTCGCGGGTCTGGGCCTTCAGCGAAAGCACGAAAAGAACGCTGGCGATCAGCAATGCGCCCATCGCGGCGATGGTCGGGATGACGAATGTGCTGGTGGCATACGACGGATAGGGCAACGCATCCGGAGGCAGCAGCTGTCCGGCCAGAATGGGCACGAAGATGGAGCCGAGCAGTATGGCGACGGCTTTTGATGGCTTGATTGCGGGAGGCGGACCGAACTGCTGGTCGCCGGCGCGTCCTTCGGAGAAACTGCGCAGGATGGACAGCGGGCTGATCGCCAGCAGCAGGTACACCGGGACAAGCCATGCGAACACGTTCGGCTTGGCGAAAAGCCATGCCAGGGCGAAACCCAGCGTGGCCACGAGCAGGTTGACGATGCGCAGGGCCTGGATTTCCGCATGCCGGCGGATCATCTGCGGCGCCAGTTCCAGCTTCGGCAGCCAGCCGTACAGCTTGTTCAGCAGGGCATTGTCCGGAACGCGCTCCGGCTGCACGCCATTGTTGATCACGTCGCGCAGATAGCCGGGCTGGTCGGATTTCGCCTCGTTGCCGAACTTCTCGGGAACGGCGAATTCGCCGATGTCGTCCGGATGGAACCGGAACTTCTCGTCTCGCCAGGCGCGGGCGATCTGGGTGAGACCGAGCACCAGCAGCGCAGCGGCAATGCTGAGGACGGGCACCAGCCCCAGTCCGCGGGTCTGGGCTTCGCGCGTCAGCAGGAAGGCGATGGCGCCTCCGCCGAGCACGTTGATGGCGCCAAGCGCCAGGTGAAGCAGGTTCGAAATCCTCAGCGGATTCGTTTCGCTGGATTGGCTGGCTGCACGGCCGTATTCAGTGGTCATTCCCCGTTTCCCCGCATGCGAAAGGCCGTGCGCCGACAAGGATCGCAGCAGCCGCGATTCGAAAAAAGTGTTGCCCCGGGGGTAGCGTCGGCAAACGCGAGGGGCTTGTCAACGTTCCGGCCGATGGCCGGGGCGCTCGTCCAGGCGCGCTGGCCGGCTCAGTACAGCACGCGCGTGCGCAGCGTCCCGGGGATCGCGGCCAGCGCATCGCGCAGGTCCGCCGCCTGTTGCTCCGTCGCGGTCACGTCGATCACCACGTAGCCGACCTTGGGGTCGGTGCGCAGGTACTGGCCGTCGATGTTGACGCCGTGTTCGCGGAAGATGTCGTTGACCTGAGACAGCACGCCGGGCACGTTGCGGTGGATGTGCAGGATGCGCCGGCTGCCATCGTGGCCGGGCAGGGTGACTTCGGGGAAGTTCACCGCCGACAGCGTGCTGCCGTTGTCGCTGTAGCGCACCAGCTTGGCCGCGACCTCGATGCCGATGTTGTCCTGCGCTTCCAGCGTGCTGCCGCCGACGTGCGGGGTCAGGATCACGTTGTCGCGGCCGCGCAGCGGCGACTGGAATTCATCGCCGTTGCCCTTCGGCTCCTCCGGGAACACGTCCACCGCCGCGCCGCCGACCTGGCCCGAATCCAGCGCCGCGGCCAGCGCGTCGATGTCGACCACGCTGCCGCGCGAGGCGTTGATCAGGTGCGCGCCGCGCTTCATCGCGGCGAACTGCGCCGTGCCGAACATGTCCTTGGTGGCCGGTGTTTCCGGCACGTGCAGGGTGACCACGTCGCTGCGTTCCAGCAGGTCCTGCAGGCCGGCGGCGGCGCGCGCGTTGCCCAGCGACAGCTTGGTTTCGATGTCGTGGAAGATCACGTGCATGCCGATGGCCTCGGCCAGCACGCCGACCTGGGTGCCGATGTGGCCGTAGCCGACGATGCCGAGGGTCTTGCCGCGCGCTTCGTGGCTGCCGGTGGCCGACTTCGACCAGCCGCCGCGGTGGCATTCGGCGTTCCTCTGCGGCACGCCGCGCAGCAGCATCACCGTCTGCGCGATGACCAGTTCGGCCACGCTGCGGGTGTTGGAATAGGGCGCGTTGAACACCGGGATGCCGGCCAGCTCGGCCGCTTCCAGGTCGACCTGGTTGGTGCCGATGCAGAAGCAGCCCGCCGCGATCAGCCGGCGCGCGTGCGCCAGCACGTCGGCGGTCAGCTGGGTGCGCGAGCGCAGGCCGACGATGTGCGCCTCGGCGATGCGCGCCTTCAGTTCGTCTTCCGGCAGGGCCTTGGCGTGGTATTCGATCTGCGTGTAGCCGGCCGCCTCGAAGGTTTCCACCGCGGTCCGGCTGACCCCCTCCAGCAACAGCACGCGGATGTCCTGTTTCGGGTACGAGGTCTTCTTGTTCGACATTGCCGTGCGCGCAGCGGATAAGGGGCAGGGAAGACCTGACACTATGCCAGAGATCGACGCGTCATGGTGCGTTGCGGAAACGGCCGCCAGACGCATAAACGACTGATCCGGCGTTGGTTTCGCCGGCAACTTTCGCGCTGTCGGCTTGGCGCTGGACGCAGCGCAGCATCGCTGGCACGCTGGAAACCCCACGTTCGCCCGCCCCGCCATGACCGATCCGCGCCTCGACGCCCTGCGCCAAGCCGCGCCCGCGCTGCGCCTGAAGACCGAGCCCGCCGACCTGGAGCACTACGGCCGCGACTGGACCCGGCGCTGGACGCCGGCGCCGTTGGCCGTCGCCCTGCCGGGCAATGTCGAGGAAGTGCAGGCCGTGGTGCGCTGGGCCAACCAGCAGGGCGTGGCCATCGTGCCTTCCGGCGGGCGCACCGGCCTGTCCGGCGGTGCGGTCGCGGCCAACGGCGAACTGGTGCTGAGCCTGGAGCGGATGAACCGGGCGCTGGACTTCGACCCGGTCGATCGCACCCTGACCGTGCAGGCCGGCATGCCGCTGCAGGCCGCGCACGATGCGGCGCGCGAACACGGCCTGCAGTACCCGGTCGATTTCGCCGCGCGCGGCTCCTGTTCCATCGGCGGCAACATCGCCACCAACGCCGGCGGCATCCGGGTGATCCGCTACGGCAACACCCGCGAATGGATCGCCGGGCTGAAGGTCGTCACCGGCGCGGGCGACGTGCTGGAGCTCAACAAGGCGCTCATCAAGAACTCCAGCGGCTACGACCTGCGCCAGCTGCTGATCGGCAGCGAAGGCACGCTGGGCATCGTGGTCGAAGCCACCCTGCGCCTGACCGATCCGCCGCCGCCGGGCAACGTGATGCTGCTGGCGCTGCCATCGTTCGAAGTGCTGATGCAGGTGTTCGCCGCGTTCCGCGAACGCCTGCAACTGGAGGCGTTCGAATTCTTCACCGACGTGGCGTTGAAGCACGTGCTGGCCCACGGCGCGCAAAAGCCGTTCGACGAAAGCCATCCGTATTACGTGGTCGCCGAGTTCGCCAGTGGCGCCGAGGCCGCCGAAGCGGCGGCGATGGCGGCGTTCGAACACGGCATGGAGCAGGGCTGGATCGTCGACGGGGTGATTTCGCAGTCCGACGCCCAGGCGGCCCAGCTGTGGCGGCTGCGCGAAGGCATCACCGAATCGCTGGCACGCTACAAGCCGTACAAGAACGACGTGTCGGTGCGCATTTCGGCGATGCCGGCGTTCCTTGCGGAAACGCAGCAGCTGCTGGGCGACGCCTATCCGGATTTCGAGGTGGTGTGGTTCGGCCACATCGGCGACGGCAATCTGCACATCAACGTGCTGAAGCCGGACGACTGGACCGACGCGGACTTCATCGCCGCCTGCGAGCAGGTCACCAAGCTGCTGGCCGAATGCCTGCGCCGGCACGGCGGCAGCATCTCGGCCGAGCACGGTATCGGTCTGGTCAAGAAGCCTTACCTGGGCAGCACCCGCAGCGACGCGGAAGTGGCGCTGATGCGCGGCGTCAAGCGCGTGTTCGACCCGAACGGCGTGCTGAATCCGGGCAAGCTGTTCGATCCGTGACGCCAGGATGGATTTGGCCCGTCATTCCCGCCTGCACGGGAATGACGAAACAAGAATGCGGGATTGATCACGGATGGCACGGATTCACGCTTTGTCCGGAGGTCGAAAAATTCAGGCGAAGCGCCGCAATTGCGGTTAGTCTTGCCTCACCCGCCCACCGGGGCGTTCCGCCCGAAAATTCGTCATGTCCCGATTCTTCTTCGTTGCCGCCCTGCTGACCCTTTCCGTACCCGCTTTCGCGGGCAGCTTTGCCGCGAGTTCAGCCGGGGCATCGTCGGCCGGTTCGTCGGCGTCGTCCGACAGTTCCTCCGGCGACGACAAGATCGTGCTGCAGGCCCGCGACGACGCGGCCAGCTTCGTCGCCAGCGAGGGCCGCATCCGCGGCGCGCGCTTGGAAGCGGCGATGCGCCAGCTGCGCGAACGCCATGCCGCCGCGCGCGATGCCAGCGACATGCAGCTTGCGCAGGCCATCCTGGCGCAGTGAGTCCCGGCCGCCTGGCAGGGCGGATCGTCTTTGCGGCGTGGCTGGCCTGCACTGCGCCGCTGGCCACTGCGCAGGCGGCCTGGTTGCCCATCGACGCGCGCGGGCTGACCGAAGCCCAGATGGAAGCGACGCAGGAACTGCTGGATCAGGCCGCCAGCCGTCTGCCGCCCGCATGGCGTGAGGAACTCCGCGACGGGCCGACGCTGGCGTGGCGCGACGATCTGCCTGCGCAGGTGCATGGGCGCACCAAGGCGCATCGCCTGTGGCTGCAACGCGCGCTGCTCGATGGCTGGATGGCTCGGCCGATGGATGCGGGTTTCGATGACCCTGCGACGCACGCGGCGCTGTCCGCGTTGATCCACGAGCTGGCGCATGACCACGACCGTTCGCCGCTTGGCAGGCTGTCGCGCGATCCGCGCCTGCTCGATCTGGCTGGCTGGCAGGTTCGCCCGCTGCGATTCGGCCTGCGCAACGGCAAGAACCCGTTCACCGACCGCACGCCGGACCGCTATGAATTGACCAACCCGAAGGAATTCGTCGCGGTCAACCTGGAGTGGTTCCTGCTCGACCCGCAGTACGCCTGCCGGCGCCCGGCGCTGTTCCGCTATTTCGCCGCGCATTTCCACTGGCAACCCGAAACGGCCGAATGCGCATCGGGACAGGTCTTCCTGCAGGCCGATCCGGATTCCGCCGCCATGGGCTTCGAACAGCTCGATCCGGCGCGCGTGTATGCGGTCGATTACCTGCTGGCGGAAGGCAACGACGAAACCATGAGCCGCTGGGGCCACAGCATGCTGCGGCTGGTGATCTGCGCGCCGGGCCGCGTGCCCGGGCCAGAGTGCCGGCTCGACCTGCAGTACCACCGCGTGCTGTCGTTCCGCGCCTTCGTCGGCGACGTGCAGATTTCAGGATGGCGCGGCTTGACCGGCCGCTACCCGTCGCGGCTGTTCCTGCTGCCGCTGGACCAGGTAATCGACGAATACACCAAGACCGAACTGCGCGGCCTGCGATCCGCCCCGCTGCGCCTGCAACCGGACGAGATCGCCGGGTTGCTGGAGCGCGCCGCGCAGCTGCACTGGAGCTACGACGGTCGCTATTACTTCATAAGCAACAACTGCGCGGTCGAGACATGGAAGCTGCTGCACGACGGCGTGCCGCGCCTGGCCGCCGCGCCGCTGCGTAGCATCACCCCGATGGGCCTGCTGGGAAAGCTGGAGCGCGCCGGCGTCGCCGATGCGTCCGTGTTGAACGACCGCCACGAAGCGATGCGCCAGGGCTACTACTTCGAGTCGATGAGCGCGCGCTACCAGGCGATGTTCGACGTGGCCCGCGCATCGCTGGCGCTGCCGCAGGCCAAGGTCGAGGACTGGCTGGATCTGCCGCCGGCGGAGCGCTCGGCATGGTTGCCCCAAGCCGATCTGCGCGCCAGCGCCGCGCTGTTGCTGCTGGAAGAAGCGGCGCTGCGCCGCGAGGAGTTGAAGGCCCGCGATGCGCTCAAGCGGCAGTTGCTCCGGCCCGACAGGGGACAGCGCGAACGCAGCGCGGAGGCGCGCGAGGCCTTGCGTGAAGTGCTGGCGCGCGAAGCGATGCTGGTGCGGCCGGCCGCGCTGGGTGAAGACGGCTATGGCCTGCCACAGCAGGAACGCGAGGCGCTGCGCTCGCGCGTCGCCGAGATGTCCGCGCAGGTCAAGGTGGACTGGCAGGACCTACGCCGGGCGGCGCGCGAAGGATTGCCGCCGGCCCGGCAGCAGGCGTTGGGGGGAATCGAAATCAACCTGGCGTTGCTGGGCGCGCGTCTGCGCGAGTTGAACCGCGAGCGGGGTGGCCTGGAGTTATCCGGATCGGAAGTGCCTTAGGCCGCGATCAGGCTTGTATCCCATTCGGTCTTGTCATCCCGAACGCAGCGAGGGATCTTGATCTTCGTCACCGAGCGCCAAAAGCAAGATCCCTCGCTG
>JBDHQQ010000136.1:0-6510 GCA_039807145.1 Pseudoxanthomonas sp. | reverse complement strand
CTGCGGGCGCTTGCCCGGCGTGTACGCCAGCCAGCTGTACGGCAGCCTGGTCAGCGGCAGCCAGTGCTTGAACTGCGGGTTGACCGCATACGGATAGTCGCGGTCGTCGAACACCTGCCAGTGCTGGGTGCCGCTGGGCACGACCAGGTGGTCGAAGCCGCCGCGCGCCAGCGCTTCGTCGGTGCGTCGTTGCAGGACGGGAAGATGTTGCGCGTACAGCGCGGGCAGATCGGCGGCGTTCATGGCATCGGCTGTCGGCGGGAATCGCCGGCCATTTTGCCCCAACCGCGGGCAACCACGCGTTACGACGGATGCAATCGCCGGCTCAGCCGCCGTTGCCTGGCGTGCTTTCCGCCCACCGCCGCAGTCGTTCGAGGTCGCGTTCGGAAATGGCCAGGAAGCGCAAACCGCTGAGGCGGTTGCCATGGGCATCGTCGTCGTCGAGCCAGACCACGTGTGCGCCCGCGTCGACCAGGGCAGGCACCAGGGTGGAGCCGTCGAGCTGGAACTGCAGCTGGTAGACGGCATCCTCGGTCAGCGGCGCGGTGACTTCCAGCTGCATGCCGGATTCGGACAGGTCCTTGACGTAGCCGACGGGCTGGCCGGTCAGTTCGTCGGTGACGACGAGCGATTGCGGCGTCTTGCGGCGGGGTGCCTTGCGTGATTCGGAAATCATGGGCCGCTCCCGGGGGCGAATGCCCGTAGCACGTCGAGGGTGGCACGCCACGCGCGGTCGATCAAGCGGCCCTTGTCCTGGGCGACCACGCGGGCCTGGTCGCGCGCCATCAGGCGGGCCAGCTGGTTCAGCGACATCTCGGCGACGCGCTTGCCCTGCGCGTTCACGAACAGGGTGTTGCCGGTGACGTTGCTGTACCAGGACATGCGCCGGCGCACCGCGTCGCCCTGCTGGTTCTGCACGAATTCGAACCAGGTGCCGAAGGGCAGGGTGAGCAGGTAGGCGTGGCGCGCTTCCTCTTCCGCGTTGCGTTGCGGAAGGTGCTCTTCCTGCGGAAGGTGCTGGCCCAGCCAGGTGCGCGCATTCAGCAGCGCGTCGGCCTGGTCGCCCGAACCGTCCCTGGGCGCGTGCGGCTGCGCGAGGCGTTCGGAGAACAGGGTGGCCTCGTTCTCGCCGAAGCCGGTGCCGCGCATGGCCTCGGCGATGCGCGCTGCCAGCGCCGGGTCGCCGGCCGCGGCGTTGCTGGCGCTGGCCGCGGCGATGCGCGAAGTGATGTCGCGCGCCGCCTGCCACTCGGCGCTGGTTTCGCCCTTGCGCAGCAGGGTCAGGGTCAGCACGTCGTGCCAGACGTGGTCCAGCAGCTTGCGCAGCGCGAAATCCGGAGCGTTGCCATCGAAGGCGCCGGCGATGACCGCGCGGGCCATGCGCCGGGAGACCTCCAGCCGGTCCTTGCCCTGCGCCGCTTCCACGTGCCGGCGCTCGCTCAGCGCGGCGCGGCGCGCCGCCGAATCCAGGTGCTGCTGGATGTCGCGGTTGGCGCGCTCCAGCACGGCCTCGTTGCCGTCGTATTCGTTGACGACGCGATCGACCGCGCTGTGCAGCTTCTGCGCCAGCTGCGGGTCTTCGGCGTCCTGTTCCAGCCAGACCGCGCCGGATTCGGCCACCATGTTCAGCAGTTCGCGCGCCGGGTGCCTCGGGCTGGTGAAGAAGCGCCGGTCGAGCAGGCTGGCGCGGGCCACCGGAACCTGCAGGCGCACCAGCAGCTCGACGCATGGGGCGTCCGGCTTCACCTCGCGTTCGATTTCGGCGTACAGCATGTCGAGCAGTTCGAAACTGTCCGCGTCGCGCGGGTCCAGTTCGGTTTCCTGGCCGTGCGCTTCGCGGGCCGAGGCCAGCAACTGTTGCTGCACGTCGCGGAACGTGCGGTGCTTGCGCCCCGCAACGACCTGGATGGCCTCGGATTGCAGGCCGCCCAGCCGGGTCAGGGTGTCGCGGGTGTCGATGCGCAGGCGGGGCGTGGCGTCCGCAGGTTCGGCGTTCGCATCCTCGCCCGAGATCGCGGCGCGGCGTCCCTGCAGGACGTGGCGCAGGATGGCGAAGTTGCGGTCGTCCGCGGCGTCTTCCTGACCGGTCTGGCCGGTCTGGCCGCTGTCGCCACCCGTGCCGGTGCCCGTGCCGGCGCCATCGTGACCACTGCCGCCGGCAACGGTTCCGCCGCCGCCCGCGCCTGCCGGCTGCAGTCCGGCGATGCCGGCAGCCCAGGCCGAGGGCGCGCCCTGGCCATGCCAGCCGGTCAGCGGTCGATCCGACGCCACGGCGGACGCCTGCGCCTGTGCCGGGGACGAGGTGGGCCATTCGCTGCGCTTGCGGGCGTTGCGCATCCTTCGCGGCGAGTGGACCAGGTTGGGCAGCACGCCCTGTTCGGCCAGCAGCGCGTTCAGCGACTCCAGCAATGTGTCGTGCTGGACCAGCACCGCGTGTTCGAAGGCGCGGTAGAAATGCAGCAGGATTTCCAGTTCATCCAGCTGCAGCACGGGGGCCGCCACGCGCAGCGAACGGCACAGCGACTGCGGCCCGGCGGGCACCTGGCCGGGTTCGAAGGTGGTGCTGGCGGCCAGCGCGGCGAAGCGCACGCCCAGCGCATGCAGGGTGGCGCCGCAGCGCGTTTCGCAGCGGCGGGCCATGTCGCGCAGCACGATTTCCTGGTCGAGGGACTCGTCCTCCACCAGGGTCATGGTCTGCAGGCGCACGGGCTGCGTGGTGCTGGCCGGCGTTTGCGGCTGGCGGATGCGGGCCAGCTGGGATTCGATGTCGGCCAGCAGCGCGGGCAGCAGGCGCGGACCGTTCTCGCGCAGCGCGCGGGTGCCGGCCAGCAGCGCGACCTGCCGCGCGGAGATGTGCGATTCCGAGGCCAGCGCGGTCAGTTGCCGTTCCGCCTGGCGCAGCGCTTCGTCCATGACCGGCGCCAGGCGGCGGCCGAGCATGCCGAGGTAGTGCGCAAGGATCTCCCGCACGCGCGGCGGCAGCTCGGCGGATGCGAGGGTTGCGGGTGCGGAAGACGGAAGACCGGCCTGATGGGCCATCGAGTGGATTCGGGTGGCGTTACTCCCCCAGTAACGAGGGCGATTATCCACGTTTTCGGCCCGTATCCGAAATGCCGTTCGCGCCGGGCGGGCTACCGCGCATCGGAAAACCCGGCGCCGGGCCGGGTCAGTCGTTCAGGAATGTTTCCAGCAGGTCGTTCAGGTAGCGCCGGCCGGTCTCGGTAGGGGCGATTACTCCGTCGCGGCGGGACAGCCAGCCGCGTTCCTGCGCCTGCGCCAGTCGCACCTGCACGGACGACAGCGGCAGGCCGGTGCGTCGTTCGAAATCGCCTTCGGCGAAGCCCGCGTTCAAGCGCAGCGCGTTGAGCATGAATTCGAACGGCCGCCGCGCCGGGTCGATGCGGTCGTCACCGCCGATCGCCTGCGGCGTGCCGGCGCTGGCGAGGTAGGCGGTCGGGTGGCGGATCTTCCAGCGGCGCAGGATGGCCTGTTCGCTCCCCAGCGTCAGCTTGCCGTGCGCGCCCGCGCCGATGCCCAGGTAGTCGCCGTAGCGCCAGTAGTTCAGGTTGTGCGCGCATTGCCTGCCGGGCTGCGCGTAAGCGCTGACCTCGTACTGCGCGTAGCCGGCTTCGTCCAGCAGCGACTGGCAGCGTTCCTGCATGTCCCAGGCCGCGTCGTCGTCGGGGATGTCCTTCGGCGGCCTGGCGAAGAACACCGTGTTCGGTTCCAGGGTGAGCTGGTAGTGGCTGATGTGCGCGGGCCGCAGCGCGAAGGCGCGGCGCAAGTCGTTCTCCGCCATCGCCAGCGTCTGCTGCGGCAGCGCGTACATCAGGTCCAGGTTGAGGTTATCGAAGCCGGCGTCCTGCGCCAGCTTCACCGCCGCTTCGGCCTCGTCGCTGTCGTGGATGCGGCCCAGCCGTTGCAGGCAGCCGTCGTCGAAGCTCTGGATGCCGAAGCTGATCCGGTTCACGCCGGCCTTGCGGTATTCCCCGAACCGGCCGTGCTCGGCGGTGCCGGGGTTCGTCTCCAGGGTGATTTCGCAGCCCGGCGCGAAGCGCAGCCGGCTGCTGGCTTCCTGCAGGAAGCGGTCGATGTGCTGCGCCGGGAACAGGCTGGGCGTACCGCCGCCGAAGAACACCGTCTGCACGGTGCGGCCCCAGACAAGCGGCAGATCGAAATCGAGATCGCGCAGCAGCGCGTCGATGTAAGCGTCGAACGGCAGCTCGCCCTTGCCCTGGTGCGAGTTGAAATCGCAGTACGGGCATTTGCGCACGCACCACGGCAGGTGGACGTACAGCGACAGGGGCGGGGGAGTCAGCATGATGGCATTGTGCAGGAGCGCTCTCGAGCGCGACGAAGCTTTCATGGGAAGGCCCGGTCGCGCTCGAGAGCGCTGCTACGGGGTGGGCAGTTTCCGCCGCAACGCCGCCAGCGCCTGGCCGCGATGGCTGATGCGGTTCTTCAGGTCCAGCGGCATCTCTGCCGCGGTCTGGCCGCGCCCGGCGTCGAGGAACACCGGATCGTAGCCGTGCCCGCCCTTGCCGCGGCGTTTGCGCAGGATGCGGCCCTGCCATTCGCCTTCGGCGATCAGCGGCTGCGGGTCGTCGGCGTGCCGCACCAGCACCAGCACGCAGTAGAAGTGCGCGCCGCGGTTCTCTTCCGCAATGTCGCGCATTTCGTGCAGCAGCTTGTCGATATTGGCGTCCGCGTTGCCGTGCTCGCCGCCATAGCGCGCCGAATATAGGCCGGGCGCGCCGCCCAGCGCATCGACGCACAGGCCGGAATCGTCGGCCAGCGCCGGCAGGCCGGTCGCGCGCGCGGCGTGCCGCGCCTTCAGGATCGCGTTCTCGACGAAGCTCAGCCCGGTTTCCTCGGCATCGGCCACGCCGAATCCGGATTGCGCGTGCAATTCGATGCCGGCATCGGCCAGCAGGTGGCGCAATTCCTCCAGTTTGCCGGCGTTCGAGGAGGCGAGAACCAGTTTCATGCACTTGCCTTGTAGGAGCGGGCTGGACCGCGACCGTGAAGATGGAACTGCGTGGACGATTCCGGGCCGGCAGGAAACCGGTCGCGCTCGAGAGCGCTCCTACGACGCCAGCGCGGCCTGCTGCGCGGCGAACAGTTCGCCGATGCCCTTCTCGCCCAGCGCCAGCAGCGCGTCCAGTTCGTCGCGGCGGAAGGCGTGGCCTTCGGCGGTGCCCTGCAGCTCGATGAAGCCGCCGCCGTCGTTCATCACCAGGTTCATGTCGGTGTCGCAGTCGCTGTCCTCGGCGTAGTCGAGGTCCAGCACCGGCACGCCACGGTAGATGCCGACCGATACCGCGGCCACCGCGCCGAGGATCGGGTCGCGCTTGACCGCGCCCTGCTTCTTCAATCCGTTCACAGCATCGACCAGCGCCACGTAGGCGCCGGTGATCGCCGCGGTGCGGGTGCCGCCGTCGGCCTGCAGCACGTCGCAGTCCAGGGTGATGGTGTTTTCGCCCAGCGCGGCGCGGTCCACGCAGGCGCGCAGCGAACGGCCGATCAGGCGCTGGATCTCCAGGGTGCGCCCGCCCTGCTTGCCGCGCGCTGCTTCGCGGTCGCCACGGGTGTGCGTGGCGCGCGGCAGCATGCCGTATTCGGCGGTCACCCAGCCTTCGCCCTTGCCGCGCAGGAACGCCGGCACGCGGTTATCGACGCTGGCCGTGCACAGCACGCGGGTGTCGCCGAACGACACCAGCACCGAACCTTCGGCGTGGCGGGTGTAGCCGCGCTGGATCGACACGGTGCGCAACTGGTCGGGCGCGCGGTCGCTGGGACGACGGAAGCTCATGCGGAAATCCGGGGAAACGGGCGGCATAGGTTACCATTCGCGCTCTCCCGAACCGGCCGCACCGATGATCCGCAGCATGACCGCCTACGCCACGCTGGAGCGCGTCTTCGAAGGCGGTGCGCTGGTGGGCGAAATGCGCGCGGTCAACCATCGTTTTCTCGAACCGGGCCTGCGCCTGCCCGAGGAACTGCGCGCGCTGGAGCCGGCGCTGCGCGAACGCATCGCCGCGCGCGTCGCCCGCGGCAAGCTCGACTTCAGCCTGCGCCTGCGCACCGGCGAAGGCGATGGCGAACTGCAGACCAACCCGCGCGTCGTCGCCCAGCTGTCGGAGCTGGCGCTGGACCTGGGCGCGCGCTTCCCCGGCCTGCACACCGAGTTCGGCACGCTGCTGCAGTTCCCCGGCGTGCTGCAGAACAAGGCTTTCGATCCCGACAGATTGCAGGCCGAGGCGCTGGCGCTGCTCGACGCGCTGCTCGACCAGTTCGTCGCCGCGCGCGAGCGCGAAGGCGAAAAGCTGGCCGCCGTCATCAACGAACGCGTCGACGCCATCGCCGCGCGCGCGGCCGAGGCGCGCGCGCTGATCCCGCAGATCCGTGTCGGCCAGCGCGCCAAGCTGGAGGCGCGTCTGGCCGACCTGCCGCAGCCGGCCGACCCGGGCCGGCTGGAGCAGGAGCTGGTGCTGTGGCTGCAGAAGCTCG
>JBDHQQ010000135.1:0-6543 GCA_039807145.1 Pseudoxanthomonas sp. | reverse complement strand
TGGAGCGGGAAACGAGACTCGAACTCGCGACCCCGACCTTGGCAAGGTCGTGCTCTACCAACTGAGCTATTCCCGCGGGGTGAGGCGCGAAATTCTACCGTCCTTTCGTGAACTGTCAACAGCCGCCTGTTCGTCCGCGCGCAGGCTGGGCCACGCCGCGTGCAGGTACTGGAAGCCCGACCACAGGGTCAGCAACGCAGCCACCGCCAGCAGCCAGTCGCCCAGGTGGAACACCTGCGGCCCCATCCAGATGTCGCTGCGCGGGCGGCCGGGCGGCGTCACCGAATACAGCAGGCAGCCCAGCGCGACCATCTGCGCGATGGTCTTGATCTTGCCGATGGCCGCGACCTTGACCGTGGCGCGCTGGCCGATCTCGGCCATCCACTCGCGCAACGCCGAAACGGCGATCTCGCGGCCGATGATCACCGAGGCCCAGAACGCCATCCACGCGGTGTGCTGCCCCTGCACGATCAGCACCAGCGCCACCGCGACCATCATCTTGTCCGCGACCGGGTCGAGGAAGGCGCCGAACGCCGACTGCAGCTCGTAGCGGCGCGCGATCCAGCCATCCAGCGCATCGGTCACTGCGGCCAGGACGAACACCACCACGGAAGCGATGTTGGCCCAGCGGTAAGGCAAATAGAACAGCACGATCAGCACCGGGATCATCAGGATCCGCAGCAGGGTCAACCACGTGGGCACGGTGAACTTCATTGCCGCCCATCTTACTTGCTTGCCGGAGGCGGCGCTCCGGGCGACGCAAGTCCGTGCAGGCTGGCGTAGATCCGCGCGGCGAGCGCGGCGTTGATGCCCTCGACCCGGGCGATCTCGTCCTCACCCGCCGCCTTCAGCCCGGCCAGCCCGCCGAAATGCTTCAGCAGGCTGGCGCGGCGGCGCGGGCCGATGCCTTCGATATCCTCCAGCCGACTGGTCATGCGCGCCTTCTGCCGGCGGCCGCGATGGCCGGTGATGGCGAAGCGGTGCGCTTCGTCGCGCACCTGCTGGATCAGTTGCAGCGCGGGCGACGCCGCGCCGGGGCGCAGTTCGCGGCCGTCGGCCAGCACCAGGGTCTCGTGGCCCGCCCGGCGCTCCTCGCCCTTGGCCACGCCGACCAGCGCCACGCCATCGACGCCGAGATCGGCCAGCACCGTCTTCGCCTGCGCCAGTTGCCCGGCGCCGCCGTCGATCAGCAGCACGTCGGGCAGCACGCCGTCCTCCTCGACCGCGCGGCGGAAGCGCCGGTCCAGCGCCTGGCGCATGGCCGCATAGTCGTCGCCCGGCTCGATGCCGGCGATGTTGTAGCGACGGTACTGCCCGCGCACCGGCCCGGCCGCGTCGAACACCACGCACGAAGCCACGGTCGCCTCGCCCATCGTGTGGCTGATGTCGAAGCACTCGATCCGCTTCGCCGGTTCCGCCAGGCCGAGCAGTTCGCGCAGCGCCTCGCTGCGCGCGTGCTGGGCGTCGCGACTGGACAGTTCGGTGGCCAGGGTGACTTCCGCGTTGCGCCGGGCCAAGTCGAGATAACCGGCGCGCTCGCTGCGCACGTTCCATTTCAACTGCACCTTGCGCCCGGCCGCCGCGCCCAGCGCGGCCTCGATCAGCGCCGCGTCGGGAATCTCGCGATCCAGCACGATCTCGGGCGGCGGCGCCTGCTCGGCGTAGTACTGGGAAACGAACGCGGCCAGCACTTCGCCGGCGCTGTCCTCGCCGTTGGTCTTCGGGAAGAACGCGCGCGTGCCGAGGTTGCGGCCGTCGCGGAACGCCAGCAGCAACACGCAGGCGCTGCTGCCGCGCATCGCGACGGCCAGCACGTCCAGGTCGGCGGCACGGCCATCGACGTACTGGCGCGCCTGCAGGCGGCGGATGCCGTCGACCAGGTCGCGCAGGCGGGCGGCCTGTTCGAATTCGAGCCGTGCGCTGGCCGTTTCCATCGCCGCGGTCAACTCGCCGGTCAGCTCGTCGCTGCGGCCGTCCAGCAGCAGCGCGGCGCGACGCACCGCTTCGGCGTACTCGTCCGCCGCGACCAGCCCCACGCACGGCGCGCTGCAACGGCCGATCTGGTATTGCAGGCACGGCCGCGAACGGTTGCGGAACACGCTGTCCTCGCAGTTGCGCAGCTTGAACAGCTTCTGCATCAGGTTCAGCGTCTCGTGCACCGCGCCCACCGCGGGGTACGGGCCGAAATAGCGCCCCGGCACCGCCCGCGGTCCGCGATGCAGGGCGATGCGCGGCCACGGTTCCTGGGTCAGCAGCACGTAGGGGTAGCTCTTGTCGTCGCGCAACAGCACGTTGTAGCGCGGCCCCAGCGACTTGATCAGCTGGTTCTCCAGCAGCAGCGCCTCGGCCTCGGTGCGGGTGACGGTCACTTCCATGCGCGCGACCTGGGTCAGCATCGCCATCGTCCGCGCGGCCTTCGGCGAGGAATTGAAATAGCTGGCGACGCGCTTCTTCAGCGCGCCGGCCTTGCCGACATAGAGCAGCGTGCCGTCGGCCGCATACATCCGGTACACGCCCGGCGCGGTGCTCAGGCCGGCGGCGAAGGCCTTGCCGTCGAATGCGTTGGCGGGCGTCTGTTCCACGACGCGATTCTAACCGGCGGGCGAAAGCCGGCACCTGCGCGCGGATCGGCGCCCGGGACGCAACGCGGTGAAGACCTCCTCTGTTCCCGGCCGGCCATGCGGCGACGTGGCGCCGTCTATTCCTCCGGCAATCCGGTGATGCCGAAGTCGATCACCACGCCACCCGGTTCGCGTTGGCGGTAATTGACGGTGAGATGCTCGCCGAAGTGCCGGTCCAGCTGCTGCAGCAGCGGAATCGGGTCGTGGTCGTTGAGGAAGCGCATCGTCTCGCCGTTGTGCAACGCGCCCAGCGCGCCGAAGATCGCCGAATGGCGGAAGCGGCGGGCGACGCCGCGGGCGTCGAATACGTGGACGTTCGGTTCGGGATCGAGTTGCATCGCCATGTTCGGGTTCCGGTTGCTGCGACCGTGTCCCATGCTATGCCGGTGGCTGTTGCCGGCCCTGATCCACGTCAAGCGCGCATGCCGCCGGTTGACCCGGATCAAAACCGCCGCCGCGGGCGGAGGGCAGACTGGCGGCGTGTTCTTGAGGATTCGGAAGGCCCGGATGGATATCAACCGCTTCACATGGGCGCTGGTCCTGGTCCTGATCCTCGCACCGATAGTCGTGGTCGGTATCCTGCGCTTCTTCCTGCGCAAGCGTGGCGGCCTCGGCAGCGGCTGGGGCGGCGCGCTGTTCGTCACCCTGTGCTGGGTGGTCGCCCTGCTGGCGATCCTTGCCCAGGTTCGCAGCTGAGCTGCCTTCGGCAATCCCGGCCTTGCCGGCGTGAGCGCGGTTCCGGTTGACCGGGATCAATGCCTTCCTGGCTCGCCGGATCCATCCTCGTGGCGTATTCCCACTGCTGCGGAAGGCATGGCAAAGCGCATTCCCGTCGCCGTCAACCCGAAGCTCGAAATAGGAATCGACGGTGCCCTGGTCGCCGGCGCGCTGGGACTGGCTGCGGACGAATTCAGGCGATTGATGGAAGATCACAAGATCGCGCAGCTGTGCGAGCGCGGCACCGGCGAGGACGAAGGCCTGTACCGGGCCACTTTCTATTACCGGCAAAAGCGCGCGCGGCTGGTGCTGGACCGCGACGGCCGGATCGTGGGCGATATCGAACATTGAACTTCGAATGCGCGATCTTTCGGCACAATGCCGCCCGCGCTGGACGCTTCGCACCTGCCCCGCCCCTACCTAAAGGCACGCGGCTGTAAGACAATTCACGGATGTCTCCGGGCGGCGGGAAAACCGTGCGGCGTACGCGGAATCGCGGCGCGCGCGCTGCGGACCCTGTCCGGAGCCGCGCCTTGATTTCCCGCGAGGTTGTTGCATGCGAATCCTGATCCTTGGCGCCGGCGTGATCGGCGTGACCAGCGCCTGGTATCTGCGCCGCGCGGGCTTCGACGTGACCGTGGTGGACCGCGAGCCGTCGGTGGCCATGGCCACCAGCTTCGGCAATGCCGGGCAGGTTTCCCCGGGTTACGCCTCGCCGTGGCCGGCCCCGGGCGTGCCGCTGAAGGCGATCAAGTGGCTGCTGTCGAAGGACGCGCCGCTGGCGATCCGGCCGACCGCCGACTTCGCCCAGTACCGCTGGCTGTGGCAGTTGTGGCGCAACTGCACGGTCGCGCACTACAAGGTCAACAAGGCGCGGATGGTGCGGCTGGCCGAATACAGCCGCGACAGCCTGGACGAACTGCGCGCCGAGACCGGCATCGAATACGAGGCGCGCCAGCTGGGCACCACCCAGCTGTTCCGCACCCAGTCCCAGCTCGACGCCGCCGGCAAGGACATCGCGGTGCTCGCGCAGTACGGCGTGCCCTACGAAGTGCTGGACCGCGCGGGCATCGTCCGCGTCGAGCCCGCGCTGGCCGGCGTGGCCGATACCCTGGTCGGTGCGCTGCGGCTGCCCGGCGACCAGACCGGCGACTGCCACCTGTTCACCCGCCGCCTGGCCGCGCTGGCCGAGCGCGAAGGCGTGCAGTTCCGCTTCGGCCAGCGCATCGAGGGCCTGCAGGTCTCCGGCGACCGCCTGGACGGCGTGCGCATCGACGGCGCGGTCGAAACCGCCGACACCTACCTGATGGCGCTGGGCTGCTGGTCCACCGAACTGCTGAAGCCGCTGGGCATCCGCCTGCCGGTGTATCCGCTGAAGGGCTATTCGCTGACCCTGTCGATCACCGACCCGGCCGCCGCGCCGGTGTCCACGGTGCTGGACGAAACCTACAAGGTCGCCATCACCCGTTTCGACAACCGCATCCGCGTCGGCGGCATGGCCGAAGTCTCCGGCTTCGACCTGGCCCTGCGGCAGAAACGCCGGCAGACCCTGGAAAAAGTGGTGCGCAGCCTGTACCCGGACGGCGGCGACCTGGCCGGCGCCAGCTTCTGGACCGGCCTGCGCCCGGCCACGCCGGATGGCCCGCCGGTGGTCGGCAAGACCCGCCTGCGCAACCTGTTCCTCAACACCGGGCACGGCACGCTGGGCTGGACCATGGCCTGCGGTTCGGGCCGCTACATCGCCGACGTGATCGCCGGGCGCACGCCGCAGATCGATCCGGAAGGCCTCGACATCTCGCGTTTCGACTGATGCGTCCCGCCCGCGCCCTGGTCGATCTCGACGCGCTGCGCCACAACTACCGGCTGGCGCGCGCCAGCGCCGGCCACGCGATGGCCATCGTCAAGGCCGACGCCTACGGCCACGGCGCGGTCGAATGCGCGCGCGCGCTGGAGCCGGAAGCCGAGGCCTTCGGCGTCGCCTGCATCGAGGAAGCGCTGGCCCTGCGCGAAGCCGGCATCGCCAGACCCATCCTGCTGCTGGAAGGGTTCTTCGAGGCCGAGGAACTGGCCTTGATCGAACGCCACGACCTGTGGTGCGTCGTCGCCTCGCAGTGGCAACTGCGTGCGCTGGAACGCTTCGCGCCGCAGCGCCCGCCGCGGATCTGGCTGAAGATGGATTCCGGCATGCACCGGCTGGGCCTGCCTCCGCATGAATTCGCCGACGCATGGCAGCGGCTGCATCGCCTGCCGTGGGTGCGCGATGCGGTGGCGATGACCCATTTCGCCAACGCCGACGACGTGGACGATCCACGCACGCGCGAGCAGGTCGCGACGTTCGACGCCGCCTGCGCCGGGCTGGACGTCGGCGTGCGCAGCCTGGCCAATTCCGCCGGCCTGCTGGCCTGGCCGGACGCGCGGCGCGACTGGGTCCGCCCCGGCCTGATGCTGTACGGCGCTTCGCCATTCGCCGCGCCGAATCCGGCCGCCGACGCGCTGCGCCCGGTGGTGAGCCTGCGTTCGCGCGTCATCGCAGTGCGCGAGCTGGAAGCGGGCGAACCGATCGGCTATGGCGGCACCTTCGTCACCCCGCGACCGATGCGTGTCGGCGTGGTCGCAATGGGCTACGCCGACGGCTACCCGCAGCGCGCGCCCGAAGGCACGCCGGTTGCCGTGGATGGCCACGCCAGCCGGATCGTCGGCCGCGTGTCGATGGACATGCTGACCATCGACCTCACCACCCTGCCCGGCAGCGACGTCGGCAGCGAAGTGGAGCTGTGGGGCCCACAGGTTCCGCTGGCCGACGTCGTGCGCCATTGCGGCGTGAGCGCCTACAGCCTGCTCACCGGACTGAAGCGGGTCGAAAGGGAATACGTTTCCACCGATTCGACTTCGCTCCGATGAATCGCCGGCAAGCGATTCGATTCCACACGACACTCCGATTTTTGCTCCAGCCGCTCTTGCTCTTGCCTTGTAAAGCCGGATGAATCCGGCTCTACAAAGTTGAAGCCGGGCTGCCTCTGCCCGATTTTCGTTCGTCATTCCCACCTGCGCAGGAATGACGACAAAAAAGCGGCGTTTTTTCAATGGCAGGACGCACCGCTCTTCGCAACGGCAGCCTGATGATGCGAGGCGGTCGCCGGCCGCGCCAGCCGCAGCGCGTTGGCGACCACCGAGACCGAACTCAGGCTCATCGCCAGCGCGGCGA
>JBDHQQ010000134.1:0-6579 GCA_039807145.1 Pseudoxanthomonas sp. | reverse complement strand
CGCGCCGACGAGATCAATTGACATAAAAATGCAAGGAATAAATGGGATCAATTCCAATATTTCGGCTTACGCTTATACCGATCGTCTTGAATTATGGTGTGACGCCTAACTATTGTTTATACGGCGAACTCGCCGTGATAACGGATATTACGGGCAAAACGCTGCAAAGCAGAAGCCGGGCAAGCCCGACTCTCGATTCAACACTCGATGACGTTAACCGCTAGTCCACCTCGGCTGGTTTCCTTGTACTTGTCCTGCATGTCGCGGCCGGTATCGCGCATGGTCTTGATGACCTTGTCCAGGCTGACCTTGTGCTTGCCGTCGCCGCGCAGGGCCATGCGGCTGGCGTTGACGGCCTTCACCGCGCCCATCGCGTTGCGCTCGATGCACGGAATCTGCACCAGGCCGCCGATCGGATCGCAGGTCAGGCCCAGGTTGTGCTCCATGCCGATCTCGGCCGCGTTCTCGATCTGCGAAGGCGTGCCGCCCAGCGCCGCGGTCAGGCCGGCGGCGGCCATCGAGCAGGCCACGCCGACTTCGCCCTGGCAGCCGACCTCGGCGCCGGAGATCGACGCGTTCTCCTTGTACAGGATGCCCACCGCAGCGGCGGTCAGCAGGAAGTCGAACACGCGCGCCTCGTCGGCGCCGGGACTGAAGCGGTCGTAGTAGTGCAGCACCGCCGGGATGATGCCGGCGGCGCCGTTGGTCGGCGCGGTGACCACGCGCCCGCCGGCGGCGTTTTCCTCGTTGACCGCCAGCGCGTACAGGTTGACCCAGTCGAGCACGGTCAGCGGGTCGCGCATCGCCGCCTCCGGCCGCGACGACAGCTCCCGATGCAGCGTCGGCGCGCGTCGCGCCACGTGCAGGCCGCCGGGCAGGGTGCCTTCCTCGCGGATGCCGCGCGCCACGCAGTGCTGCATCGCCGCCCAGATCTCGCCCAGGCCGGTGCGGATCTCGTCCTCGCTGCGCCAGGACTTCTCGTTCTCGAACATCAGCCGGGCGATGCTCAGGCCGCTGCGCTGGCACTGCGCCAGCAGTTCGTCGCCGGTATGGAACGGATACGGTAGCGGCGTGGTGTCGGCGACGATGCGGTCCTCGGCCGCGTCGTCCTGGTTGACCACGAAGCCGCCGCCGACCGAGTAGTAGTCGCGCGTGGCGATGACTTCGTCGTTGGCGTCGTAGGCGGTGAAGCGCATGCCGTTGGTGTGGTACGGCAGCTTCTGCCGCTTGTTCATCAGCAGGTCGCGCTTCTCGTCGAAGGCGACGGCGTGCGTGCCGCCGAGCAGCACGCGCTTCTCGCCGCGGATGCGCGCCAGCGCCGCCGGGATGATGTCGGGGTCGATCAGGTTGGGCAGGTGGCCTTCCAGCCCCATCAGCACCGCCTTGTCGGTGCCGTGGCCGCGCCCGGTCAGGGCCAGCGAGCCGAACACCTCGGCGCGGATGCGCGCGACGTCGCCGAGGCGGCCGGCTTCTTCCAGCCAGCGCGAGACGAAGCGCGCGGCGGCGCGCATCGGCCCCACGGTGTGCGAGGAACTCGGGCCGATGCCGATCTTGAACAGGTCGAAGGTGCTGACGGACATTCGCGTATTCTACGGCGCTCCGTTGCGGACGGGTTCCGCGACGCAACGATACGGCTGCGAACCCTGGCCCTGATCCTCTACCAGCGCGACGACTGCCATCTGTGCGACCAGGCGCTGGCCGTGCTGGCGGCCGCGCGCGCGCCGGATTTCGACAGCGCCTTCATCGACGGCGACGACGCGCTGGAAGCACGCTACGGCCTGCGCGTGCCGGTGCTGCGAGATACGGTAGGCGGGGCGGAGCTGGAGTGGCCGTTCGACGTGGAGAAGCTGCGCGCTTTCCTTCCCGCTCCGGGAAAAGGTGCCGAAGGCGGATGAAGGCGGGAAAATGAGCGCCTCGGGAACGCCCCATAGGCTCTGATTCTCCCGCCCTCATCCGGCGCTGCGCGCCACCCCCGCCTAAAGCATTCGAGGGCAGGCTCTTGTCCCCGAGAAGGAAATCATTTCGCCTTGAACACGACCCGGGTACTGATCGCCACTTCGTTCGGCAGGGTGGCCGTGTCGGCCCAGTCGCCGCCGCCGACGCCGACGCCGAAATCGAGGCGCTTGACCGTGGCCTTGCCGGCCAGCACCGGCTGCGCGCCGGGCGTCCAGGTGAAGGTCAGGGTGACCGGCTTGCTGACGCCGCGCAGGGTCAGGTTGCCGTCGGCGGCGTACTGGTTGCCGCCCAGTGCGCGAAACTTCGTCGCGGTGTAGCGGGCCTGGGCGAACTTCGCCACGTTGAAGAAATCGGCCGACTGCAGGGTGGAGTCGCGGTCGTCGTTGCCGGTCTTCGTCCCCGCAAGACCGATGGTCACGTCCAGTTTCGCCGTGGCCAATTGGGCGGGGTCGAAGCTGAGCGTGGTGTCGAAGCCGCCGAAGCGGCCGCTGAAGATTTCGCCGTCGTACTTGGTGGCGAAGGCGAGGCTGGAGCCCGGCGCCTGCACGTAATCGGCGGCGCGGGCCGGGGCGGCGGCCATCATTGCGACCAGCGCGGCGGCGGTCAGGGCGGGGGTGGTGAAGCGATTGTTCATGGCGGATTTCCTTTCGACGGTTCAGTGCATCGACGCGTTCACTGCGTAGGCGGGAGGGCATTCCCGCGGCGCGGCAACATGCGTTTCAGGGTGTCGTCCTGCTGGAACAGGTGGTGGTAGAGCGCGGCCCCGGCATGTGCGGCGACCAGCGCGATCAGCAGCCAGAAGCCCCATTCGTGCAGGTCGTGGCTCAACGACTTCAGCGATTCGTCCGGCGCCACCAGCTTGGGCATGGCGAACAGGCCGAACAACTTGAACGGGCGCAGGCCGCTGGCCGAGTCGTACAGCCAGCCGCTCAGCGGCATCGCCAGCGCCAACGCGTACAGCAGCCAGTGGGTGACCGTGGCGATCGCATGCTGCCAGCCCGGCGTGCCGGCGACAGGCTTCGGCGCGCCCGCGTACAGGCGCCAGGCCAGGCGCAGCAGCATCAGCGCCAGCACGGTGATGCCGAACGACTTGTGCATCGTGTAGACCCAGAAATACTTCGGCGTCTTCGGCAATTCGCCCATGGTCAGGCCAACCACGCCCAGGCCCAGGATCAGCACCACGATCAGCCAGTGAAAGCCCTGGCTCACGGCGCCCCAGCGGTCGTCGGTGTTCTTCAGGGTCATGCGTCGGTTTCCTGTGCGGGAATGGAATCGGGGTTGGCGGGAGCGGCATCGTCGGGGGGCGCGTCGCCGCGATTGCGCACGGCCTCGGCCTCGATGCGCAGTTCGACCTCGTCGCCGATCACCGATTTCCACGCGTCGATGCCGAAGTCGCTGCGGCGGATCGTCGCCGTGGCCGAGAAGCCGGCGGTGCGGCGGAACGGCGGCAGCGGATGGCGCTTCAGCGCGTTGAGGGTCACGTCCAGCTTCACCGGCCGCGCCACGCCGCGCAAGGTCAGGGTTCCATGGACGACGGCGCGGTCGGGGCCGTCGGGTTCGACCCGGTTCGAAACGAAGGTCGCGACCGGGTAACGCTTCGCGTCGAGCAGGTTGCCGGCGAGCGCGGCGCGGTTCCAGTCGGCATCGCCCAGGTCGGCGCGGTCCAGCGGCACGCTGACTTCCAGCGTCGCCGTGGTCCAGTCGTCCGGATCGAAGCGCAGCGTGCCGGTGCTGCCGGAAACGGTGCCGATGGCCTGCGAGAAGCCGGCGTGGCTGACCGCGAAGGCCACCCGCGTGTGCACGGGGTCCAGCGCGTAGCTGGCCGTGGCCGCGAAGGCGGCGGGCGACGCGGACAACAGCAGGGCGGCGAAGGCGGTCAGGCGCGGCATGTACGGGATTCTAGGCGGAGCGGCTGAAGCCCGGCTGCTTGCGCGCGCAACGGTCCATTGCGACGATGCCGGGACAGGGCGGGGCCGGGTAGCCGGGTATCGCGGCAAACGGGAGGGCGTCGGTGCGGTCGAACTGGCGGACATGGATGGGACTGGCCTGCGCGATCTGGCTGGTGGCGGCCCCGGTGCGCGCCGGCCTGCCGGAAACCCCGCGCGTGCGCCAGCTGACCGTTGCCGACGGCCTGCCTTCCAACGCGATCCACGGCCTTGCCGAAGACGCCGACGGCTATCTGTGGCTGGCGACCAGCGACGGCCTGGCCCGTTTCGACGGGGTCAATTTCCGGGTCTGGCGGATCGGGCAGGGACTGCACGCCAACATCGTGCCCGGCATTGCGGTGGACCGCGACAATCGCGTGATCGCCGGCACCGTGGGCCAGGGACTGGCGATCCTGGACGCCGGGCGTCGCGAATTCCGCTATCTGAACCGCAAGACGAGTCCCGCCATCGACGGCGATAACGTCGGTGCCGTGGCCGCCGGCCCCGGCGGCGATCTCTGGTTCGGCGTGGACAAGGCCGGCCTGTACCGGCTCGCGGCGGATGGACGGCTCGACCACTACCTGCCGCGCGCGGACGATCCGCGCAGCCTGCCCAGCACGTCGGTCACCAGCCTGGCGATCGCGCCCGACGGCACCGTCTGGGTCGGCACCGACCGCGGCGCCGCGCGCTGGACCGGCCGCGATTTCGAACGCGTGCCGGCCGAGGCGATGATCGACCCGTACATCAACCGACTGTATGTCGACCGCGGCAACGCGTTGTGGATCGGCTCCATCATGGGCGGCAGCCTGTACCGCAGCGATGGCGGCTACCTGCGGCAGCCCTGGGTGGTCGAGGACGGCATGCTGATCTACGGCGTGCTGCTGCAGGACCGCCACGACAACTACTGGCTGGACGCGATCGAGGGCCTGTACCGGGTCGAGGACGAATCGGCCTGGCCCGTGCCGCTGTACAGCGCGCTAATCCAGGGCACGACCCGGCCGCAGATGACCGGCGCGCTGGAGGACAGCGAAGGCGGGCTGTGGTTCTCCAGTTCCGATTCCGGGCTGTGGTACCTGTCGCCGGACTGGCGGCAGTTTTCGGTGCTGACCCAGCAGCCGGACAAGGCCGACTCGCTGGGCAATCCGCAGACCTTCCGGCTCGCGCCGTCGCGCAGCGGTTCGATCTGGGCCGTCGGCAGCAGCGGGGTGCTCGACGAAATCGACCCCGAAACCGGCGCGGCGACGCATCGCGCGATCGACGTGGGCCTGGGCACTGTCGCCAATTCGGTATTCGAGGACCGCGACGGCCAGGTCTGGATCGGCACGCCTTCGGGGCTGGCGCGCTACGACCCGGCCACGCGTTCGCTGCGGCGCTGGCGCGCTGCCGACGCGCACGATTCCGCCCTGGTCGACGACGTCACCCATGTCGCCCAGGACGACGCAGGCCTGGTCTGGGCGGCGAACGAGCATGGCGACCTCCAAGCGCGACACTCGGACGGGAGCGTGGTCGAACAGCTTCCGGTCGGCGACGCGCACGGCCTGCCGGCGGGACCGGAGCTGTTTTCCCTCGCACGCGGCCCCGATGGCGAAATCTGGCTGGCGACCAGCCAGGGCATGCTTGCGCGGGACGCGCGCGCGCAGCGTTTCGTTCCCGTGCCCGGGTTGCCGCGGACCGCGATCGAGGCCTTCACGATGTCGGCCGACGGCGTCGACCTGTGGCTGACGGAGCGCGGCTTCGTCGAGCGCTATCGGCGCAGTGGCGGCCAGTGGCGGCTGGAAGATCGGCTGGACGCCGCCCAGGGCCTGCCGCAGGTGGAATTCGACGGCATCGCCGCCGACCGCCGCGGCGTGCTGTGGTTGTCCTCGGCGCGTGGGCTGGTGCGGCTGGATCCGGCGGAAAAATCGGCGCGCATCTACGGCATCCGCGACGGCCTGCCGGGGCAGGAAATCATCGCGCCGCCGATCCTTCGCCCGCAGGACGGGCGGGTCATCGCCAGCGCCGCGCACGGGCTGGTGATCTTCGACCCGTCCGTGCTGCGGCCGGTGCGCGAGCCGCCGCAGATCAACGTGGAATCGATCGGCGTGCAGGGTGCCGAGGGCGCGCGCCAACTGCCGGTGCTGGGCGGCTTCCACCTGGCCCACGGCGACCGCGACCTGCGCATCGTCGCCCACCTGAAATCGTTCAAGAGCGTCGCCAGCCACCGCTATCGTTTCCGCCTGCACGGCATCGATGCCGATTGGGTGGAAGTCGGCGCCGGTGGCGAACGCAGCTACACCCAGCTGCCGCCCGGCGACTACCGGCTGGAGGTCGTCGGCGCCACCGCCGACAACGTGTGGTCGAAGCCCCTGCAGCTGGGCTTCACGGTCGATCCGGCCTGGTGGCAGACCTGGTGGGCGCGTGGCGTGGCGCTGGCGCTGGTGCTGTGGGTGCTGGTCGCCGCCGCCGCGGGTTACCGGCGGCGGATCAAACGGCGCAGTGCGTGGCAACTGGCGCAGCACAAGCGTGAACTGGCCGAACAGGCGTCGCAGGCCAAGACCCGTTTCCTGGCCACGCTGGGCCACGAAGTGCGCACGCCGATGACCGGCGTGCTGGGCATGAGCGAACTGCTGCTGGCCACGCCGCTGGACGACACCCAGCGCGGCTACACCAGCGCGATCCAGAAGGCCGGCAAGCATCTGTTGCGCCTGGTCAACGATGC
>JBDHQQ010000133.1:0-6595 GCA_039807145.1 Pseudoxanthomonas sp. | reverse complement strand
TTGCGCCGGCACAAGACCGCCGCCGCATTGATCGTGCTGGAGATCGCGTTGACCTGCGCGATCATCTGCAACGCCCTGTTCCTGATCGTGAACCGCCTGGACCAGATGAACGTTCCCAGCGGCATCGCCGAAGACGAGTTGGTGCGCATCCAGGCCGCGAGCCTGCGCCAGCTGGGCGATGACGATGCCGTGAACAAGTCCGTCGTCGAGGAGTATCTCGACACCCTGCGTCGTGTACCCGGCGTCACTCAGGTCGCCATCGCCAACCAGATCCCGTTCGGCAATTCCAGCAACAACAGCAGCGTGAGGCTGACCGCAGACCAGCAGAACAGCACCCTGAATGCCACCGTCTACATGGACGCCGGCAGCCTGCTGGAAACCCTCGGCCTGCGCCTGGTTTCGGGCCGCGACTTCACCGCCGACGAATACCAGGAGCTGTCCGTCCTGGAAAAGTCCGGCGACACCGGCAAAGTGCCGGGAGCCATCATCAACCGCACCATGGCCGAGAAACTGTTTCCCGGCGAGAATGCGGTCGGCAAGTCGTTCTACAGCTGGGGCAACGCGCCGATCCCCGTGGTGGGCGTGGTCGAGGAACTGATCCGCCCGAACAATCTGGGCATCGGCCGATATTCGATGATCTTCCCGATCCGCCAGTACAACCCCGGCCTGGACTACGTGCTGCGCACCGAGCCCTCGCGCCGCGCGGAAGTGCTGAAGTCGGCCGTCGATGCATTGAAGCGTGCTGATCCGGACGTGCTGGTGGTGAACCAGAACACCTTCGGCGAACTGCGGCGGAAATTCTTCGAACAGGACCGCGCAATGGCGTGGATGCTGGTGGCGGTGATCATTGCCCTGCTGGTGGTCACCGCGCTGGGCATCATCGGACTGGCCAGCTTCTGGGTGCAGCAGCGCACCCGGCAGATCGGCGTGCGCCGTGCGCTGGGCGCGACCAAGGGCCAGATCCTGCGCTACTTCCAGACCGAGAATTTCCTGCTGGCCACGGTCGGCATCGTGCTGGGCATGCTGCTGGCCTTTGGCATCAACCAGTTGCTGATGGGCAAGTACGAACTGCCGCGCCTGCCGCTGTGGTACCTGCCGATCGGCGCGCTGGTACTGTGGCTGCTGGGGCAGATCGCGGTGTTCGGTCCGGCACGCAAGGCCGCGTCGGTGCCACCGGCCATCGCCACGCGCAGTGCGTGAGGCTGCGCCTCGCCCCCTTTGGAAAAGAGGGCAGGCGTTCGCGCCAGCGAACGACGGGGGATTTGCGCGGCGTCGGCGAAAAGCGGAAATCCCCCTCGATCCCCCTTTTGCAAAGGGGGAGGCAGGACAAGCGCATCGGTTCAGGCTTTCGCGCTTAAATTCGCGGCATCGACTCTTCTGGAAACCTGCACATGCCCCGCTCGTTGCTGCTGTGCCTCGCCCTTGCTTCCACTGCTGCCTACGCCCAAACCATGCCGCCAACCCCCGAAGGCATCGCGGTATCGCAGGCCACGCTGGACGAACTGGCCGGCAACTACCTCACCCCGCAAGGCATCGCGCTGAAGGTGTGGCGCGAAGGCGGCGCACTGAAGGTCCAGGCCGACGGACAGGCGGCATGGACGCTGGTGGCCGAATCGGAAAGCGCGTTCGCCATCCCCGGCCTGGACGCGCAGATCAGCTTCGGCTTCGACGCCGCCGGCAAACCGGATCACCTGATCCTGCGCCATGGCGGACACGACACCAAGGCCATCCGCGACTGACGCGATGCATGGCCAATTCCCTGGAGAATGCATGGACAAGTTGTTTGCGGCGCTTTGCCTGGCAATGACCGCGCCTGCGCTGGCCACCCCGGCCGACGCTCCGCGGGAGGAGGCGCTGGAAGCCACCATCGCCGCACTCGATGGCGCCGTGTTCGACGCCTTCAACCATTGCGGCGATCCGGCGCAATTGCGCAAGCATGCCGGGTTCTTCGCGCCCGACGTCGAGTTCTACCACGACACCGGCGGCGTCACCTGGACGCGCGAAGCGATGATCGCCAACACCGCGAAGTACGCTTGCGGCCATTACACCCGCGAGTTGGCCAGCCTGCACGTGTCGCCGGTCAAGGACTTCGGCGCCATCGCCCGGGGCGTGCACCGGTTCTGCCAGGTCGACACGGGCCGCTGCAACGGCGAAGCCGACTTCGCCATGATCTGGCGCCGGCACGACGGTCAATGGCAGATCACCCGCGTACTGAGCTACGGTCACCGGCCCAGTGCCGATGCCGGCCGGATCGACTCGAAATAGCCTTACGATTGCCGCCATGCCGACCGTCCTGATCATCGACGACAACCCCGCCGTCGCCACCGCGCTGGACGTGCTGTTCTCGCTGCACGACATCGCCACGCTGCACGCCGGATCGCCCGACGCGGGACTGGCGCTGCTGCGCGACGAAGCCATCGACCTGGTCATCCAGGACATGAATTTCAGCGCCGACACCACCTCGGGCGCCGAGGGCGAGGCGCTGTTCGCGGCGATCCGCGGGCACCACCCCGACCTGCCGGTGATCCTGCTGACCGCATGGACCCAGTTGAGCAGCGCGGTCGGGCTGGTCAAGGCCGGCGCCGCCGATTACCTGGCCAAGCCGTGGGACGACGGCAAGCTGCTGGCCACGGTCAACAACCTGCTGGAACTGGCCGAGGCGCGGCGCGAACTCGATCGCCGCCGCGCACGCGAGAAGCAGCGCCGCGAACAACTGCAGGCGAAATACGACGTGCGCGGGGTGGTCTTCGCCGACCCGGCCAGCGAGCGCGTCATCGCCCTGGCCTGCCAGGTCGCGCGCTCCGACCTGCCGGTACTGATCACCGGCCCCAACGGCAGCGGCAAGGAAAAACTCGCCGAGATCGTGCAGGCCAACTCGGCCGTGCGCAACGGCGCGTTCGTCACCCTGAACTGCGGCGCGCTGCCTTCCGAACTGATCGAGGCCGAACTGTTCGGCGCCGACGCCGGCGCCTACACCGGCGCGAACAAGGCGCGCGAAGGCAAGTTCGAAGCGGCCGACGGCGGCACGCTGTTCCTCGACGAGATCGGCAACCTGCCGCTGGCCGGGCAGATGAAGCTGCTGCGGGTGCTGGAAACCGGCAAGTTCGAGCGCCTGGGCTCCAACCGCGAGCGCAGCGTGCGCGTGCGCGTGATCAGCGCGACCAACGCCGACCTGCCGGCGATGATCCGCGAAGGCGCGTTCCGCGAGGACCTGTACTACCGGCTCAACGCGATCGAACTGGCGCTGCCGCCGCTGGCCGAGCGACCCGGCGACATCCTGCCGCTGGCCGAACTTTTCCGCCCCGCCGACAAGCCGCTGGCCGAATCGGCGCGCAATGCGCTGCTGCGTCATCCGTGGCCGGGCAACGTGCGCGAGCTGCGCAACGTGGTGCAGCGCGCCGGCCTGCTGGCGCAGGGCGAGCGCATCGAAGCCGCCGACCTGAACCTGCCGAAGCCGCCGTCACAGCGGCCCGCCAGCGTCGCCGAGCCCGACAAGGCGAACATCGAGGCCGCGCTGTCCCGCGCCGGCGGCGTGATCGCGCAGGCCGCGGCCGAACTCGGCCTGAGCCGCCAGGCGCTGTACCGGCGCATGGAACGCTACGGCATCAAGCAGCCGTGAATCGGTCAGTCCGCCGTGATCTGCTCCTTCCCCCGTTTACGGGGGAGGGCTGGGGTGGGGATCCGGCTTTTGGTTTCGGCGAAGCATCGACAAACGCAAAAGCATGCCCGCTGCGCTCGCGCCCCCATCTGCCTTCGGCATCTTCCCCCGCAAGCGGGGGCAGCGATCTTTCCACGCCGCGGCGCAAACCATGATCCGCCGCTCTCTCGCCGGCCGCCTGCTGCTGTGGTTGCTGCCGATGCTGGCGCTGGCGGTCGCGCTGCCGCTGCTGCTGTCGCGCTGGCTGGATGATGCCTGGCTGGTCGCCCTGCTGTCCGCGCTGGTCGTCCTGCCGCTGGCGGCGTGGGCCATCCATCGCGCGCTGCGCCCGCTCGCCGTGCTGTTCCGCGCGCTGGCCGGCAGCGTCAATACCCTGCGCGACGGCGAATACAACTTCGGCATCCACTGGCGTGGCAAGGACGAACTGTCCGAACTGGTGCGCGCCCACGCCGACCTGGGCGAAGTGCTGCGTGAACAACGCCAGGGCCTGGTGCAGCGTGAATTGCTGCTCGACACGATGGTGCAGAACACCCCGGTGGCGATGCTGCTGATCGCGGCCGGTGGCGACGGCGAGCGCCGGGTGGTGTTCGCCAACCTCGCCGCGCGCAAGCTGCTGCACGGCGGCTGGAAGCTGGAAGGCCAGCGCTTCGACGAACTGATCGAACAGGCGCCGGTGGAAATGCGCGAAGCGATGGCGCGCAGCGGCGACAGCCTGTTCGCGATCGGCGGCGAGGATGCGGAAGACGGCGGCGCGGCGGTGGAGGAACAGGTCTATCACCTCGCCCGCCGCCAGTTCCGCCTCAACGGCCGTCCGCACGAGCTGCTGCTGCTGCGCCTGCTGACCAGCGAACTGCGCCGCCAGGAAGTGCAGACCTGGAAGAAGGTGATCCGGGTGATCAGCCACGAGCTGAACAATTCGCTGGCGCCGGTCGCGTCGCTGGCGCACTCCGGCGCCGAACTGGTACGGCGCGGCCGCCACGAACGGCTCGACGACGTGTTCGCCACCATCGAGGAGCGCGCGCGTCATCTCGAAGGCTTCATCCGCGGCTACGCGCGCTTCGCCAAGCTGCCGCAGCCGCAATTGCAGACGGTGGACTGGACCGAATTCCTCGCCGGCCTGCAGCGGCAGCTCGGCTTCCGCCTGGAAGGCGAAACCCGCGACCTGACCAGCCGCGTCGACGCCGCGCAGATCGGCCAGGCGCTGCTGAACCTGCTGAAGAACGCGCACGAATCCGGCTCGCCGCACGACGAGGTCGCGCTGCGCCTGACCCGCCTGCCGGGCTGGCTGCGCATCGAGGTGCTCGACCGCGGCGGCGGCATGAACGAGGCGGTGCTGCAGAACGCGCTGGTACCGTTCTATTCGACCAAGCGCAACGGCACCGGCCTGGGCCTGGCGCTGACCCGCGAGATCGCCGAAGCGCACGGCGGCCGCCTGTCGCTGCACAACCGCGAAGACGGCGGACTGTGTGTGGCGATGCAGTTGCCGGACTGATTTTCCTTCTCCCGCCGGGGGAAGGAAAGGGCGAAGCTACTTCTTCACCGGCCGCTGCCAGCCGTCCAGCGCGACCTGCCTGGCCCGCGCAACGGTCAGTTTGCCGGCCGGGGCATCCTTGCCGATCACCGAGCCGGCGCCGATGGTCGCGCCCTGGCCGATGGTGACCGGTGCGACCAGCGCCGAATTCGAACCGATGAAGGCGTTGTCCTCGATGGTGGTGACGAACTTGTTCACCCCGTCGTAGTTGCAGGTGATGGTGCCGGCGCCGATGTTGACGCCCGCGCCGACCACCGCGTCGCCGAGATAGGTCAGGTGGTTGGCCTTGCTGCCGGGGCCGAGCGTGGTCTTCTTGGTTTCGACGAAGTTGCCGACGTGCACGTTGTCGGCCAGCACGGTGCCGGGGCGGATGCGCGCGTAGGGGCCGATCAGCGCGCCCGCACCGGCGATCACGCCTTCGATGTCGCAGTGCGCGTGGATCTTGCTGTTCGCGCCGATCTTCGCGTCCTTGATGCGCACGAACGGGCCGACGCTGACGCCGTCGCTGAGTTCGACATGGCCTTCCAGCACCGCGTCGACGTCGATGCTGACGTCGCGGCCGACCGTCACCGTGCCGCGCTGGTCGTAGCGCGCCGGGTCGGCCAGGCGCGCGCCAGCCACGCACAGCGCACGCGCCTGGCGCAGCTGGAACGCGCGCTCCAGCTGCGCGAGCTGCCACGGGTCGTTGGCGCCCTCGGCTTCCATCGGATCGGCCACCAGCGACATTTCGGCCGGGGTGAATTCGCCGGCCGCGGCGGCGAACACGTCGGTCAGGTAATACTCGCCCTGCGCGTTGTCGTTGGACAGCTGCGCCAGCCACCGCTTCAGCGCGACCGCGTCGGCGGCGATGATGCCGGTGTTGATGGTGCGGATGCGGCGCTGTTCCTCGCTGGCGTCCTTCTGCTCGACGATGGCGGCGACCTTGCCGGCTTCGTCGCGGACGATGCGGCCGTAGCCGGCCGGATCTTCTGGCTCGGCGACCAGCACGGCGAGGCGACTTTCGGCCTGCAGCAGCCGCTGCAGGGTTTCGGCACGGATCAGCGGCACGTCGCCGTACAGCACCAGCACCCTGGCTTCGTCCGGCACCTGCGGCGTCGCCTGCGCGACCGCGTGGCCGGTGCCGAGTTGTTGCGCCTGCTGCGCCCATTGCAGGTCGGGCTGATCGGCGAAGGCGGCGCGGACCTGGTCGCCGCCGTGGCCGTACACCACGTGGATCGCGGCCGGCCGCAGTTCGCGCGCAGCGGCGATCACCTGGGCCAGCATCGGCTGCCCGGCGATGGGCTGCAGCACCTTGGGCAGCGCGGACTTCATCCGCTTGCCTTCGCCGGCGGCGAGGATGACGACGTGCAGGGGCTGGGACATGCGTTGCGTTCCGTTGCAATGGAGCGTGGATTCTAAGCCAGCGT
>JBDHQQ010000132.1:0-6664 GCA_039807145.1 Pseudoxanthomonas sp. | reverse complement strand
GTACAGGCCGGAAGCGGACATCAGTTGCCCTCCTTGCGGGCCAGGCGCAGCAGCATGAAGCGGGCGATGGCCAGCACCACGAAGGTGACCACGAACAGCACGAAGCCGAGCAGCAGCAGCGCGGAACGATAGGTCTCGGTGGCTTCGCCGAAGTCGTTGGCGATCAGCGCGGCGATGGTGGTGCCCGGCTCCAGCAGCGAGGCGGACAGGTTGACGCTGTTGCCGACCACGAAGGCCACCGCCATGGTTTCGCCCAGCGCGCGACCCAGGCCGAGGAAGACGCCGCCGATGACCGCGCTGCGGGTGTACGGCAGCACGATGTCCCAGCTGACTTCCCACTTGGTCGAGCCCAGCGCGTAGGCCGATTCCTTCAGCCGCGTCGGCACGGTCAGGAACACCTCGCGCATCACCGAGGAGATGAACGGGATGACCATGATCGCCAGCACGAAGCCGGCGGTGAGGATGCCGATGCCCAGCGGCGGGCCGCGGAACATCGGACCGACCAGTGGCAGGGTGCCGAGGTGGTCGTTGAGCCAGGGGGTGACGTATTCGGTCATCACCGGCACCAGCACGAACAGGCCCCACATGCCGTAGATGATCGACGGGATGCCGGCGAGCAGTTCGATCGCGGTGCCGACCGGGCCGCGCAACCAGCGCGGCGCCACTTCGGTCAGGAAGAAGGCGATGCCGAAGCTGACCGGCACCGCGATCAGCATGGCGATGACCGCGGTGACCAGGGTGCCGTAGATCGGCGCCAGCGCGCCGTACTTGTCCTCGACCGGGTTCCACTCGCTGGAGATGAAGAAGTGGAGGCCCTGGTCGGCCAGCACGTGGCGGCCGCCCCACAGCATCGACAGCGCGGCGCTGGCCAGCGCGACCAGCACGAACGCCACCGTGCCGACCAGCAGCCAGCGGAACCAGCGATCGTTGCGCGCATCGATGGCGTCGCGGGAAGGCGGTGCGGCGGCGGGCAGGGCGGTGGCGTTCATTCTTTGCTCGTCATGACCGGACATGCGTCCGTTGAAAACCCCGCGAAGGCGTGGGTCCCGTGGCTTTGCTTCGCGTTCTCGTCGTCGCGTTATTCGGGCTGTTCAGCCCAGTACGCACCGATCTGCGCCACCAGTTCGGCCGGAAGCGGCACGTAGTGCAGTTCCTCGGCCTGCTTGCGCCCGTTCTCGAATGCCCACTTGAAGAACGCGCGGGTGTCGGCGTTGTGCTTGCCGTCCTTGCGCAGCAGCATGAAGTTGGTCGCGGTGATCGGCCACGCCTGTTCGCCCGGGGCGTTGGTGATGACCAGGTTGAAGTCGCGGGCGTTGGCCCAGTCGGCGCTGGATGCGGCGGCGGCGAAGCTTTCGGCGTTCGGCTGCACGAAGTTGCCGGCGGCGTTCTGCAGCGACGCGTAAGGCATGGCGTTCTGCAGTGCGTAGGCCAGCTCGACGTAGCCGATGCCGCCCTTGATCTGCTTCACGTACGAAGCGACGCCCTCGTTGCCCTTGCCGCCGACGCCGCCGGGCCACTGCACCGAGGTGCCTTCGCCGACCTTGTCCTTCCATTCCGGGCTGACCTTGGACAGGTAGTTGGTGAAGTTGAAGCTGGTACCGGAACCGTCGGAGCGGTGGACCAGGCTGATCTTCGCGTCGGGCAGTACCACGCCCGGGTTGGCCGCGACCAGGGCAGGGTCGTTCCACCGGGTCAGCTTGCCGAGGAAGATGTCGGCCAGCAGCACGCCGGTCAGGCGCAGCTTGCCGGCTTCGATGCCTTCCAGGTTGACCACCGGCACCACGCCGCCGATCGCCGACGGGAACTGCAGCAGGCCGGCCTGGGCCAGTTCTTCCGACGACAGCGGCTTGTCCGAGGAACCGAAATCGACCGTGCCGGCCTTGATCTGGGCGATGCCGCCGCCCGAGCCGATCGACTGGTAGTTGATCTGGTTGCCGGTCGCCGCGGCGTATTCGGCCGCCCACTTCGACACCAGCGGGTAGATGAAGGAAGCGCCCGCGCCGGAGATCTCCGCGGCATTCGGGTTCTGCGCCGCGGGGGCGACAGCGCTGCCGGCATCCGGGCCGGTTGCGGCAGGCGCGGCAGGCGCGGCAGGCTTGCACGCGGCCACGGCCAGGGCGACGGAAAGAGAAAGCAGGGCAAGGCGTACCGGTTTCATGTGCATGGCGATTCCGAGTGATTCCGGCAGCGGCCGGCGGGTGCGCCTATGAAATGATGTTTTTGTTACAGCCTTATGACTGCCGATCCTTCCCGCACCGGAAGCCGGGAAAACAAACAAAAAGCGCGGGCCTTGCGGCCCGCGCCGGGTCGAACAGCGAGGGGAGAGAGGGCCTGCTGTTCAGTGCGGCAGATTCGCGCTCCAGTAGGTTTCGATCTGCTGGACCAGGGCGTCCGGCAGCGGCACGTAGCCCAGCGAGGCAGCGGCGGCGTCGCCGTTGGCGTAGACCCAGCGGAAGAACTCGAGGGCCGCCTTGGTGCCCGGCTTGGCGTCCTTGTGCACCAGCATGAAGTTGGTCGCGGTGATCGGCCAGGCGTTCGCGCCGGGGGCGTTGGTCACGATCAGGTGGAAATCCTTCGCGGACTTCCAGTCGGCGCTGGCCGCGGCGGCGGCGAAGCTGTCGTCGCTCGGGTTCACGTAGTTGCCGGCGGCGTTCTTCAGGCGCGAGTACGGCACGCCGTTCTGGATCGCGTAGGCCAGTTCGACGTAGCCGATGCCGCCCTTGATCTGCTTGACGTAGGCGGCCACGCCTTCGTTGCCCTTGCCGCCGATGCCGACCGGCCACTGCACGGCGGTGCCTTCGCCGACCTTGGCCTTCCACTCCGGGCTGACCTTGGACAGGTAGTTGGTGAAGTTGAAGCTGGTGCCGGAGCCGTCAGAACGGTGCACGACGGTGATCTTCTGCGCCGGCAGCGGGATGCCGCCGTTGATGGCGACGATGCGCGGATCGTTCCACATGGTGATCTTGCCGAGGAAGATGTCGGCCAGCACGTCCGGATCCAGCTTCATCGCGCCGGCCTGCACGCCGGCCAGGTTGAACACCGGCACCACGCCGCCGATCACCGACGGGAACTGGGCCAGGCCCGAGCGCTTCAGCTCTTCGGGCGGCAGCGGCTTGTCCGAGGAGCCGAAATCGACCGTGCCGGCCTTGATCTGGGCGATGCCGCCGCCCGAGCCGATCGACTGGTAGTTGACCTGCTTGCCGGTCGCCGCCTTGTAGTCGGCCGACCACTTGGAAACGGCGGGATAGACGAACGACGCGCCGGCGCCGGTGATGTCGGCGGCGAAGGCGTTGGCGCCGAGGCTGGCCGCCAGCGCGAGCGTGGCGACGCGGAACGTGAAGGACTTGGACACGAATGACTCCTGGGTCTGCGGAAGCGGCGGGCGTGGCCCGTTTCGCTGCGCATTGGATTCCCGCCGCATGACACGCGCGCGTCGGCGCGATGACGGTTGCATGACAACAACCAGGGCGACGCGTGCGCCGCAACGCCGGAGGCGTGGTTAAAGAAACATCAATGCGGAAATAAAACTGCAACCAAGCGCAGGTGAAATGTCATGCGACAGGCGGCGCGGGCCACGATCCCGGCACGCAACCGCCATCCATCCCGCTTTTCATCCACGGAGTCGTCCCATGCGTTCCACCCCATTGGCCGTTGCAATCGCCCTGGCCGTCGGCAGCATCAGTTTCAATGCCGCTGCGCAAAGCGGCCTCAGCACCCAGGAAATCGCCGAACTGAAGGCGCAGATCGCCGCACTGCAGGCGCAGGTGCAGAGCCTGGAAGAACGCGCCGACGCACAGTCGGAAGTGAACGTCGCCCAGGCCAAGGCCAACGAACAACTGGACGACGTGGCTTCGCTGAAGAAGCTGGTCAACGACACCAAGGTCGGCGGCCGCATTTTCTTCGATGCGACCAGCATCCAGCAGGAAAACAACGGTGTCAAAACCAACGGCACCGGCACCGGCTTCGATGTCACCCGCTTCTACATGACGGTCGACCACAAGTTCGACGATACCTGGTCGGCCAACCTCACCAGCGACGCGCAGTACCTGTCGGCGCCGGGCGCGAACCAGCCCAACAGCGTCGAGGTCTTCATCAAGAAGGCCTATGTGCAGGCCAAGCTGGGCAATGGCCTGTTCCTGCGCGCCGGCGCGGCCGATGCGCCGTGGATCCCGTATGTCGAAAAGTTCTACGGCTATCGCTATGTGCAGAACACCATGACCGACCGCCTGTCCTACGGCACGTCGGCGGACTGGGGCTTCCATGCCGGCGGCGACACGGCCGGCGGTTTCAGCTACGCGGCTTCGTTGACCAACGGCCGCGGCTACCGCAATCCGAGCCGCAGCAAGGGCGTGGATTTCGAGGCGCGCCTGGGCTATGCGCCCACCCAGAACACCGTGCTCGCCGTGGGCGGCTACACCGGCAAGCGCGGCAACGAAACCCAGACCGTGCAGCCGCCGCACACCGGCGACCGGGTGGATTTCATGGCGGCCTACGCCTCCGCGAAGTACCGCCTCGGCGCCGAATGGTTCCAGGCCAAGAACTGGGCGGTGACCAATACGGTCGCCGACAAGGCCGGGGGCTGGTCGGCCTGGGCCAGCGCGCAGCTGATGGACAATGGCCTGACCGCCTTCGCGCGTTACGACAGCGTCGACACGAGCAAGCAGGTCAATCCGGATTTCCGGAACACCTACTACCACCTGGGCCTGGAATATCCGGTCACCAAGGGCATCAAGCTGGCCACGGTGTACAAGAGCACCAAGGCCGAGACCGCGAACGAACTGGAGACCAGGGAATTCGGCATCTGGGGCGACGTCCAGTTCTGATCCGCAACCGGCGCGACACGACCCAACGGCGGGCCCTGGCCCGCCGTTGCCGTTTCCGCCTGCCGCGGACCCCCGACTTTCGTCACTTGGCGGGCCTGAGCGTGAAATCTAGGTTATCGTTATCGGGCCGTCCGCTCGATGACGGTCAAGCCGACGAAATCCGTTCCGGGTGCTGCCACGCCGCCGCGCCCAGGGATGCCTACTGAATCGAAAGGGGAAGTGAATGAAGTCGATGCACGCAATGATGGGCGCCCTCGCGCTGTGCCTGGGCGGCGCAGCGGGCTGGGCATCGGCCGCCGAACCGGTCTATCTGGACGTGGTGGCGCAGATCCGCCAGGAGGCGTTCAGCCATTCGCAGGCTGCGGCCAGCCTCAAGGAGCTGACCGAGACCATCGGCCCGCGCCTGACCAATTCGCCGGCCTATACCCGCTCCACCGAATGGGCGCAGGGCAAGCTGCGCGGCTGGGGCCTGTCCGACGTGCACGACGAGGTCTACGACCCGGCTTTCGGCCGCGGCTGGGAGTTCGGTTCGGCCCGCGTCGAACTGCTTTCGCCCCGCCAGCTGCCGATCCACGCGCTGCCGAAGGCATGGACCCCCGGCACCCAGGGCCCGGTCGAGGGCGACGTGGTCATCGCCGCCTTCAAGGACGCCGGCGACATCGAAAAGCAGCGCGGCAAGCTGCGCGGCAAGATCGTGCTGGTGGACGATGCGCGCGCCTACAAGCCGTCCGACAAGACCGACTTCCGCCGCTACACCGAGGCCGAGCTGGGCGAGTTGCAGACGTTCCCGATTGCCGAGGATGTCGACCCGGCCGCGCAGCAGAAGCGCATGGACGAGTACCGCAAGCGCACGGAAATGGGCAAGACGCTGAACAAGTTCCTCGCCGAGGAAGGCGTGCTGGCCACCCTGTCGATCAGCAGCCGCGACGACGGCATCGTCCGGGTGATGGGCGGCGGCGCGCGCAAGGCGGGCGATCCGGTCGGCGTCACCGAACTGGTGGTTTCGGCCGAGCACTACAACCAGCTGGTGCGCGCGGTGCAGCGCAAGCAGGACGTGCGCATGCGCATCGACGTGGATTCGCGCTTCACCAGCGAAGGCGACCTGCCGGCGACCAACGTGTTCGCCGAACTGCCGGGCGGCAGCAAGGCCGGCGAAGTGGTGATGATCGGCGCGCACCTGGATTCCTGGCACGGCGGCACCGGTGCGACCGACAACGGCGCCGGCGTCGTGGTGATGATGGAGGCGATGCGCATCCTCAAGGCCATTGGCGTCAAGCCGAAGCGCACCATCCGGCTGGCGCTGTGGGGCGGCGAGGAGCAGGGCCTGAACGGTTCGGCCGGCTACGTCGCCAAGCACCTGGCCGACTACCCGGAGCCGACCGATCCCGAGCAGAAGGCCCTGCCGCGCGCGTTCCAGCGCGGTACCGGCCCGCTGCGGCGCAGCGCCGACTACGGCCGTTTCTCGAGCTACTTCAATTTCGACAACGGCACCGGTCGCATCCGCGGCATCTACGCGCAGGAAAACTTCGCCGCGATGCCGATCTTCAAGGCCTGGCTGGAACCGTTCAGCGATCTGGGCGCGACCATCGTCAGCACCCGCAACACCGGCAGCACCGACCATATCTCGTTCGATCGCGTCGGCCTGCCGGGCTTCCAGTTCGTGCAGGATCCGGCCGACTATTTCGCCCATACCCACCACACCGATCTGGATACCTACGACCACGCCGTGCCGGAAGACCTGAAGCAGGCCGCCGCCGTCATCGCTTCGTTCGCCTACCACGCGGCGATGCGCGAGGAGCGCCTGCCGCGCAAGCCCTTCGTCGAGCGCGACGCGCAGTAAG
>JBDHQQ010000131.1:0-6790 GCA_039807145.1 Pseudoxanthomonas sp. | reverse complement strand
CCGGTAGCCCCGAATCCGGATGTATTCCGCTGCGCTGCGGGAAACCGGCGGTGGCGTCGCCCACCGCCTGCAGCGCCGCTTCGGTTTCCTGGGTCGGTCGCCACAGGTTGACCAGGTTGAAGGCGCGCTGGTGGCGCAGGGTCTGCGCGCTGCCGATCCACAGCGGCGTGCCGTCGCCCAGCTGCGCGCGTGCGCGCCACAGGCGCAGCGCATGCAGTTCGTCCGGTCGTTCGCCGGGATGCAGCATCAGCAGGGTCTCGGCGCGCGTCTCCAGCGTGGCCGGCAGCACCGGCGGACCGTCGTCGGACGGATCGGGGTCGAGCAGGCTCAGCGCTTCCAGCCAGCCGGCCTGCGGCTGCGCGCGCCAGCCGGCCGCCTCCAGCTTCGCCCGCAGCGGCGCCAGCGGACCGGCGACCTGCACGTCCAGTGGTTTGCGCTGCTGGTCGTCGAATTCGTTGCGTCGCGCGGGCAGGGTCTGCCAGCCGGTGTTCCACCAGTCGTCGAAGGCCAGCGTCGCGACGGGCGGCGCGTATTCGAAACGCGCCAGCGTCGGCGCGACGTGGCGCGGCGCGTACCACAGCCCCGCCGCGACGAACGCGCCGTAGAAGATCAGCGCCAGCGGCTTCATCCAGAACGAGCGACTCACGCGGCGGCGGTACGCGATGCCCAGCGCCAGCAGCCACACCGCGCCCAGCAGCACGCCGCCGACCACGTCGCTCAGCCAGTGTGCGCCCAGGTACAGCCGGGCGAAGCCGATCAGCGCCACCACCGCGCCGGCGACCAGGTACGGCCAGATCCGCCGGCGGCCCGGCAGTTCGCGCGCGATCAGCACGGCGAAGAAGCCGAACTGCACCGTCGCCATCGTCACCGCCACCGACGGGAAACCGAAACCGCTGCCGACCGCGGGCGGCTTGGGAATATCGATCATCGCGCCCAGCCACGCGGTCAGCGCCAGGCCGAACACCAGCGCGGCCAGCCAGTGCGCCGCGGCCATCCAGCGCTTGCGCCACACCAGGAAGCCCAGCGCCAGCGCCGCCGCCGGCACCAGCACCGGCCAGTCGCCGAGCGAAGCCAGCGCGGCCAGCGGCACGTCGGCCAGCGGATTGCGCAGGCCCTGCATCAGCTGGTGCAGGGCCAGGTCCACGCCGAGCGGTTCGCCGTGGCCCACCACCCAGCCGAGGAAGGCGAAAGCCACCCAGCCCACCGCCAGCAGCAGCACCGCCAGCAGCGCCAGCGGCACCGATTCGCGCCGCCGCGGATCGACCACCGCCTCGGTGTAGCGCCCCAGCACCGGATGCGCATGCGACCAGCGCAACGCGCGCGCCAGCAGCGCGTCGGCGTGCGCGGCGAACCAGCGGTACGTGTACAGCACGCCGAACCACGCCGCCGCCAGCACCGCCAGCAGCAGTCCCAGCACGATGGCCAGCTGGCCCGCCACCGCCGCCACCGCGTCGTAGGCCTGCCCCAGCACCCAGCCGGGCAGCAGGAACAACACCGCCCACGACAGGCAGGCGACGCCGCTGGCCGCCAGGTAGCGCGCCAGCGGCATCTTCGACATGCCGGCGACGGCCGGCACGAACGCGCGCAACGGGCCGACGTAGCGGGCGATCAGGATGCCCTTGAAGGCGTTGCGGCGGAACAGGTTTTCGCCGCGATCCAGCAGCTGCGGATAACGGCGGAACGGCCACACGCCGCGCAGCTTCTCGCCCCAGCGCCGGCCCACCCAGTAGCTGAGCCCGTCGCCGGCCAGCGCGCCCAGCGTCGCGCTGGCCACCGCGTAGGGGCCCGAGATTTCGCCCATGCCGATCAGGATGCCGATGCCGACCAGCAACGGCAGCGCGGGTACGATCGCGCCGAGGACGATCACCGCATCGCTGAACGCGATCAGGAAGACCAGCAGGCCCGCCGCCAGCGGATGCGCGCCGATCCAGGCCAGCAGGCTGTCGAACCAGGAAGAATTCATCGGCTCGGATTATAGGGGGCGGACATGGCCCGCCCGCGCCGATGCGCGAGGCAGTCGCGGGCCGGGCATGCGGCCCGTCAATCGCGATTCAGGACGATAATGTGCGCCGTTCCCCCGCATTGTCGGGAACGACAGACCCTCCCCATCGAGACGTCAGAAAAAACCCCATGACCACGCTCTCCGGCAAGACCCTGTTCATCACCGGCGCCTCGCGCGGCATCGGCCTGGCCATCGCCCTGCGCACCGCGCGCGACGGCGCCAACGTCGCCATCGCGGCGAAGTCCAGCGTGCCCAACCCGAAGCTGCCCGGCACCATCCATACCGCCGCCGAAGCGGTCGATGCCGCCGGCGGGCGCGGCCTGGCATTGAAATGCGACATCCGCGAGGAGGATGAAGTGCAGGCCGCGGTCGCCGCCACCGTCGATGCGTTCGGCGGCATCGACATCCTGGTCAACAACGCCAGCGCCATCTGGCTGCGCGGCGCGCTGGACACGCCGATCAAGCGCTTCGACCTGATGCAGCAGGTCAACGCGCGCGGCAGCTTCCTGTGCGCGCAGGCCTGCCTGCCGCACCTGCTGCAGGCGCCCAACCCGCACATCCTGACCCTGTGCCCGCCGCCGTCGCTGGACCCGAAGTGGTGGGGTCCGCACACCGGTTACACGCTGGCGAAGATGGGCATGAGTTTCGTCACCCTGGGCCTGGCCGCCGAGTTCGGCCCGCAGGGCGTCGCGGTCAACGCGCTGTGGCCGCGCACGCTGATCGCCACCGACGCGCTCAACATGATTCCCGGCGTGTCCACGGCCAACGGCCGCAAGCCGGAAATCATGGCCGATGCCGCGCACGCGGTCCTGGTCCGCGAAGCGAAGGGCTGCGCCGGCCACTTCTTCATCGACGACGAAGTGCTGGCCGAAGCCGGAGTGACGGATCTTTCCGGCTACGCGGTCGATCCCGCGCAACCGCTGCTGCCGGATTTGTTCCTGTAACCACCCCCTCCCTTGCGAATGCAGGGGAGGGTCGGGGAGGGGTTGAGTGGTCATGCAGAGAGTCCATCGGCCACCACGCAACCCTACCCGGCCTCCCCCTGCCTTCGCAGGGGGAGGGGCGGAAGAATTCACTGGAGAAGGAAATGAAATACCTGCACGCCATGATCCGCGTCCACGACCTCGACGCCACCGGTCGCTTCCTGACCGAAGGCCTGGGCCTGAAGGAAACCCGGCGCATCGACAACGAGGCCGGCAAGTTCACCCTGGTCTATTTCGGCGCGCCGGAAAACCCCGAAGCGGAGATCGAACTGACCCACAACTGGGGCAGCGACGAGGATTACGGCAGCGCGCGCAACTTCGGCCACCTCGCGTTCGGGGTCGACGACATCTACGCGACCTGCGCGCACCTGCAGTCGCTGGGCGTGACCATCAACCGCCCGCCGCGCGACGGCCGCATGGCCTTCGTGCGCACGCCGGACCGGATTTCCATCGAACTGCTGCAGAAGGGCGAAGCCCTGCCGCCGCGGGAGCCGTGGGTTTCGATGCCGAATACCGGCAGTTGGTGAGCCACCGCGTAAAATCCCCGCATCGTCATTCCCGCGAAAGCAGGCATGACGGACAAGAACAATCCCCACCGCTTCATTACCCGGCACGCCATGACCACCACCTCCGACCTCCTCGCCCTCGGCCGCGACTACTACCTGCCTGTCTACAAGCAGCGCGAAATGATCATCGAGCGCGGGCAGGGTGCGCGCGTGTGGGACCAGGACGGCCGCGAATACATCGACTTCGCCGCCGGCATCGCGGTGTGCGGGCTGGGCCACTGCAACCCGGAGCTGACCGCGGCGCTGGTCGAACAGGCGGGCAAGCTGTGGCACACCAGCAATGCGTTCCACAGCGCGCCGCCGCTGCTGCTGGCGAAGGAACTGGTCGAGGCGTCGAAGTTCGCCGCCCGCGTGTTCCTGTGCAATTCCGGCGCCGAGGCGAACGAGGCGGCGATCAAGCTGACCCGCAAGTGGGCCGCCGCGCAGGGCCGCCCGCCGGAGCGGCGCGTCATCGTCACCTTCCGCGGCAGCTTCCACGGGCGCACGCTGGGCGCGGTCACCGCGACCGCGCAGCCGAAGTACCAGGCAGGCTACGAGCCGCTGCCGGGCGGCTTCCGCTACGTCGATTTCAACGATCTGGCGCAGCTGGAAAACGCGATGGCGGCCGGCGACGTCGCCGCGGTGATGCTGGAGCCGGTGCAGGGCGAAGGCGGGGTCACGCCGTGCGCGCCCGGCTTCCTGGCCGGCGTGCGCGCGCTGTGCGACCGGCACGACGCGCTGCTGATCCTCGACGAGATCCAGGCCGGCATGGGCCGCACCGGCACGCTGTTCGCGCACTGGCAGGACGGCGTGACGCCGGACATCGTGTCGCTGGCGAAGGCGCTGGGCGGCGGTTTCCCGGTCGGCGCGATGCTGGCCGGGCCGAAGGTCGCCGAGGTCATGGGCTACGGCGCGCACGGCACCACCTTCGGCGGCAACCCGCTGGCCGCGGCGGTGGCGCGGGTAGCGCTGAAGCAACTGGCGTCCGATGAGATCGCCACCAACGTGCGCAGGCAGGAACAGGCGCTGCGCGACGGCATCGCCGCGATCAACGCCGACCTGGACCTGTTCTCCGAAGTGCGCGGCCGCGGCCTGATGCTCGGCGCGGTGCTGAAGCCGGATTACGCCGGACGCGCGGGCGAAGTGCTCGACCACGCCACCGCGAACGGCGTGCTGCTGCTGCAGGCCGGCCCCGACGTGCTGCGCTTCGTGCCGGCGCTGAACATCTGCGCCGCAGACGTGGCGGAAGGCTTGGCGCGCCTGAAATCGGCGCTGAAGGCATTCGCCGGCCGCTAACGCCGCACTCCACGCGTCGTAGAGCCGAATTCATTCGGCTGCTTCTTGCCGAAAAATGCATCGCCGAACGGAAAGCAGCCGAATGAATTCGGCTCTACGGAAGCAAGGTCATGAATGCGTGCGCCGGCCGTGATTCCACAACGGGCGGAACGCGGCGCGGTGCAGCCAGGCCAATACCGCGAGATAGCAGAAGTGGAACGTGCCCCACGGCCAGTTCTGGTTGAGGGCAAGGTGGAAGACGAAGATGCCCGTGACCAGCGGCGCGAGGACTGCGATGCCGAGCGGCGCGGTCCTGCGGAACAACAGCAGCACGCCGCCCGCCAGGCAGGTCGCGGCGATCAATGGATCGACGATGCCGCTTTCGGTCAGCGCGGTCGTCAGCGCCTTCGCGGCCGGGGTCTCCTTCTCGTCCGGCCACGCGGTGCCGAAGAGCGCGTGCGAGAACCACGCCGCACCCACGTACGTGTAGAACAGGGCGTACAGCCAGCGCGCGACGGCTACGACCTTTTCCATGCGGTGGGTCACCAATTGCGTCGTTTATCGCTTGAATGGATTGTCAGGCGACAGCCTGGAGGCCGTGGCCTCCAACGGGCACCGTCTCCGTGTGCTGGTCGAATCCGGCAATCAGGGGACGGCCGCGGGCGATCGCGTCCTTGATCGACGGCAGCGTCAACGACGCCTTGTGGCTGGCTTCGCTGTCCCAGACCTCCGTGACCCAGATCGCATCCGGGTCGGCGGGATCCTGCGCGACGACATAGCTCAGGCAGCCGGGCATGCCCGATACCCCCTCGACAAGGATGGCGATCAGGGCGTCGCGTTGTCCCGGCAAGGCCCGCATCTTTCCGATCAGCCCATACATGCTGTTTCCTCCAGTGGGCAAGGACGCGCAGGATGCCGCGAACGCCACGCCCCCCGCGATGGTCGCAACGACAAAGGTTCGTCTGTCGAAAAGCATCTTCGGCTGCGCTGCATCCGGCCAAGGCCGTTCCGCAGCAGGATAGATCAACTGAGGGGCAACGGTTCGGCCAGTCCGGCGAGCAGACGCAGGGCGAACACCAGCAGCCACAGGCCGCCGGCGCCGTAAACCACGAACATGGTCCAGAACCCCAGCGCTTGATCGTCGCGCTTGAATTCCAGCCTGCCCTTGAAACCGTTGGGGCCGCAGGGCAGCCAGCCGAGGCGCAATGCGCGGTAGTCCACCCACAGCAGTCCGCCGCCGAAGAACATGAACAGCAGTCCCTGGATGATCGCCATCAGGAATTCCCCCTGCGCAAACGGAACCTGGCCGCGAGCATAGCGACGAAGACGGCGGGCAGGGCAAGGATGGAAAACATGATCAGGCCCAGCGGCAACAGGCCGAAGTCCGATCCGGACACCATCAGCACCAGTGCCTGCGCCCACATCACGGCCAAGCCCCAGCGCCAGGCTTTCTCGGGAACCCGATAGCCGAGGACGCCGGCAAGGGCGATGCCCAACGGATAGGCGACGGTCCAGTAAACCGAGGCGTCCCACGCCTCCCGCTTGCCGCTGGCGACGGCCGCCATCAGCCACAGCAATGCGCCGCCGGCAATGGCGGCTGTCCAGGCCCATGTCGCTCGTTGGTTCATGCCGGTTCCCCCGATGCGCCGGACGCCGAATCAAGTCGTGCCGGGAAGCAGATAGGTTGGGGTGAGCATAGCGAACCCCAACATCACCATGTGTCAGGCCGCGGGGTGTTGGGGTTCGCAAGCTCACCCCAACCTATGCGAGCTGGATGCCGAACATTTCAATCGCCGTGATGTGTGTTGAAGTGCCTGCGACCCATGCCTTTCATATCCCTTGGGCGAGGTGGCGTCGGCTTGAGTGAATTTTCAGGCTTGCGGCTACTTTGAGCTGCACTGGAGCGGCACCATGCGGCCGATCTCGACGGTCAGGTCATTGCCTTTGCCGCGGATAGTGTTGGGGCCATTGCTGTACATGAAGCC
>JBDHQQ010000130.1:0-6820 GCA_039807145.1 Pseudoxanthomonas sp. | reverse complement strand
ACGGCGGCGTGAAAGTGACGCTGGAGCCGTCCGCGTGGCAGTCCAGCGGCAAGGATCGCTACCACGAAGACGGTTCGTTGCATGCGGTCTACAGTCGCGACAAGTCCAGCTGGTTCAAGACCAACGTATGGGCCAGCGGCCCGATCGTGAAAGACCGGTTGTTCTTCTTCGCCATGTACGAAGACCGCCAGAGCAATTCCGCTGGCTATACCAAAACCGATGGCAACGCCCTTGACAGGGCCTCCAAGAGTAAGGCCAGCAACGGTTTCTGGGGCGGCAAGCTGGACTGGATGATCACCGACAACCACAAGCTGGAATTGCTGGCGTTCTCGGACGAAGCCGAGTCCAACAGCACGCCGTACGATTACGACTGGGATACCAATACCCTTGGAGCGCAGGGCGGTACGGGCACTTCCGGCAGCGGTGGCGACAACTGGTCGATCACCTATACCGGTCACTTCACCGACAACCTCATGGCCAAGGTGCTGTATGGCGTGAACAAGCGCAGTGCCGTCAGCAGTACGCCGCTGGACGGCGATTGCAGCATTATCGGGCGTCCCCCGACCACCTATTTCAGCATGTTCCCGCAAGCCGCGACGCCGGGCTGCCACCCGACCAACAGCAGCGTGAGCAGCCGTTTCGACGAACGCGAAGTGGGACGCGTGGATTTCGAATGGCAACTGGGCAGCCACCTGCTGCGTTTCGGCTACGACAAGGAGGTAATGGATTCCAACAGTTCGGTCGTGTATCCGGGCGATGGACGCAGCTATAACGTGACCATGCTGGGCGTTGGCAGTTCGTTGCCGGACGGTACGATCGTCCCCGCGGGTCCATACACGGGGACCAATGCGCAGGGCGCGGCCATCACCGCGGTAGTCGATGCGCGTTACTACGTCACCGGCGCGCCGGTCAGCACCGACACGCAGGCGTTCTACATCGAAGACAACTGGAACGTCACGCCCAACCTGCTGTTGAACCTGGGCCTGCGCTTCGACAAGTTCACCAATACGCTGGCATCGGGCGCGGTGTTTGCCAAAACCGACTTCAGCGACATGATTTCGCCGCGCCTGGGCTTCAGTTGGGACATGAAGGGCGACGGTTCCATGAAGTTGTTCGGCAACGCAGGCCGTTACTACCTGCCCATCACCAACAAGCTGACCGACTATTTCGGCGGCGGCACCACCGACGAACACACCTATTACACGCTCCAGGGCTGGCAGCAGATGAACAATCCGTCGGGCGGCACGTATATCGTGCCGATCCTCGGCGCGCAGCTCGGCACCGTCAACACCACCGGCAACGTGCCTGCGCCCACCGACATGGGCACGGCCGTGGCCCGCGACCTGAAGCAGGTATTCCAGGACGAGTACATCCTGGGCTTCCAGCAGGCGATCAGCCAGGCGTGGTCGTGGGGCGTGAACGCGACCTATCGCGAAGTGACGCGCGCCGTGGAAGACGTGCGCATCACCCACGTCGAGGGTTGCCCGTGGTATTCCGGCGACTGGCCGATCCTCAACCCCGGCGAGACGAATACGCTGTGGTGCCCGACTACCGAGGAATGGGTGACGTTCGACAGCTCCAAGGATGGTTACATCGGCGTGGGCAGCGGCGTCATCATCGGTTACCCCAAGCCCAAGCGCACCTACAAGGCGGTGGAGTTCCAGCTCGACCGCGCATGGGACGACAAGTGGTTCTTCAACGCCAGCTACACCTGGTCGAAGAGCGAAGGCAACGTGGAAGGCCCGGTGAACTCGGACACCGGCTATAACGACACCAACCTGGTGCAGTACTTCGACCATCCCGCGGTGAACGAGCGCTACGGCGTGCTGTTCAACGACCACGAGCACCAGATCAAGCTGCGTGGTGCCTACAAGCTCAACGAGATGTGGAGCTTCGGCGCGACGCTCTCGGCGATTTCCGGTGGTCCGATTACCGCGTTCGGCGTGCGCTGGCCCGTGGACAATCGCAGCGCGGGTGGCCCCGGCGAATTCAGCGGCGGCGGTTCCGGCTGGATCTGCACGGCGAATTGCAACCCGTTCAGCTACGCCACGTCGGTACTGGAATACACGGGCCGTGGCGCGTTCGGCCGCATGCCGTGGGTGTACGACCTGGGCGCGAACGTGACGTGGACGCTGCCGGTGGAAGGCATCGACCTGAAGGCGCGTTTCTCGGTGTACAACCTGCTCAACCGGCAGACGGTCATCAACGTGCACTCGCGCTACGAAAGCACGCCGGGAACGCTGATGCCGTATTTCGGCCAAGGCACGAACTGGCAATCGCCGCGTTACATGAACCTGGTCGTGAGCTGGAGCTTCTGACGCGACAGGATGATCCAGGCCGCCGCCGGCGCAATCCGGCGGCGGTTTCGTTTATGGTCCGCGCGGCTGGCTACAAAATCATGCCGAAGTGAGAGTGATGAAGTTGCGCACGTTGACCCGGATATTGCCTGCATTGTTCATGGCGCTGCTGTTGTCGTCCTGTGCCACCGGTCGCAATCCGCTGGCCAGGTGGGAGAAGTCGCCCAATTTCAACGAGCGCCAGCCGATGCTGGTCGTGCTGCACTACACCACCGAGGAATCGGCCGAGAAAAGCCTGCGAACGCTGAAGACCGTCAACAGCCAGGGACCGGTCGGCGTGCATTACCTGATCGGCCGCGATGGTGCGCTGTACCAGTTGGTCAAGGACGGCAAGCGCGCCTGGCACGCCGGCAGCGGACGCTGGGGGACCATCACCGATGTCAATTCGGCATCCATCGGCATCGAGATCGACAACAGCGGGCACGACCCGTTCCCCGACGTGCAGATCGACCGCCTGGTCGCGTTGCTGGACGACCTGACCCGACGCCTGGGCATTCCGCGTCGCCAGATCATCGGGCACGAAGACATGGCGCCGGGTCGCAAGATCGATCCGGGCCCGCTGTTCCCATGGAAACGCCTGCATGAAGCCGGCTTCGGCGCATGGCCGGACGAAAATGCCGGCGACCCGCCGCCCGGTTTCGATGGTTGGCTGGCAATGGCGGCCATCGGTTATCCGCTGGACGACCGTGAAGGCGCATTGCGATCGTTTCGCCACCATTTCCGCGGTATCGAGAGCGAGGGCATCGAGCTCGAGGCCGAGGACTTGCGCATTCTGCATGGATTGACGCGGTTGCCGGCTGCACGGTAGATGGCGCGCAATCGCAAACCTTACATTCGACGCCGTGGCCGGCAATCGGGATTCCCGACCTGGCCCGGACGCAAAGCGCTGCGGATTTGTGGTTTCCTAAGAGCACGGTCCGCATGACGGATCGCCATTTCATTGAACGCGATGGCGGGAGCTTGAAATGATTGAAGAGTCGGGTTCGTTCGAGGGTGTCGATCTGGCGGCGCTCGCCGCGCGCGAGGGTACGCCGCTGTACGTCTATTCGGCACCGGCGCTGCGCGAGCGCATCCGTGCGCTGAAGCAGGCGCTGGACGGCATGGGCGCCGGCATCCGCTACGCGGTCAAGGCCAACGGCAATGGCGCGATCCTGCGCCTGCTGGCAGACGAAGGGGCAGGGGCGGACATCGTTTCCGGCGGCGAAATGCAGCGTGCCATGCGGGCCGGCATCGCCGCTGCCGACATCGTGTTTTCCGGCGTGGGCAAGTCCGATGCCGAAATCGATGCCGCGCTGGCGGCGGGTGTCGGCCGCTTCAATATCGAGTCGCGCGCCGAGATCGACGCCATCCAGCGCATCGCCGCCGCGCGCGGCGAGATCGCCGTCGCTTCGGTGCGGATCAATCCAGACGTGGACGCACTGACCCACGCCAAGATCTCCACCGGCAAGGCGGAAAACAAGTTCGGGGTCTCCATCGCCGAGGCGCGTGGCTGGTTCGATGCGAAGGCCCGCTGGCCGAACGTGCGGCTGGACGGCCTGCACATGCACATCGGCTCGCAGTTGTTGAGCCTCGATCCCGTGCGCGAGGCGCTGGCGCGGATGGCCGCGTTCTGGAAGGAGTTGGATGCCGCCGGTCATGCCATCGCCAGCATTGATGTCGGCGGTGGGCTGGGCGTACGTTACCGCGAGGGCGAACGCGCGCCGGATGCGCGCGAATATGCCGATGCGATCCGCGCGGCGCTGGCCGGGTTCGAGGGGCGTATCCTGGTCGAGCCGGGTCGCTGGCTGGTGGCCGAGGCCGGCATCCTGCTGTCGCGCGTGCTGCTGGAAAAGCGGGGCGAATCGCGCAATTTCCTGGTACTGGACGCGGCGATGAACGACCTGCTGCGCCCGAGCCTGTACGAGGCCTGGCACGACATCGTGCGCATCGGCAACGACGACGGGCATGAAACCGTTGCCTACGACGTGGTCGGCCCGGTGTGTGAAACAGGCGATACTTTCGCCACCGGCCGCACGCTGCCACGCTGCGAAGCCGGCGACCTGGTCGCCATCCTCGGCGCTGGCGCCTACGGTGCGTCGATGGCGTCCACCTACAACTCGCGCCCGCTGGCGGCGGAAGTGCTGGCAGACGACGGCCGTTACGCGTTGATCCGCAAGCGGCAGGACTTCGGCACGATGATCGCGGACGAGCGGCCGGCCAACGATTGGAGCATCACATGAAGCATGCCATTGCGATCCTGCTGGCGCTGCTGGCTGTCGCCGGAACCGCCGCCGCGCAATCGGCCGGGCCGACCCCGCAGGCCATCGATGCCGGCGTGCGCGCGGCGATCGACCGCTATCACTTGCCCGGCATCGCGGTCGGCGTGATCGAGGACGGCAAGGTGACGTTCGCACGCGGCTACGGCGAAACCGTGCATGGCAGTGGCGATCCGGTCACGTCGAAGACGCTGTTCAAGATCGCCTCCAACAGCAAGGCGATGACCGCCGCCCTGTTGGCGCGGCTGGTGCAGCAGGGCAAGCTGCGCTGGGACGATCCGGTGGTGAAGCACCTGCCGGATTTCGCCATGCACGATCCGTGGGTCACGCAGCACATGACGGTCAGCGACCTGCTGGTGCACAACAGCGGCCTGCCCGAAGGCGGCGGCGACCTGATGCTGTGGCCGGAGCCGAACCTGTTCACCCGCGACGACATCGTCCACGGCCTGCGCAATATCAAGCCAGCCTACGGTTTTCGCGCTGGCTACGCCTACGACAACCTGTTGTACGTAGTGGCCGGGCAGGTGGCCGCGGCGGCGGGCGGCGCATCTTACGAGGAACTACTGCGACGCGAAGTGCTCGGTCCGTTGGCGCTGGATGGTTGCCGGGTAGGGGAATTCAGGCTGGTCGATGCCGGCAGCGTGGCGCAGCCGCATACCCTGGACGGCGACAGGATCGTGCGTACCCGTGGCGATGCGGACGTGGTGCCGGAGATCGCTTCCGCGCCCGCGGGCGGCATCCGTTGCACGCTGGACGACATGCTGCGCTGGGCGAACAACTGGCTGGCGCCCACGCCGGCGCAAGCGGAATGGCTGGGCGGCAACCAGCGGTCGGAAATGTGGAAGGCGCGCACGCCGATGCCGATATCGCAGCGGCAGCAGCGCTGGGACGGCACGCACTACTACGCCTATGCCTACGGTTTCCGCCTGGCGGACGTGGACGGCACGTGGACGGTATCGCATACCGGCACGCTGGGCGGCATGTATTCGATGATGATGTTGTTGCCCGACCGCAAGTCCGGCTTCGTCTTCATGATCAACGGCGACGGCGGCAGCGCCCGCACCGTGTTGGGCACTGTGCTGCTCAAGCTGTTCACCGCACCCGACCGATCACTGGGCGTGCAGGGCTATGCCGACGATCTGGCGCGGCCTGCGACGACGGCCCCAGCGTCACCCAGGCAGGCATTGCCGGACGTCGACAAGCGCAAGCCGGCGACGGCGGCGGCGATGGCCAATTGGCTGGGCGTCTGGCGCGATCCGTGGTTCGGCGAAGTGCGTCTTTGCGGGGTCGATAAGGGCGTGGAGTGGCGTTCGCTGAAATCGCCGAAGATGCATGGGCGCGTGGGCCGGCTCGACGGCCGCTACCTGCTGGTCTGGGACGACGAAGCGGTGGACGAGAACGCTTGGCTGGATTTCGCGGAGAAAGACGGCATGCGCACGCTGCGCATGGCCAAATTCAATCCGCGCGGCGACTTCAGTTCGGATTATGAAGATCTTGCCTTCGACCGCATCGGCGATTGCGCCGCGGCAAAGCCCTGACGCTTGGTGGCGATGCGACTGGATGCCGACGATGACGACCTTCCGCAATTCGGGAAGAGCCGTGCCCCAACGCAAAAACTCCAGCTTGTCGGCCAGGAAGTATCCGGATTCGTGCAAAGCGTCGGGAATCGTTGACGTCTTTGTAAAGACCATGTTAAACAAGCCGCAGCTTCGTATCGCCATTGCGTACGTCGCGCAAGGCTGAGGCCAGGGGAAGGATTACCCGTTCCGTTTCGTACCCATCAGCCCGTCCCGGTTCCGTACCGCAATACCTTCCCGCCCTGGAGACAACATGCGAACCCACCAGAATTTCCGACTGAACCTGCTCTGTGCGGCCGTGCTGGCCGCGATGACCGTGCCGGCCGCAGCGCAGGACGCCGAACAGTCTTCCTCCCAGTCTTCGGCGACGAACCTCGACAAGATCACCGTCACCGGTTCGCGCATCAAGCGCACCGATGTGGAAACGGCCTTGCCGGTGACCATCATCCAGAAGGCCGAGATCGAGGCGCAGGGCATCACCTCGGCCGAGCAGTTGCTGCAGCAGCTCAACATCGCCAGCAACGGCCCGGACAGCCTGGCCGCCAACAGCGGCATCGCGCCTCCGGGCACGCGCGGCAACAACGGTGTTTCCGGCGCCAACCTGCGCGGGCAGGGCGCCGACGCGACGCTG